>NZ_CP029064.1:0-300000 GCF_003076275.1 Microbulbifer sp. A4B17
TTGACTGAATCCGTATGGAAGCAGTGCGCGAGCTGTTTACAGGATGAGCTGCCATCTCAGCAGTTTAATACCTGGATCAGACCGTTGCGCGTCAATCCCGTCAGTGCTGAGGGCGAGTTGCGCCTGATCGCACCGAACCGCTTTGTGCTGGACTGGGTTGGCAATAAATTCCTGAACCGCATTCGCGAGTTGGTGCAGCAGTTTGCACCGGGGCGTCCTCTGCAAGTGGCGCTCGAGATCACCGCTCGCCGGCCGGCTCGCTTCCAGCGCGGCCATGTAGCAAGTAATGCCCCTCCGACACCGCTACCGACACCCTCGCCATCGGCGCCAACTCCGCCACAACCGCCGGTACAAACGGCAGTGGCACCGCCACCGGTATCTGTGCCACCAGTAGCTACAACACCAGCTCCTGTGAATACATCGCTGGGCTCTGGGTTTGGTGCCAGCAGGCCGGTGCCGCATCCTGCTATGGCTGAGGAAGTAACTGTCGAACAAATGACAACAGGGGAACTGGCCCTGACAGATCTGCGGCCTCCTGCTTTGAATGGTATGGCTCGTTCTATACCGGAACAGCCGGCCAGGCAGGTTGAGGTGGAAGGGGCGATCAAGCACGGCAGCTCACTCAATCGCAACTTTACTTTCAAATCCTTTGTTGAGGGTAAGTCCAATCAGCTGGGCCTCGCTGCAGCACAACAGATTTCTGACAATCCGGGCGGCGCCTACAATCCCCTCTTTATATATGGGGGCGTGGGTCTCGGGAAAACCCACTTGATGCACGCGGTTGGCAACGCACTGCTGGAGCGCAACCCCAATGCTAAGGTGGTGTATTTGCACTCCGAGCGCTTTGTTGCAGATATGGTGAAAGCGCTACAGCTGAATGCCATCAGCGACTTTAAGCGCTATTACCGGTCTGTTGACGCCCTGTTGATTGATGATATCCAGTTCTTTGCCGGTAAGGAGCGCTCTCAGGAAGAGTTTTTCCATACCTTTAATGCCCTGCTGGAAGGTGGTCAGCAGATTATCCTAACCTGTGACCGCTATCCCAAAGAGATCGACGGCTTGGAAGAGCGTTTGAAATCCCGCTTTGGCTGGGGATTAACGGTGGCTGTAGAGCCTCCGGAGCTCGAGACCCGAGTCGCTATTTTGATGAAGAAGGCCGAGCAGGTGGGTGTGGATTTACCTCACGACTCCGCTTTCTTTATTGCGCAGCGCATTCGCTCCAATGTGCGAGAGCTTGAAGGTGCACTGCGCCGCGTAATTGCCAATTCGCAATTTACCGGTCGCGCTATTGACGATGTCCTTGTGCGCGAAGCACTAAAAGACCTGTTGGCCCTACAGGATCGATTGGTCAGTGTGGATAATATCCAGCGGGTTGTCGCTGAATACTACAAAATTAAGGTGGCGGATTTGCTCTCCAAGCGGCGCAGTCGCTCGGTGGCCCGTCCCCGCCAAGTCGCTATGTCCCTGGCCAAGGAGCTGACCAATCACAGCTTGCCGGAGATCGGCGATGCCTTCGGTGGTCGCGACCACACAACAGTACTGCATGCCTGCCGCAAAATACGTGAGTTGCAGGAGTCCGACGCGGATATTCGCGAGGATGTTAAGTTGCTGACACGGTCGCTGACCACTTAATCGAATAACTGACAAAACAAGGCGAAACTACCGATGAAATTCAATGTGAGCCGGGACGCCCTTCTGAAGCCGTTACAACTGGTGGCCGGTGTTGTTGAGAAACGCCAAACACTGCCAGTCCTGGCCAATGTGTTGATGCAGTTACAGGGCCAGGAACTCTCCCTGACCGGTACTGATCTGGAAGTGGAAATTGTCGGCCGTCTCGGTGTAGACGGTGTAGAAATGGAGGGCGAGGTGACTGTTCCCGCACGCAAGCTGCTGGATATTTGTCGCTCTCTGCCCGATGGTGCTGAACTGAAGTTTGAGCGCGATGGCGAGCGCCTGATACTGCGCAGTGGCCGCAGCCGTTTTCAGCTGTCGACTCTGCCCGCAGCGGACTTCCCGAACCAGGAAGAGGCCAGTGCACAGACCCGTTTCGATATCTCCCAGCGCGAGATCCGCCGCCTGATAGAAGCCACCAGTTTTGCTATGGCTCAGCAGGATGTGCGCTATTACCTGAATGGTTTACTGCTAGAGTGTCGCCCGCAGCAGCTGCGCGCGGTTGCTACTGATGGCCACCGCTTGGCGCTTTGCGATCGCGATGCCCCCGGCCTGGATGTCGCCACGCCTATCCAGGCTATTGTGCCGCGCAAAGGCGTACTTGAGCTGGGTCGTTTGCTTGAAGACAGCGATGCACAGGCACAGGTAGTGCTGGGTAACAACCATATTCGTGTGGTTAGTGGTCAGTTTACTTTCACTTCCAAGCTGGTGGACGGGAAGTTCCCTGACTACGAGCGCGTGTTGCCGCGAGGGGCGGGCAATGTGGTCTATGCCGATCGCCAGGGTTTGCGCCAGGCCTTCTCCCGCGCAGCGATTCTCTCCAACGAGAAATACCGTGGGGTGCGTCTTCAGGTTTCTGAGGGGTTATTGCAGATTGTTGCCAACAACCCGGAGCAGGAAGAGGCGGAAGAGCAGATGATGGTGGATTACGTAGGTGAGCCAATGGAGATTGGCTTTAACGTTTCCTATCTGCTGGACGTCACTGGTGCTATTCACAGTGACCAGATCCGTATCAGTTTGGCGGATGCCAATAGCAGTGCTCTGCTGCAGCAACCTGAAGAAGGTGATGCGCTGTACGTGATTATGCCTATGCGCCTGTAAGGCAGCCCACCCATTGCTCTTTTCTGAATGGATTGAGGCTACCCCCCCGCTCGGTGGGGTAGCCGATAAACAAAGCGATGCTTGTGCATCGCGCTCTTCACTCTGGGGGAGGTGTCTGTGGCGCTGACCCGTCTTCTCTTATCTAATTTTCGAAATATCTGCTCTGCCGATCTCAAACTGGGTCCTGGCGTTAACGTGTTTTGCGGTGCGAATGGCAGTGGCAAGACTTCACTGCTAGAGGCGGTACATATGCTGGCAACCGGTCGTTCCTTTCGCTCTCGCCAGCATAAGTCGGTTATTCAGCATGATACTGGTGGGCTTACGGTTTTTGCCCAGCTCGATACAGGTTTTAACTTGGGGGTAGAGCGCCTCGCAGATGGCTCGGGCCGAATCAGGGTTAACCAGGCTCCAGCGGAATCCAGCTCACAGCTTGCTAGTTGCCTGCCCCTTCAATTGATAAACAGTGAAAGTTTTTCCGCACTTGATGGTGGCCCCGGCATTCGGCGCCGATTATTGGATTGGACAGTGTTCCACGTGGAACATTTATTTGCCCAGGAGTGGAAAAATTATCAAATCGCACTGCGGCAGCGAAATGCTCTCCTGCGTCGTGGTAAAATCGATGAGGCTAGCATCGGCGTATGGGAAGAGCAGTTGGCCCTTAGTGGCGAGCGTGTAAACGATCTGCGATTAGCTCAGTTTTCTCAATTGCAGTCTGCCGTTTCGCAACTTCTCGGTGAGTTACCACAGAGCCTGTTGAGCCGTGTCGATATGAGTTACCGTCGTGGCTGGCGTAAAGAAGTTGACCTGCGTGGCGCTCTATCTGAATCACGGGAATCAGATGTTTCACAGGGGCATACGCGTATTGGTCCCCATAGGGCGGATATTCGTTTTACCGTAGCCGGTGAGTCGGCCCACAATATTCTATCTCGAGGCCAACAGAAGATGTTGGTGTGTGCGGTGCGCACGGCCATGGCGGAGGTAGTCTGTAGGCAGGGGGATATGCCAGTATTCCTGGTAGATGACTTGCCGGCAGAGCTGGATGACAGTAACCAACAGATTTTTGCGCATTGGGTTGGGCGTTGTGCCAGCCAGGTGCTTGTAACCGGAATTGAGGAGGGCACTACAAGCCGCCCTTGGCGGCAACTAGATGCCCCTTGGAATTGCCCGAAAGTGTTCCACGTGGAACATGGGAAGATCAGTGCCGAAGCTTCGGCCGCACAATAAGTTTAATGGAGCGAATAAATGTCAGAGCAGCAAAGCTATGACTCAAGCAGTATCAAGGTATTAAAAGGCCTGGATGCGGTGCGCAAGCGCCCCGGAATGTATATTGGTGATACCGACGATGGCACCGGTCTGCACCACATGGTATTCGAGGTGGTCGACAACTCCATCGATGAAGCGCTGGCCGGCCACTGTGATGAGATCCGTGTAACCATCCACCCGGATGAGTCCATTTCCGTATCGGACAATGGCCGTGGTATCCCGACAGAGATTCACCCGGAAGAGGGGGTTTCTGCAGCAGAAGTGATTATGACCGTCCTTCACGCAGGCGGTAAATTTGATGACAACACCTACAAGGTCTCCGGCGGTTTGCACGGGGTAGGGGTATCGGTGGTAAACGCTTTGTCCAAAGAGCTGAAGCTGACTATCCGTCGCGGTGGCAAGATCCACGAGCAGACCTACCACCACGGAGTGCCCCAGGCACCCCTGGAAGTTGTGGGTGACAGCGATACCACCGGCACTACGGTGCACTTCAAACCGTCTGAGGATACCTTCAGTAATATCGAGTTCCATTTCGATGTGCTGGCCAAGCGCCTGCGCGAGCTGTCCTTCCTGAACTCCGGTGTGCGTATTGTCCTGAAGGATGAGCGCAGTGGTAAGGAAGAGGTCTATGAATACGAGGGTGGTCTGAGTGCCTTTGTGGAGTTCCTCAACCAGAACAAAACTCCGATTAACAAGGTTCTGCACTTCCAGAGCCAGCGCGAAGACGGCATTGCAGTAGAGGTGGCATTACAGTGGAACGATAGCTTCCAGGAAAGCATCTTCTGCTACACCAACAATATTCCCCAGCGCGACGGTGGTACCCACCTGGCGGGCTTCCGTGCAGCCCTGACCCGCGGTCTGAACAGCTATATCGAGCGGGAAGGCCTGGGTAAGAAAGACAAGGTGAACACCACTGGCGATGACGCCAGGGAAGGTCTCACCGCGATTATCTCTGTGAAGGTTCCGGACCCGAAATTCTCCTCCCAGACTAAGGACAAGCTGGTTTCATCCGAAGTGAAACCCGCTGTAGAACAGGAGATGGGTCACCACTTCACAGACTACCTGATGGAGAACCCACAGGAAGCCAAATCTGTCGTCACCAAGATGATCGACGCGGCCAAAGCCCGTGAGGCGGCCCGCAAGGCCCGTGAAATGACTCGCCGCAAGGGAGCGTTGGATATTGCCGGCCTGCCCGGAAAACTGGCAGATTGCCAGCAAAAAGATCCGGCACTATCTGAGATTTACTTAGTGGAGGGTGACTCCGCCGGTGGTTCTGCCAAGCAGGGCCGCGATCGCCGCACCCAGGCGATCCTGCCGCTGAAGGGTAAGATCCTCAATGTGGAAAAAGCGCGCTTTGATAAGATGCTCTCAAGTGCCGAAGTGGGTACCCTGATTACCGCACTGGGCTGTGGTATCGGCAAGAGTGAGTTCAACCCGGATAAGTTGCGTTACCACAGCATCATCATCATGACCGATGCTGACGTGGATGGAGCCCATATCCGTACCCTGTTGCTCACCTTCTTCTTCCGTCAGATGCCGGAGCTGATCGAGCGGGGTCACATCTACATCGCCCAGCCGCCGCTGTATAAGATCTCCAAGGGCAAACAGGAACAGTACCTGAAGGATGAGGGCGCTCTGACCCAGTTCCTCACCAACGCCGCCCTGGAAGGCGCCACGCTGTTTGTGAACCCGGATGCCCCAGGGCTTTCTGGCGCCTCCCTGGAGAGCCTGGTAGGCGAATACCGCAGCGTATTGGCGACAATCGACCGTCTGTCGCGTCTGTACCCTGAGGAAGTGCTGCGCAGCATGATCTACCTGCCCAGCTTGTCTCAGGAAGACTTGCAGTCCCAGGAGAAAGTTGTGGCTTGGAGTGAGAAGCTGCAGGAGAAACTCGGTGACGAAGAGAGTGGTGGAACCCGTCGTCACGAAGTGACGGTTCAGGAGAACACCGAGCGCGGCCTGTTCCTGCCCCATATCCATATCGTGGCCCACGGTGTCGGCAGTGACTACCTGATTAACCACGAGTTCTTCGATTCCGCTGAGTACGCGTCTATATGCGCTCTGGGTGAGAAGATGGTGGGTCTGTTGGAAGAGGGTGCCTTTATCCAGCGCGGCGAGAAGCAGCACGCTGTCAGCAGCTTCCCTGAAGTGATGGACTGGCTGATGGGCGAGAGCCGTAGAGGCTACGGTATCCAGCGCTATAAGGGGCTAGGTGAGATGAACCCGGAGCAGCTTTGGGAAACCACCATGGACCCGGAGAGCCGTCGTATGCTGCAGGTAACCGTTGAAGATGCCATTGCCGCGGACCAGATCTTTACAACTCTGATGGGTGATCAGGTAGAGCCGCGCCGTGACTTTATCGAGACCAACGCTTTGGCGGTGGAGAATCTCGACGTTTAATTGCCATAAGGCTATTTTCTGAAAGTCGCACAGTAATTTCCCTCGGAAGCAAAATGGGGAGTTACTGTGTGTTATTTTTCTCACATAAAATGACTTGCAATAAATTCGATATTTTTATTTTCGCTCTATCGGAAAGTGTTGCACAGATCCGATACCTGCCCTTCCAATAAAGCCTGAAATTACTGACAAGAAATTAAAATAAACAATAAAAACTTTTAGTAAAGCTTAGCCAAGCAATACTTTTGCTGTATTTTTAAAAAGCTCAAAAACTATAGAAATCCTTCTAACTTACCTATTTTTACAAACAAACAAATAAAATTAAACGGACCACAAGACTTATGGGGAACCTCATTTCTTCTATTCTCGGCGATGCTCGCCGTTTTATAGTTGTCGGTGGTGTGATTGCACTAGCTTTATATGGTTGCACTAGCACGCAGAAATTAGTCAACTCTGAATGGTACGAAATCGAAACCGAGCACTTTCGTATCGTTACCAATGATAATCCCAAGCAAGTTGAAAAACTGGCAATAGACTTGGAACGATTTCGGATTTTTGCAAAACGATATATTAAGTATTCAGCAGATCAACAAAAGTTGACCATTTACGCCCTGGATGATCGGCTCAGCTTCAAAGGAGTCAGTGGTAGCGAGTCGTCTAGAACTATCATTGGACAATTCCATAATACTGCTTATGGGAGCTTCGCATTATTAAATCTAAACGGAAATCGTGCCCTTCCAGATAATCCCGCTCGTCAGACATTGTTTCATGAATATACGCATTTCTTAACCTACAGCGGAAGCCAGCACCTCTACCCCTACTGGTTTAGTGAAGGTATTGCTGAAGTATTTTCCACGGTAGATTTTGGTGAAAATAAAAAGTACAGCTTTGGAAAAATACCGGTTGATCGGGCGATTAGTCTTAATCGAGCGAGAGAGTTGCCACTGGATAAGCTCCTTTCAGCCACTCCTGGCTCGCTGAATTCAAGAGATACCGGAGCACTTTATGCCAGTGGATGGATGTTAGCTCACTGGATGATTTTCGATGCGGATAGAAATAAAGCCTTAAATGAATATTTGGAGGCTTATAATGCCGGCGAAGATCCAATTGCGAGCTTACCTGAAGCTCTGGGAATGACTTTTGAAGAGCTCAATGAGCAGTATAAGAACTTGCCGAAAGGTCATTTCATTTATTACGAGGGGGAGTTTTCCAATAATGGTGTAATTAAATCCCCCTCCGTTAACTTGATGGACAGTAGTGCCGCAGTCGCAGAACTGGCCTACTTTATGGCAATTTCGGAGCAGGGATCCGAAGCATTAGAAGAATATATTGTCTATGCAGATAAAAAGCAGGCCTCTAGCCCATCGTTAAATTCCGCACTGGCCATTGCTTTGACTGGTGAAGGAAATTATTCCCGCGCTGAGGAAGTATTGAATTCTATTCCGGCGAAATACCACGGAGAAACCTGGTATCTCGAAGCCCAGGCAAAAAATGATTTATCCGCAGCCTTGGCGGAGGAGGGATACCTCAGTCCCAGAAAGATGAAACGTATTCGGGATAAATATGTTCAATTAGTAAATGCCCAAGGGGAAGTACCAGCCTACTGGTATGAACTGGCGATCACAATGCAAGTTTTGGGGTATCCCCGCCAGAAGTATATGGAAATGCTAGAGCAGGCGTATTTGCGTGCTCCGAGGGAAACGGGAATTGCCTGGTGGTATGTACTGGAGCTTTACCTGGATCGAGATAGAGATCTCTTCTCAAAAGTCTCTCAACCGCTATTAATGCAAATTGCGGAAGAGGATTCGCGGGCACAGTTGCAGTCGATGCTGGATGAGTTGGAGGAGGAAGCGGGTTTGGAGTTCGAGCTTGAGATCAGTGGTTTGGGCCAATTAATGTCAACTTACAGGAAGTACTCTGGCAACAAAGCCCTGGCAATGGCTGTGGACTACCGTGGTGCATTTGTGGCGGGTTTTAGCGAAGACGGCGGCAACCAAGTAGAGGCGAATCGAAGTGCTCTTCGGGCCTGTGAAGAGCAGCGAGAGCAGTACCAGATAAGAGACCGCTGTGAACTCTATGCTGAAGGGGAAATGTTGGTTAACTCGACTAACCGTATGTAATGCTTTCCTGGGTTCAAACTAAGGTGCAAAGTCGGCATTAATAGTGCCCGCTTTGCACCTGCAAAACCCTTTATTACTGATTGTTATTGGGCTACTTTTCTAATAAAAGCCCACATTCCCGATGCTCCTCCCCCTTGGTGGGATCGAAATACACATCGTTATCGGGAAGGTCATTCTCATAAACATACTCTTCCACATCGATTTCCTTCAGGTGGAACATCGGTGCCACTCGAATAGTACCGTGGTTGCCCTGGGTGAAAATATCCAGGTTTTTACGGTGTGCATTCTGGTCGTGACGAATACCGTTTAGCCACACGTCCGGCTGCAACTCCTGCATAGCACGGTTAAATGGCTCCAATTTAACGGTCCTGGAGAAGAAGTCATGCTCAGGCGTATCCAGCTGCGGGATTCCCCCGTACACAGCGTTGTAGTGGGCTGCGGACATCTTCGGTGAGTAGGTGCGCAGGTTCAAATCGAGAGATTTGACCACGTTTTCGATATGGCGATAGGTTTCTGGGGTGTTATATCCGTGATCCACCCAGATTACCGGGATATCCGGTTTGGCGCGGGTAACCAAGTGAAGAAAGGCTATCGCCAATGGGCGGAAATTAGTAAAAACTACCGGGTTCTGAGCGTGCTCCATAGTGAACTGCATAATTTCGCTGGGCTTGGCGCCGGCGAAACGCAGGTTCATGGACCCCAGGTCCGCATCGTGATGAAAGGTGCGTTCTGGAATAGGCTGTAAAGTTTGGCTGGAAGCGTTGCGTCCCATAAAAATTCAGCGCTCAGGAAATTATGATGGGAGGCATGCTACCCGGTTCAAGAGTCGCGTAGAAACAATAAAAAGAAGTGAATCAAGAAGTTAAAGTTATAAGTAGAGTCTTTGTTGCTGTCGATGTGCTTAGTGAAGGCTTAGTCATGTGACATCACGATCATATGTTGACCATATTCGGCCTTATAGTGGCGATCTCTTTCGACAAACCCATGCTTTTGGAGAAAGTAACGTGTGCGCAGGTTTTCCCTGAGGAGTTCAGCTTGGAGGCTAGGAAGCCCCCGGCTCACCTTTGAAATCAACTGGGCACCTATGCCACGGTTTGAGAATAGCGGGCTGACGCAGAGGTAAGCCAATCGACCATCCTTTGTGATGGTAATAAATGCTTCAGCCACTGCTGCGTGACGATCAGTAAACACGATACAGCTTTTGGAGCCCAGGTGGTCCAAGCGGAATTGGTGCCTGCGGTCCAGCCAGAATCGACGGGAAAGGGAGGGGTGGGAATGAGCCGCAGCATGCAACCAGAGCTGCTCAAGTCGATCCAGGTCTGTATCTTTTACGGCTCGAAGCATAACAAGCACCATCCTGAACAATTGGGCAAATCCTAGTCAAGAAGGGCGCCATATCCCAAAAAACCGACTTTTAGGAGTGAGTACTCACATTAGGCTAGAGAAAGTGCGGACCTAGCTGTGGGGCTTCAGTCCGCAGGGGATGGTATGAATTGAAGGTGGGATTAGCCCAGATGGACGAAATGCGCCTTTAAGTAATTGGTCTCTGGGATAGCCGGGTGTACAGGGTGGTCTGCCCCCTGGCCACCGCTGGCCAGAATTGATGCCGGACGCCCCAATCGGTGCGCCGCACCGCGCACGCAGTCGATAAGCTCATCGGATTGTAGATGCATAGAGCAGGAAGCACTTACTAACAGCCCACCCCTCGCCAACAAACGCATTGCGAGTTCATTGATATGGCGATAGGCCGCCAAGCCAGCTTTGTGATCTTTCCTTCGCTTAATAAAAGCGGGAGGGTCTAGCACGATCGCATCAAACTTTTCCCCCTCTGCAACCATGCTCTTAAGGACATCCAGTGCTTTACCCTGGAAGGTTTTGAGCTTGTTGGCGAAATCATTGTGATCCGCATTGAGGGAACACCAATCCAAGGCCTGTTGGGAGGCATCTACGCACACTACTTCGGTGGCTCCACTGGCAAGTGCTTGTATGCCCCAACCACCTGCGTAAGAAAACAGATCTAACACCCTTTTGCCGTTGACCCAGCGATTTAAGAGCCTGCGGTTTTCCCGGTGATCGTAAAACCACCCGGTTTTTTGTCCCTGGTGTACTGGGGCCAAAAGTGGAACGCCGTTCTCTTCGAACGGGACCATCTCGGGTACATCTCCAAAGGCCACGGTGTGTACCAGCGGCATATCTTCAATTGCGCGCCCCTGATGATCATTGCGCAGCAGGATGCCTTTGGGGTTAACCATCTCCACCAACTTATCCACAATCGTTTGTTGGTAGCGCTCCATTCCCCAATTACTGACCTGGACTACTAAATAATCCCCAAACCTATCCACTACCAAGCCCGGAAGCCAGTCAGAGTCACCGTATACCATCCGGTAGCTGGGGTGAGAAAAGTACCGTTGGCGTTGCTCAAAAGCAGTTTGTATGCGCTCACAAACAGTATCTGTGGAAAAGCCAGAATTGCGACTGACTATTCGTCCACAAATAAGTTGGCTCGGATTTACAAAGGCTGTGCCGAGCAGTTTGCCCTGGCTATCGTGAACTTGGCACTGACTACCCGCATCAATTCCTTTTAATGGAGAGCGCTTAGTGTCCACCTCATTGCTGTAAATCCATAGGTGGCCACGCTTGAGTCGGCGCTCTGCGCCTCGATTCAATATTAACTCCACCAAAAGGGGATCTCCGTTGATGTGTACAAATTAGGGGGCAATTGTGCGGACAGCTAAGTGAAGGTCAAGCCTGCAAGCTGATGTATGGCTCGTTCGGAGCTTTAAGAACCAATAGTCACCCAAGGGTACTCATATCCGCCAAAGTTTATACGTCAGTACCGGAGAAAATGACTATCAATTTGGGGTAACAGGGTGTCTAAGCTGGCTATAACTGGCAGAATCTGGCGCCTGGAAGTCATCCTTATCCCCAGCCGTTGTGGAAAACTGCCGAGATGAATGAGCACCAACAAACACAAAATGGAGCTAGGAAAGTCGCCATGGTGGTCTGCCCGGGTGCAACTAGCCTGGATATCACAGGTCCCCTAGAGGTTTTTGCCTTGGCAAATGACCAGTTGCGCAAACAAGGGCGTTCCAACCAGGATTTCTATGATATTCAGTTGGTGGGACTTGAGTCTGGTCCGGTTACGACTTCGACAGGGGTTAAGGTTTTTATAGACCTCCCGTTTCATGAAGTTGAGGGGATTCATACCCTGTTAGTGAGCGGCATGCCACCGGACTCCTGTCAGCGCGCTTGTGCCAATAGTTCTGTTCTGGAGTGGCTGGCTGAGCAGCAGAAAAAAGTTGTTCGTATTGGTTCAATCTGTAGTGGGGCCTTGATGCTCGCCAACGCAGGCATTCTCAATGGACGTCGTGCTACGACGCATTGGGCCGATGTTCCTGAGTTGCAGGGATTCCCCCAGATAGAAGTGGATCCGGATGCCATTTTTGTCCGCGACGGTAATGTTTATACGTCGGCCGGAATTACTGCTGGAATTGATTTGGCACTATCGATGATCGAGGAGGATCATGGGAGAGGCTTGGCACTCAACCTGGCTCGAATTCTTGTTCTCTACTTAAAGAGAGATGGAGGACAGCAGCAATTTAGTGTGCGCCTGGAAAATCAGATAAACAGCGATCGTTTTGCAACTTTGATTGAATGGATGTACCAAAACATTAAGCAACCCATAACAGTGGAGAGGCTGGCTCAGGAGGCGGCGATGAGTCCACGTAATTTTGCTCGAAATTTTGTGCGAGAACTCGGTGTAACGCCGGCTCGTTTTCTTGAGCAAATAAGGGTAGAAAGAGCCTGCCAATTATTTTCAGAACAAAATCAATCACAGGATAAGGTGGCAAAACTCTGTGGGTTTCAATCCCAAGAGCAATTGAGAAGAGCCTTTAAAAAGCACAAGGGCATTTTGCCGAGTGAATACCGAAAGCGTTTCCACTAATAGCCAGTTTAAAAATATGTAGTTCTTTATTACTTGAAGCCAATTATTAATATTTAATTTAGAAAATTTATACTTATCTCAGTGAAAATTAAATGATGCTTAAATCTCACCGCAATAGCATTTACTAATAATTCTTTACCGAAGATTAATTTTCAACTTTAGAGTATATTTTCAAAGGTATTGGTAAGCCTATGAATACCGTAATGACGGTAGAGTTCATATGCATTGCTAATGAGATACTTCTTGATTGGAAAAAAATTAAAAATAAATTTCGATATAGTTCTCTGCTGTGAAAACAATAGAACAGCACAAAATTTTAAACCCACAGCCGACCTTAAATTATGTCGGAAATGGTCGTAAATATGTCTCTAGCGACACAGTCAGTTGTGCCAAGCTTACTTTTACATCGGGCAAAAGACCTAAGAATTTATGAGGAATTGACATGAGACGTAAGATTGTATTAATGGGTGTCTTTACGTTTCTGTGTAGTTTTGCCTATTTGTTGTGGCCAGTTTATCAATTCTATGCCTGGTCGCTAAATGCAGTGCCGTTGAGTCCATTGGGATGGCAGGCTCTACCCACAAAGGCGCCGTCTACGCAAGAACTCTACGATAGCGGATTGCAGCTTGCCGCAGGGCAATCGCTTAAAGCAATTGAAAACCATCGCGAGAAAATCGGTGCCCCGGCAATTTCTGCAGCGGTATCTGCTTGTGGTGCGGTAGTTTGGGCCGGGGCCGCCGGCTGGGCTGATTTAGAGAAACAAGTACCTGTTTCTACAGAGACGCGCTTCCGTATTGGTAGCACATCTAAGGCTTTAACAGGAACTGCACTGGCGCATTTGGTACAGAGGGGCGTTATTGAACTGGATAAACCTATCTCAAATTATCTGGAACCACTACCAAACCCCGATTGGGAGCCAATGACCCCGCGCCAACTGGCTTCCCATATGTCGGGTTTGCCGCATTATAAAAAGAACTCCGATTGGCTGGGGTTGTATCAAACTCTGGCACTGGATGTTCACTACGAGGATATGTATCAGGCTCTGGCAATTTTTGATGCTAGTGAATTACTTTTCGAACCGGGTACCGATTTTTATTACAGCACTTTGGGCACGGTTCTTCTGGGGGCCGTTTTGGCTGGTGCTGAAGGCAAACCTTACCTGGAAGTAATGCAGGATGAGGTATTTACGCCTAGCGGAATGAACAGCACAGAGGTATCGCCGTTAAATGGTGGTATAGAACGCAATATTGCCCGCTTCTATAAAAGCAATGGTTTGTCTGGCAGTGCCCTTCGCCTGCGTGAATGGCGTCCAGTAGATTTAAGTCATCGCCTACCAGGGGGAGGCTTTATTTCTACACCCAGTGACTTGGTAAGACTGGGTGCCCAGTTCCTGAACACTGATTATTTGTCCCCAGAAGTCCGTGAGATTTTTTGGACGCCACAAAAATTGGCCAGTGGTGAAGTGAATGAACAAAACTATGCCTTGGGTTGGCGGGTGACTGAAGTAGAAATCCCTGAGGCGGGATTAACGAGAGTGGCTAACCATGGCGGAGTTAGTCGCGGCAGTCAGAGTTGGTTAATGATAATACCGGAGTATCAGCTTTCTGTTGCTGTGAATATCAATCGAAAAACAACAACGTTTTGGGACTTTGGCCGAGTATCTCTGGAGATAGCGAGCGCCTTTATTCATCAGCAGGATAAACTCAATTGCGAATAAAAAAACCGGCCAAAATCTGGCCGGTTTTAACTCGTTCTTCTTACCACAAATGATCAGAGAGTGAGGCCTATTGAGTATTTACTACTATTTGGGTCTGCGAAAATACTTTTTCACCGTCTCCGTGATTCAAAATACCCAAGTGACGAGTATTGGGAGCAAGATTTATCCACTCTAGGGAAATCACCTCATCTTCGCCAATTTGCGCTTGAGTTGGTGCATTCACCATAGTATTCCCACTGTCCCCATTCAAATTAAAGTTGAATAGACTAAAGTCGGTAGGGCCTGCGGCAGTCGCGTAATCGACAACAACCGCGGCATACTGACCGGGAGAGGGGTTAGCCAGGGAAACTGACTCAGCGGAAGTCGCGCTACCGCTGGTGCCGACTTCAGGGTAGTCTGGAGCAGGGCCGTAAACTTCCAGATCCAGGTCATCACTTCCGCTACCGTCACCTACATCCGCATCAAACATAGCTATATGTGCGAGCTCCGTTCCTTCAGGGACATCAAAGAAAATAACCTGAACATCACCATCATCGATAGTGGTTGAGGTGACTTCACCCTCGGCCAGGCCAGTGACGTCTACCTGGAAATTACCGTTGTAGCCAAAGCCCACAGTGAGATCGAGGCTTCCATCGGTGCCGCTTGCAGTCAGTTGCTGTGGTGCAGCCATTGGAACAGGGCGTATGGCTATGGGACTGCGTACACTAATTTGAGAACCCACTGAACGCCAGGTAAGGTCGCCAAATACCCAGGCGTTCATTTCGGCGGATTCTGTCGCGGTGAAGGTCACCTCAAATTCAGCACTTTCCCCCTCCCTCAGGCGAAGTATCTTCGGATTGATATCTACCTGTATACCGGGCGGTGCGCTAATAGATGCCCAATACCAACGCTGGCCGGGAGCGACACTGGTGACTCGGCGCTTGATGGTCTGGCTGCCGATTAAGTCAGCAACTCCCATAGAAGCGAGGTTCAAGTCGCTGGAATCGATGGAATAACCCAGGGATGTCAAAGCATCGCAGGTTGCACTATCGACCAGCTCGGGCTGGAGTTCAGCGCCGCAAAGAAAAGCCAGGTAATCATTAAAGCCCGCATCATAGACCAGACCTGGCCTAAAGGCGCTGCGAGGTACTATGGCACCAGCACCGATATCAAACGGTGTCGCATCTGCTAATCCGTAAGATTTACGCAGATCGTTGCGGGCAGTGGTCATCAACGCAGACTTGGCCATTGCCGGGCTCCAGTGGGGGTTGGCCTGTTTCAGCAGGGCCATTACACCGGCGACATGGGGGCTGGCCATAGAGGTTCCACTCAGGGCTCCAAATAGTTCTCCTCCGCTTAGTACCGGAGATATTCCCGCGATAATTCCAACCCCAGGTGCACTGATATCCGGCTTGATAATATCCGGAGCTCCGCCATTCTGGCCGCGAGAGGAAAAGTTAGCTACACGGTCTTCTCTGGCGATCAATTGGGAGGGGTCGATAACACCGGAAACCCCGCCACTGGCCGCGAGAGTTTCGCCCTCGTAGTAAGAGATCATCATGCCGGGGATACGGGTATCCGGGGCTGACATGGTGATCGGGTTTATTCGATCGTCTGCAGTACCGTCGTTGTAGACCACTATGGCCACCGCACCGGCATCAGCGGCATTATTATATTTGTCGGTAAAAGAGCAGCTCCCACGCCTTACCAGGGCAATAGCTCCCTCCAAAGCTTCTGCGTTGGTGATCTCGGTGCAGGCTTCCAGTGGTTCACTGAGAACAACACCGGAGGATACTGCTCCGACCTCCTCAAGGCTTACTGTACCGTTGCCTTCACGGCCTTCATAAATGCCGGAAACTGATTCTGGTGAGGAAACCTGCAGGGCTAAACCGAAACTCTGGTCATCTTCTGAAGCGCCCACTGCGGTTATCCAGGGTACTCCCGAAGGCGTTCCCATGGTCTCGGGTCCAGGTCCGTTGTTACCGGCAGATGTGGCGACAAAAACTCCGGCATCGGCGGCAAATAAAAATGCGATGTCATCGGCACCGCTAAAGGTGGTGCTGGCGCCACCTATCGAGAAATTAATGACATCCACACCATCGGCCACGGCTTCATCAATGGCCGCCATGGAGTCAGCCGATGAGCAGCCGCTATCGTCGGGATCTGGAGCATCCCAGCAAACCTTATACACTGCAATACGGGCTCGTGGTGCCATGCCGGTGAGGGTTTTTCCATCAGGAGTAATTACGCCATAGTTACCGGCGGCTGTGGTAGCAGTGTGTGTGCCGTGCCCGTCGGCGTCCCTGGCTGACAGGAATTCGTAATCTGCCAATTCATTGTTGGCCAGGAAGGCATCGGAAAATGACTTGGCTTTAATCAGCTTATTGTTACAGGTAAATGCGGCATCGCTGGGGTTGTGGTCGCTGTTGCCGAATTCGCAGCCCTCGCCTGTAAAGGACTCGGGAATAGAACCGTAGGGAACATGGGGCCCGAGGTTACCCTGCAACGGTGTAGCAATGTCGGCGACACTCTGGTGTTCAGGGTGGATTCCCGAGTCGATAATGCCCACCACTATATCCTCACCAGTAATACCCCAGAGCCAGGGGCTGGGCATATCTGTGATGCCGAGGAAGTCCGCAGTGGAATCGGTATGGGGCTTTAGTAATTCATCTTCCCAAACACCTTTAACATCGGCACGACCGCGCAGAGCAGCCGCCTCTTTTTCGCTCATTACGGCCGCGAAGCCATTAAAAGCGGTGTCATATTCATGAACTGTGCGTGCGCTGGGAACAGTGGATAGAACTTGTTCACGACGCGACCTAAGGAAATCGGAGTAGTGACGATAGCTGCTGCTTTGGGGGTCGAGTTTGCCACGGCTGGTCGGTTTGGTGGCTGACAAGCCGGGGATGGTACCGCTGTAGGAGGACAGAGGTTCAGCTTCCAGCTGAACGATATAGACTTTTTTTGGTTTTTCCTGACTGGGGGCAAACTTCTCCCCAACTGACTCGGCAAAACTGCTGCCGGATAGCAGCATGCCCGCCGCCAGGGCAGAAAGAATTTTTCTTTTCATTGGAATATCCCTTTTGTTGTTTTGTGCAGGCGGCAACAAAAGGCTTAAAAGAGCTCGTTACTGGGGGCAAACCTCCATTTCCCCCGGCAGAACTACTCAGAGCGCCACTCAAACCCCGCCCATCCATGGCCTGGCACGAATCGCCGATACAACAATGGGCTTGCTCACCCGCCAGTTGCTTTTATAGGAATGTGTCGTGCAACTCAATAACTTGGCGTACCGCTAAACGTGTTATGTCGAATATAGTGCGTCAAGTTTGAAATATGGCGCAAAAATTATTTTTTAAAGAATATTAAAGGGGATCTAATGTGAGAGAAGAAATTTTGAAAAATGCGCCAAGTTATCAAATACTGAGGTGGCGGCCAGGCGGGGCTCGGGCTGATCAATAAGGTGTTGTAATGTCTGCTCACCTGCACCAGTTTTTACCAGAACAGGTTTACAACCCTTTTCCAGGGCCAGGTAAAGGTCTGCGAGTTTGTCCCCGACCAGGTAGCAGTCGTGCAGGCTGGTATCGAATTCCGCTTCGATAGCATCCAGCAGGCCCGCCAGGGGTTTGCGGCAACGGCAGTTATCTTCAGGGCCGTGGGGACAGTAGAAAATCGCGGCGATTTCACCGCCGATATCCTCCACCAGAGTGCGCATTTTGGAATGCATTTCCTCCAGGTCATCCAGATCAAATTGCCCCAGCGCCAGTCCACTCTGGTTAGTGGCAATTACCAGTTGATGGCCGGCCTGGCTGAGCGCTGCCAGCGCTTCAATACTGCCGGGCAGAGGATGCCATTCGTCGGCGGATTTGACGAATTTATCCGGGTTTTCGTTGATCACCCCATCGCGGCCGAGAATGATAATTGCCATATATTTGTATCTCCCTGTTCTGCGAGGCGGGTGGTAATGCCCCGCCTCAGCAAGTCATTACTTGGCAGGAACCAGCAGGGAAATATCGGCAACTTCGAGGAACAGTGCGCGCAGCTGAGCCAATAGGGCCAGACGATTGTTGCGCAGTTGCTCGTCGTCGCTCATCACCATTACATGGTCGAAGAAGTTGTCTACGGTTTCGCGCAGGCCTGCCAGGCCCGCGAGGCCTTCGGCGAAGAGCGCGTCGCTATAGAGCGGCTCAACTTCTGTGCGGGCAACCTGTACGGCGGCGAATAGTGCCTTCTCCGCTTCCTCCTGCAATAGAGCTTCATCGACGTTGCTCGGCACAGCACCGTCTAACTTGGCGAGGATATTGGAAACACGCTTGTTGGCGGCGGCCAAAGCACCGGACTCCGGCAGCTGGCTAAACGCGTTGACCGCGTGCACACGGTTGTCGATATCCAGCGGGCGCGACAGCTTGCGTGCGGCAACGGACATAAATACTTCGGTGGCGATACCCTGGTCTTCGTAGCGGGCACGGAAGCGCTCCAGTACATATTGCAGAGTCTGTTCCACCACCTTGTCATATTTACCCAGGGCGGTGCGCGGATAGTTGTCGCGGGCCAGTTCCAGCAATTCGCGCAGGTCCAGGTCGAGACGCTTCTCTACGAGGATACGGATGATCCCCAGACTGGCGCGGCGCAGAGCGAAGGGGTCGCGAGAGCCGCTGGGGGGTTGGCCTATGCCGAAGATACCGACCAAAGTATCCAGGCGATCTGCCAGGGCGATTACAGTGCCGGTGTCGCTGGCGGGCAGCTCGTCACCGGCAAACTTGGGCATATACTGCTCGTACATGGCCTTGGCCACATCCAACGGCTCGCCGTCATTTTCGGCGTAATAGTAGCCGGCGATGCCCTGCATATCGGCAAACTCGAACACCATCTCGGTAACCAGGTCCGATTTACACAGGCGGCCGGCGCGCTCGGCCCAATCGCCGTCGCTTCCGGTTTTCTCAGCGATGGTGCGCGCCAGGGCAGCTACTCGTTCAGTCTTGTCGTAGACGCTACCCAGGTGCTGCTGGAACACGATTTGGCGCAGTTTCTCGCGGCGCGATTCCAGGCTGGTCTTCTTGTCGGTCTCAAAGAAGAAGGCGGCATCCGCTAGGCGCGGACGAATTACGCGCTCATTGCCGTGGATAACCTGGGCGGCATCCTGACTCTCGATATTGGACACGGTGATAAAGAAAGGCAGCAATTGGCCATCTTCATCTACCACATGGAAATACTTCTGGTGCTCCTTCATGGAGGAGATCAGGGCTTCAGCGGGTACTTCCAGGAAGCGCTCTTCGAAGCGGCCGGTGAGGGCGACAGGCCATTCCACCAATGCAGTCACTTCATCGAGCAGGTCGTCGTCGATGACTGCTTCACCATTAACGTTATTGGCTTCGGCGATCACCTGGGCGCGAATGGCTTCGCGGCGCTCGGCGAAATCTGCCATTACATAGCCGGGTTCGCGCAGAACTTGTGCATAGTCGTGGGCGGAGTGGATCTCCAGCTCGCGATTGCAGTGGAAGCGATGACCACGGCTGGTTTTGCCGGCTTTTAAGCCGAGTACCTCACCATCTACTACCTGGTTGCCAAACAGCATGACGAGCCAGTGCACCGGGCGCACGAACTCCTCGCGGCGCGCACCCCAGCGCATACGCTTGGGAATTGGCAGTTGAGCCAAGGCTTTCTCGACAATGCCCGCTAACAGGGATTCGGTTTCAGCGCCTTTCTGTTCACTGATAAAGGCCAGGCGCTCGCCTTTGTCGGTCTCTTTGCGTCCCAGCTCTTCAACGGTTACGCCGTTGCTGCGGGCGAAACCCTCTGCGGCCTTGCTGGGCTTACCCTCTTTATCGAAAGCGGCTTTGACAGCCGGGCCCAGCTTTTCAATTTGTTTGTCCTGCTGTTTGTCTGCCAAGCCGAATACCGCTACGGCCAGGCGGCGGGGAGCTGCGTAGGCTTTAACTTCGCCAAAAGACAACTCGGCGCCTTTGAGGCCCTGGGTAATACCATCGGCGAAAGCGCTCATCAATTTGTGTAACGCCTTGGGTGGCAGCTCTTCGGTGCCCAGCTCTACCAGAAAATCCTGAGCCATTACTGCTTCTCCTCTTGCTCGATGTCTTCCGCCAAAATATCTGCCCGCAGTGCTTCATCTGCCATGGGGAAGCCTAAGGCGCGGCGCGCATCGTAGTAAGCCTGTGCCACGGCGCGGGCCAGAGTTCGCACGCGCAGGATATAGCGCTGGCGCTCAGTCACTGAGATAGCGTGGCGCGCATCCAGAAGGTTGAAGGCGTGGGAGGCCTTCATAACTTGCTCGTAAGCGGGGAGCGGCAGGCCCAGCTCAATCAGGCGCGTGCTCTCGCGCTCGCAGTGATCGAAGGTCGAGAACAGGAACTCCACATCGGCATGTTCAAAGTTGTAGTGGGACATTTCCACTTCATTCTGATGGAAAACGTCGCCGTAGGTGACGGGGCTGCCATCCGGGTTGCGGGTCCACACTAAATCGTAGATAGACTCGACACCTTGCAGGTACATGGCGATACGCTCAAGACCATAGGTGATCTCGCCGGTAACTGGGTAGCACTCGAGGCCGCCAACCTGCTGGAAGTAGGTGAACTGGGTAACTTCCATACCATTCAGCCAAACTTCCCAGCCGAGGCCCCAGGCGCCCAGGGTTGGGGATTCCCAGTTGTCCTCAACAAAGCGAATATCGTGGACAGAGGGATCTACGCCCATGGCGCGAAGGCTATCGAGGTACAATTCCTGGATATTGTCCGGGGATGGTTTCATTACTACCTGGTATTGGTAGTAGTGCTGAAGGCGGTTGGGGTTCTCGCCGTAGCGGCCATCGGTGGGGCGGCGGCAGGGCTGTACATAGGCCGCATTCCAGTTTTCCGGGCCTATGGCGCGGAGGAAGGTCGCTGGATGAAAGGTGCCGGCGCCCACTTCCATATCCAGAGGCTGTAGAATGACGCACCCTTGGCGCGCCCAATAATCCTGCAGGGCAAAAATGAGTCCCTGAAAGGTACTGAGATCGTATTGCTTGGACACCGCTATCTCCGGATCAGTATCTGCTGTGGGCAAAGGGACGCAATTATAGCGGCAGCGGCTCCTGTGCTTAAAGCGCTATAGCCGCTTCGGAGGTGTCAATGTTCATTCTCGAACTAGATAGCCGTCTCAAAATGGCTTTTGTGGATAGGAAGTAATTCAGTGGATATTAAAGGGCGCCTTGCAGTAGGGGCACTGAAAATCATTGGCAAACTGCCGTTGTCTTGGTCGCGACGCCTCGGTTTACTCGTTGGCAAAATTGCAGTGTGGACGCGCTCCGAGGGGCTGCGTCTGAGCCGTATAAACCTGGAGTTGTGCTATCCGGCCATGGACCCAAAGCAGCGCGAACGGCTCGCCAGAGAGAGCGTGATCAGTACTGCAATGACCGGCTTTGAGATGGCGGCCCTATGGAACACCCCCTGGGCCAAAAGTAAGAATGCGATTGTGGGAGTGCGCAACCAGCACTTGCTCGACGGGAGTGAAGAAGGCAGGACCGGTACAATTGTACTGATGCCGCATACGGGCAATTGGGAAATTTTTGGCTTGCATGTAGGTACCCTGGCTCCCTGCACAGTGCTATACCAGCCTCCCAAAATTGAAGCTTTGGACCCGGTTATTCGCAATGGGCGGGAAGTGACCGGTGGCAAGATGGTTCCCACCAACGTACACGGGGTTCGCTCGCTACTTAAGGCTCTCAAAGCCGGTAATTTTGCCCTGATACTTCCCGATCAGGAGCCGGATATGGGCGGTGATTTTGCTCCTTTCTTTGGGCGCCCCGCATTAACGATGACCTTGGTTCACAATTTGATACAGCGCACTAATTGCCATGTGGTGTTTGGTTTCGGCAAGCGTGTTGAAGGTGGTTTTGAGCTGGTATTTGTCCCTGCGGAAAAGGCTATTTATAGCGATGAGCAGAAAGTTTCCCTGGCGGCGATGAATCGGGGGGTGGAGGCCTGTATTGCCCAGGCACCAGAGCAGTATCAGTGGGAATACAAGCGCTTCAGGAAACAGCCGGAAGGCAAGAGTAAAATTTACCGCAAGAAAAAGTAGGGGCTCTTCATAGAAGCCCCCACATAAAATTATTTAAGTCGCGTGCCGGAAAGCGACCACAACCGGCATGCGTGCCGCGCGCCAGGCTGGGAAGAAGCCGCTGATAAAACCGATCACCAGCGCCAATACGGCGCCCTGCACAAACAGGTCTGGGGACATCTCAAAACTGAACACCACCTGGGTAAAACTGCCTCCAAGAGTTGAGGTGTTGAGACCGTCGAAAAACAGGTAAGCAGCCAGGGAACCCAAAAGCCCCCCGGCAACGGCTAAAACCATAGCCTCAGCAATAGTGCCGCAGAATGCGGAGAAGTTGCTGAATCCCAACGCGCGCAAAGTAGCGATTTCACGAGCCCGGTCCGCTACCGAGGTATACATGGTGTTGAGAGCTCCGGCCAGTGCGCCTAGCGCCATCACAGAGCTGATAATCCAGCCAAAAGTAGCGATATATTGCAGTTGTTTACCCTGGCTGGCGAAGTACTCTTGTTCGGTTTGCGCTTCCAGGTTCAGGCGGGGCTCGCGCTTAATGGTTTCCTGAATGGGCTTGAGATCGCCGTTATTCTCCAATTGCAAACGGATTGACTGGTAGCTGTTACCCCGGTTGTAGTGACTTTGGATAATTTTGATATCTGCCCACAGCTCGCTCTCAAATATATTACCCCCTGTGGAAAAGACCCCAACAACTGTCCACAGGTTTTTGCCAAAGCGCACTTCTTTACCGATTTCGAAACCATTAAATTCACGCAATACCCCTTCACCAACAATCATTTCGTTAGTGCCGGGAGTAAACATACGCCCCTCCACCATACGCATATTATTGCGCATGGCCATGCCGGTTTCATTGAGACCGCGCAGGGGGATATTGGCTTCGGTGCCGGTGGATTTCTTCAGGCCATCGACAATAACGTAGAGCTCCGGTGATACCAGCGGGCCGTTCGTATCCCTGGCAACACCGGCCGATTCCGCAATCAGGTTGACCTGGTCCTGCAGGATTACAGAGTTGATTTCACTGGCAGACCCCTCTCGCATCAGGATAGCGATCTGGCTGGAGCCGGCCCCACTCATGGTCGCCTCAAATCCCTTGGCCATAGCGAGAAACGCCAGCAGGATTGCGACGACAACTGCCGAGGCAAATACCATGGCCAGTGACATCCACAGGCGCCGACGCAGGCTGCCCAGATTCATCAGGGTTACCGAAACAATTTGTGCAACAAGAGAACCCATAATTTCTTCTCCTTTAAGGCTTCCCCAGTGAAAACCATTGTGTAGTTTCAGTGGGGCACCAGTTTATTGTTGTCGGTTAAATGCAGTTACTATGTTAAGTCGCAGAGCCTGAAAGGCTGGCATCAGCCCGGTAATCAGGCCCAACAACAACATAAATAGAATGGCTTGCAGGGCGATATCCCCATCCAAAATCAAGTTGGGCAAAAAGCGGGCAAGGAAGGTTTTTACCCCTTCGACCAGCAGCCAGGCTGCGGCCAGGCCGGAAAGGCCACCGACAAAGGCAATTAACAGGGACTCCGACAGCACCATTCGGAAAATACGAGTGCTGGAAAAACCCAGGGTTTTTAATACGGCGATTTCCCCGGTACGCTCGCGAATAGCCAGCGCCATAGTGTTGCCAACCACTACCAATATGGTGAAAAAGGCAGTAAACACCACAGAAAAAATAATTAAGCCAATATTTCCGATTTGTTCAATAAAGGCTTTATTAAAGGCTTTCTCGGTACTGGTATCGGTTTCACTCTGCGAGTTGGCAAAATTATCATCGATAGTTTTTGCGACGTTTTCATTGATGGCGGGATCATCGGTTGTTAGTGCCATCCAGCCAATCCAGTCGCCACCGAAAGTCTGTGTCTCCATGAAATATTTATAATGAAACAATAATTGGCGTGTATCGTACTGTTCCGTATCTCCTTTAAAAATCCCGGAAATTACAAATTCCCAGGTATAGCCACCATCTTTGTGTGAAAAAATATTGGAGGATAAAGGAATCCTATCGCCCACTTTCCAGCCGTAAATCTGCGCGAGTTTTTCCCCAACCAAAGCCCCTTGCCGATTGTTAAACCAGGCCTGCTTTTGTTCCTCGGGAATAACTATTTCTTCATAAACTTTTAAATAGGATTCTGGATCTACAGCCATTGAAACGACCTGTCGGCTGGGTTCCTGAAAATAACCGCCAAACCAGTTGAGATGAGTAACATGTTTCACTCCCTCGACGGTAGCAACCTTTTGCACATAGGCAATGGGTAGTGACTGGGTAAAGTTGATTCTATTGAATACCACCAGGCGATTATCAGCGGATAATTCCACGCTGGAATTTAATGCGGACTTGAGGCTGGTAACCGCACCGAAAATCAAGAAGGCTATAAAAATAGCAAAGCAGGTAAGGAATAGCCGCAAGGGCTTCCTTGTCATATTTTTAAAAACCAAATAGAAATCACTCATGCCACTATTTCCCTCTGCACAAATTGTCCTTTATCCAGGTGCAGGGTGCGCTTGGCGTATCTTGCAGCCGCGGGATCATGGGTAACCATCACGATGGTTTTGCCGTGATCGCGGTTTAACAATTGCAGCATTTCCAGAATTTCATCTGCTGTGGCACGATCCAGGTCACCGGTGGGCTCATCACACAAAATCAATTTTGGATCGGAAACGATGGCGCGGGCGATGGCGACACGCTGTTGTTGCCCGCCGGACATTTCACTGGGCATATGTTTTGCCCGATCACTTAATCCCACCAGGGCCAGTGCGGTTTCCACGCTGTGGCGGCGTTGAGATTTGGAGAGATTTGTCAGCAGTAGCGGCAGCTCTACATTGCGCTGCGCATTGAGCATCGGCATTAAATTGTAAAATTGGAAAATAAAACCAATATTCCTTGCTCGCCAGCGGGTTAGGGCGCCTTCATTGAGGGAGTCAATGCGCTCGCTGTCAAACCATATCTCTCCACCGCTGGGTTGATCGACGCCGCCCAACATATTTAACAGCGTTGTTTTACCGGAGCCCGAAGGCCCCATAATGGCAACAAAATCACCGCGATCAATTTCCATATTCAGGGATTCAAAAATGGAAATGGTCTCTTTGCCCTTGGTAAAACTTTTGCTGATATCCTTCAGCTGAAACAACACTTCCTCTGACATCTCAAATTCCCTCTTATAAATACTGTTGTGTTTTTATTGGTGTTTGCTAGGGAGCTGCGGCCTCGCCTGCGAGGAAGCCCACCTTAACGCCCATATCCGGCAGGATTCGAGCATCTTTGTCGTCGATAGCGATTCGTACCCGGACAGTCGCCTTGGCTCGATCGGCCGTTGGAATGATGGCGATAACGGTAGCTGGAATGTCCCAGTTCGGGTAGGCATCCAGGTTGGCGTTAACTTTCTGTCCCTTGGCGACCCGGCCGATAAAGGCCTCGTTCACATCCACTTCGATTTCGAGTGAATTCATATCCACGATGGTACAGATTCCAGTACGGGTAAAACCTCCGCCGGCAGAGCTGGGGGCAACTATCTCGCCAGGTTGTGCATTTTTTGTCGTGACTACGCCGGCAAAAGGCGCGCGGATAATATGATCTGCCAGGCGTTCTCGCTGCCTCTCAGCTTCAAGAATGGCGACTTGAATATTGGCGCGGGCACTTTTTAAGTCTGCCCGTAACCCCTCTACCGAGGATTCACTTTGGGTGAGCTGCGCTTTGCTGGAATAATTTTTGTCTCGAAGTCCGGCAAAACGCCGATATTGGCGTTCAGCCTCTTTTAACTTCGCGTGAATACTCGCTTCCTTGGCTTGAAGCACTTGAATTTGTGCCTGGGCAAAATCCAGCGCGACCCGCGCTTTGGCATCATCCAAGCGGGCCAGAACCTGCCCCTCCTCGACCTGCATTCCCTCTTCGACATCCACACTACTGATCAGGCCCATTACTTCAGCAGAGACCGTAGCCATGCGCCTCGGTGTGATATAGCCGGAAGCATTAAGAATGGTCTCGTGAAATTTTTCCTCCCTGGGAATCAAGCTGAGAGTCTTGGCTTGAGGTTCGCTACTTTGGGGGAGCACTGGTGTACTGTCTTCTGCAAATAGAGAAGCGCCGGCAAGGCCTATAACTATGCCAGTAACTAGGCCGACAGATGCCGCCAATATAACTTTGCGCGATGGGGAACTGGGTTCGGGCGCTGTTTCCCGATCAATTTTGAGTTGACCGAGCAGCGCGCTGGTATCTCTGCTCATACAGCCTTTTTTATTAGTTACTTCCTGTAAACAGCAACTGTGGCAGAAACTAAAAAATATTGCCACGCGTTAGCGCGGCTATGACATGCTGTGTCGTTAATGGCGCCAAAAAGCTGGGGTAAGTAGTACTAACAGAGTAAAAATTTCCAGGCGTCCCATCAGCATCGCGAGAATCAGGAACCATTTGGCGACTTCATTAACCGCGCCATAGTGGGCAGAGGCTTCGCCCAGGGCGGGACCGATATTACTCAGGCAGGAGGCGACGGTGGTAACGGAAGTGACAAAGTCCTCGCCAGTGGCAATCACGATAATGGCGAGGATAAAGAAGGACGATACATAGACCGCAAAAAAACCCCAAACTGCATCGGTAACCCGGTCGGGAACGATTTTTCGATTGATCTTGATAGGAATTACCGCATTGGGGTGAACCAGGCGATTCAGCTCGCGCATACCGGATTTCATAATCAGCATACCGCGCACCGCTTTAATTCCTCCAGAGGTGGAGCCGGCGCAGGCGCCGAGAATCCCCAGCAGTAAAAGAACGTAGGGCAGGAATACTGGCCAGGCTGAGAAATTTTCCGAGGCGAAACCGGCGGTGGTACTGATCGAGACTACCTGGAAAAACCCATGCAGTAAGCTGTTACCGGGGGAAAAAATATTCAAGATCCACAGGTAACAGCTGACTAACAGGCCGGCACCAAGAATCAACATAACGTAAAAGCGAAATTCTGAATCGCGCCAATAGTGGCTGAGGGTCCTGTTGCGAAATGCAAAGAAGTGCAGGCCGAAGTTGATGGCAGCGGTAAACATAAACACGATACAAATAATCATGATCGCGCGATTGTGGGCATAAAACCCCATGCTGTCATCGTGGGTAGAAAATCCCCCGTTGGCTACGGTGGAAAATGCATGGCCGACGGCATCGAATACCGTCATGCCTGCCCACCAGTAGCCGATACCGCAGAGAATCGTGAGGATCACATAAATAACAATCAGAGCCCGGGCTGTCTCGGCGATACGCGGGGTTAATTTGGTATCTTTTACCGGGCCGGGAATTTCCGCCTTGTACAGCTGCATACCCCCGATGCCCAGCATGGGCAGGATTGCCAATGCGATAACAATTACGCCGATACCGCCGAACCACTGCAGTTGCTGGCGGTAGTAGAGAATGGCTGGTGGTAGCGAGTCCAACCCGGTAATTACCGTAGCGCCAGTGGTGGTAAGCCCGGAGATCGATTCAAAAATAGAGTCGGTAATACTCAAGTCCGGTTGCGGACTGATGATAAAGGGCAGTGCACCGAAGCTGCCCAGTACCAGCCAGAACAGTGATGTCACCACGAAGCCGTCGCGGGTGCGCAGGTCCTCGCGCAGATCGTGCACCGGCAACCACATAAAAAGGCCGGTGATAAGGGTAATTACAAAGGCTGCAACAAATGCGCTGTGGGTGCCATCTTCATACCATAGGGATACGCCGATCGGCGGCAGCAGGGTCAGGCTGAACACCGTCAAGAGAATTCCAAAAACTCGCGCAATTACCGCAATTCGCATTGGCGCCTATCAGCCTATCGTTATTTGTTGCAATGTTATCTGGACGGCGCAGACCGTTGTCGCCGGAAAATGAAATAATTAGTTGATCAGAAAAAGCCAAAACCAACTTGGAACAGCTGTTCAACATGCCGGGTTTGGCGACGGTCTACCAGGAAGACAATCACGTGGTCATCGCTCTGCACGATGACATCATCGTGAGCCATCAATACTTCGCTGCCGTTTTCCGTTTCCCGCACTATGGCGCCTATTGAGGCACCTTCGGGTAAATCGATATCTTCGATCTTGCGGCCCACAACTTTCGACGTGCGTTCATCGCCATGGGCGATAACTTCAATGGCCTCTGCGGCTCCGCGACGCAGGGAGTGGACGTTGACCATATCTCCCCGGCGCACGTGGGTCAGCAGGCTGCCGATCGTATTTTGTTGAGGGGAAATCGCAATATCGATTTCTCCACCCTGCACCAGGTCTACATAGGCACGGTTGTTAATCAGGGTCATTACTTTACGTGCGCCCAAGCGCTTGGCCAACAGGGACGACATGATATTAGCCTCGTCATCATTGGTAAGCGCGAGAAAAACATCGGTATCTTCAATGCTCTCTTCCAGCAGTAGCTCCTGATCTGAAGCGCTGCCGTGCAGGATAATGGTGTGGGACAACTCTTCGGATAAAAATACACAGCGCTCGTGGCTCTGCTCAATAATTTTTACCGAATAGCGATTCTCCAGCCTGGTCGCCAGGCGCAAGCCAATATTGCCGCCTCCGGCGATCACCACCCGTTTATAACCGTGTTCCAGCCGCCGCAGCTCGCTCATCACTGCGCGAATATCCGCTCGCGCGGCGATAAAGAATACCTCATCACCGGCCTCGATCACCGTATCGCCCTGGGGAATAATCGGCCGGTTACGGCGGTAAATCGCAGCTACGCGGGTGTCCACCTTGGGCATATGCTCGCGCAAATAGCGCAGCTGGTGCCCAACAAGAGGCCCGCCCTGAACCGCCAAAACTGTTACCAGCTGTACGCGGCCGCCGGCAAAGTCCAACACCTGCAAGGCACCGGGATGTTCCATCAGGCGGGAGATATACTCTGAAACCAGTTGCTCTGGGCTGATCAGTACATCGATGGGGATAGCCTGGGTATCGAATAATTCCGGGTATTGCAGATAAGAGGAGGCACGTACACGGGCGATTTTGGTGGGCACGCGAAACAGCGAGTGCGCAATCTGGCAGGCCGCCATATTGGTCTCATCGTTGTTAGTCACTGCGACCAGGATATCCGCATCCTCAATTCCGGCCTCCATCAGAATATCCGGGTGAGAGGCGTGGCCCAGTACCACGCCGATATCGATGCGGTCGCGCAGTTCACGCAGGGTTTTCTCGTCGCTGTCCACCAGGACAATATCATTGCGCTCGGAAGCCAATGCCTCCGCCAGAGAGCCGCCCACCTGGCCGGCGCCTAGAATGACAATTTTCATATCGGATGAGACTCGCGGTCTGCGCCGCTGTTATTCGGCTTTGCTCAGCAGAGCGTAGTAGAAACCGTCACCGCCGCCGGTTTGGGGCAGAAGCTGCATACCGGTAACTTGTTTCTCGCCCCAGGGCTTATCGTTTAGCAGTTCGGGAGTATTGTCGCTCGCATCCTCAGTCTCCGCAATGAACGCTGCGACGACTTCACTGTTTTCCGCCGGTAGGCTGGAACAGGTGGCGTAAAGCAACTGCCCGCCCGGTTTAACCAGGGGCCACAGGGCGCGCAGGACCTTGCCCTGCAAAGCGACTAACTCGGCGATGTCTTCTTCCCGGCGCAATAGTTTGATATCCGGGTTGCGGCGAATTACTCCGGTTGCCGAGCAGGGTGCGTCCAGAAGTATCTGGTCGTATTGCTGCCCGTCCCACCACTCATCCGGGGCTGTGGCATCGGCACAGATAAGCTTGGCACTCTGCCCGTTGCGCTCGAGGTTTTCCTCGACCCGCACCAGGCGGTCTTCCTCAATATCCAACGCGCTCAACTGAATGCTGGATTCCTGCTCCAATAAATGGCAACTCTTGCCACCGGGTGCAGCACATGCGTCCAACACCCGGGCATTTTCCTGCGGGTGTAACAGCAGGGCCGCCAATTGCGCGGACTCATCCTGCACACTGACCAAGCCCTCGGCAAAGCCTGGTAGCGCTGTGACTGAAACCGGCTCAACCAGGGTGATACCGACCGGGGAAATAGTACAGGGCTCGGCGGATAGGCCGGTTTCATCGAGCTGTTGTAAATAGTCCGCGCGAGAGATCTTGGCGGTGTTTACCCGCAAGGTCATGGGTGGGTTGGCATTGTTGGCGCGGAAGATATCTGACGCCTTTTCAGGCCAGGCGGCTTTAATCCGCTGCTGTAACCAGGCCGGGTGCATGGAGCTGAACTGTGGATTGCCGGATAGCTTGCGCTGGAGTTGTTCACTGTTGCGCAGGGCATTGCGCAGCACCCCGTTGATCAGCCCGGTTGCTCTGTCCAGACCGAGGCTGCGCGCGGCATTGACGGTTGCAGATATGGCGGCGTGATCGGGGATGCGGGTGTACTCCAGCTGGTAGATGCCCAACAGGATCAGCGCATTGATCTCAATATCTGAGACCTTTTTTCGCAGTAACTTTGAGGCGATTAATTTCAGGCGCGGTGCTGTGCGGGCACAGCCGTAGCAAAGCTCCCGCAACAGAGGGCGGTCGCGCTCCTCCACTTTGTTCTCGGCGGCTGGCAGTAGCCTTGCCAGTGAGCCGCGTTCTTCAAGCAGTGAGGCGATAACTCGGGCGGCCTCGGCGCGTACATCTCTGCTCATAATTATCCCAGTTTGGTGCCCGGGGTAAATTGGTCCCGGTAGCCTTTCAAAATTTCCGCTGCGGGCAGCGCTTTCTTGCCCGGCAGCTGCAGTAATTGCAGGCGCAGGGCCTCGCGGCCGCAGGCCACTAAAATACCTTCGTCGTCACTGGAGAGAATGGTACCGGGCTGATCACTGTGGCAGCCCTGTTCGATGGCGGCGCTATAGATACGCAGGCGCTGCTCACTTTTCCTGTCCTGGTAAGTGGTCCAACATACCGGGAAGGGATTAAAAGCGCGTATCAATCGATGCAGTTCAGCAGCGGGGCGCTGCCAGTCGATCTGCGCTTCTTCCTTGGTGATTTTGTTGGCGTAATTCGCTTGCGCATGGTTCTGTACCTGGGGGTTGGCACTGTCGCTTTCCAGTAGAGTCAGGGCCTGGAGAAGGGAGGGACCGCCGAGTTCCGCCAGTTTGTCGTGTAAGCTGCCACCGGTATCGGACCCGGTAATTGTGCAGCGGCTTTCCACCAAAACCGGGCCGGTATCCAGGCCCGCTTCCATTTGCATAATGGCGACACCGCTTTCATTGTCACCAGCTTCCACCGCACGTTGGATCGGCGCTGCGCCACGCCAGCGCGGCAACAGTGAGGCATGCACATTGATACAACCTAAGCGAGGGGTATCCAGCACCACTTGCGGCAATATCAGGCCATAGGCCACCACTACCATAATGTCCGCCTCAAGAGCTGCAAGCTCAGCCTGGGCAGCTTCATCGCGCAGACTAAAGGGCTGGTACACCGGGATATCGTGGGATATTGCCAGTTGTTTCACCGGGCTGGCGAGCAATTTCTTACCGCGTCCCGCAGGCCTGTCCGGCTGGGTGTAAACGGCAATCACATTGTGCTCGCTGTTGAGCAGGGCTTGCAGGTGCACAGCGGCAAAGTCCGGGGTGCCGGCAAAAATAATATTCACTGACTTGCTCTCAGGTAAGGGGTGGGAGAGCTGCCGTAAGCCGGCAGCTCCAGGCTCCTGCGACTGGCGTAGATCAGGCGCGGCGGCGCTGGGATTTTTCCAGCTTGGAGCGGATGCGGTTGCGCTTGAGCGGAGAGATATAATCTACGAACAGCTTGCCATCCAAATGATCGACTTCATGTTGGATGCAGACTGCCAATAGTCCCTCGGCCTCCAGGGCAAAAGGTTCTCCATTGCGGTCCAGGGCCTTGATACGCACCTTGCGCGGGCGCTCCACGGTTTCGTAGAAACCGGGGACTGATAGGCAGCCCTCGTCGTACTGGTGGATCTCAGGGTCCAGTATTTCGATTTCGGGATTGATGAATCCGTAGGGTTCATTGCCGTCTTCAGAAATATCCACCACCACGATGCGCTCCTGCACATTGACCTGGGTGGCAGCGAGACCGATGCCAGGCGCGGCGTACATGGTTTCAAACATGTCGTCGAGCAGTTGGCGGTGGGCGTCGGTCACCTCAGCGACGGGTTTAGCGACCTCGCGCAGGCGCGGATCGGGAAATTCCAGTATCTCGAGTTTAGCCATAACACCTGTGACAAACTTCTAGTATTCGTTGAACGTGCGCTGATAACATTATGATCGCGCTCAAAATTTACCGAGTGGACCCCTGTTTTTGCTGGCGCTGTGCGCCCGGGTCCGGTCTCGCTCCCGCGATGGGAGTGGCCCGGCGCTGAGAATTATAGCGATAAAGAGCATAGGAATGCTTCCATGAAAAAAATTATCCTGGCCGCAATCTCGATGTTAGCGGTTGCCCTTGGTGTCGAAGCACAGGATCAGGTTCGCCTGAACCCCAGTCACCCCGACGCTTATGTGGTGCAAAAGGGCGATACGCTCTGGGATATTTCCAGTCAGTTTTTGGTGCAGCCCTGGTACTGGCCAGAGATCTGGCAGGTAAATCCCCAGGTGGAAAATCCCCACCTGATTTATCCGGGAGATAGCCTGCGCCTTGTTTATATCGATGGCCAGCCACAGTTACAGCTGCAGCGCGGCCCCCGAGCCTATCAACTGTCGCCGGGCATTGATGGGAATCGACTGTCGCCATCGATCCGCCGCCAGGCGGTAGAGGATGCGATCCCGGCGATTCCGCTGGATGCGATTAACGCCTTTTTATCGCGCACCCGTATTGTCGAGCCCGGCGCTTTTGAGGGTACGCCCTACATATTGTCCGGCTCCGATGATCATATTCTGATGGGGGCGGGAGATACCATCTACGCTCGCGGTGACTTTGGAACACCACTGCCGTCTTATGGCATTTATCGCCCTGGTCCAGTCTATACCGATCCGGTATCCGGTGAGGTTCTTGGACGTCAGGCCCTTGGAGTTGGCTCTGTTGACCTCCTGCAACTTGATCCAGATAACAACCCTGATTTTTCCGTAGCGACCCTGGGCGTGCGCAGTACTGCCCGTGAGGTTCGTCTTGATGACCGGTTGATGCCGGTAGAAGAACGGTCAATTGAGGCTTTGTTTCATCCCAGTGCGCCCACAATCACTATCGATAGCCTGATTGTAGGAGTTGATGAAGGCGTTACCCAGATTGGTAAATTTGATGTCGTGATTCTCAATGTGGGTGAACGCGAAGGTCTACAGCCGGGTAATGTGTTGGCGATTTATAAAGCCGGTTCAACGGTTCGTGATCGTATCGCTGGTGAGGTGGTGAGGCTTCCCGATACCCGTGCCGGAGAATTGATGGTATTCCGAACATTTGAAAAAATGAGCCTCGCCCTGGTGCTGGATGCGCAACGCCCGCTGGCCGTGATGGATATGGTGCGCAACCCCTAGTAGAGCTTGATTAACTCGCGGCAGGTGTTGCTGTTTGCCCCGCTGCATAGCCTTCAAAACAGAAAATGGTAAGTCGCATGGATGCGTTGACCGCCAGTATGGCGTTGTTGCGTCTTGAGGGGATTGGTCCGGCTCGCTACTGGCAGCTACTGGAGCACTTTGCCACTGCCGAAGAGGCGCTCGACCAGTTTCCCCAACCTCTTCTAGAGAGGTTATCTCCCCGGGCCCAATCCCAATGGCGGGAGCTCTCCCACCGAAGTGGTGCCAGTGAACTCATCCTTTGGGTTGAGCAAGAGCGGGCGCGCTGTGCGGACCTGGGTGTGCAGCTGGTTTGTCACAGCGATCCTGATTACCCCTCTCTGCTATCGGAAATCTCCCGGCCTCCGCCGGTGCTTTATATCCGCGGAGAAAGTCGTGCGCTGAACCTCCCTCAGGTGGCAATGGTGGGCGCGCGCCGAGCTACAGTGGCGGGGCTCGATAATGCCCGGGCGTTCGCGGCAGAATTGGCAAGTTCAGGCTTCGCTATCACTTCGGGATTGGCACTGGGTGTCGATGCCGCTGCACACAGGGGGGCGCTGCAGGGATCTGGCACTACGATCGCGGTACTGGGAAGTGGCGTTGACCGTATTTACCCCAAACACAATCGCCCCCTGGCAGCGGATATTCTCGCAGCGGGTGGTGCGCTGGTTAGTGAGCTTCCCATCGGCAGCAGCGCGGAAGCGAAGAACTTTCCCCGGCGAAACCGAATTATCAGCGGCCTTTCAATGGGGGTGTTGCTGGTGGAGGCAGCGATGCGCTCCGGCTCTTTGATTACCGCTCGCCTGGCGCTTGAGCAGAATCGCGAGGTCTTTGCTATTCCCGGTTCTATCCACAATCCCATGGCCAGGGGGTGCCACCACCTGATCAGGGAGGGCGCGACACTGGTCGAAACCAGTGCTGATGTAGCCGGCCAGCTCGGCGGATTACTGGCGGAGCCTACACGCACTGATGTACCGAAGTGCGATCCTGTGCCTGCATCCTACCGGCAACTGATAAAAGCGCTTACAGGTGGGCCTCGCAGTATCGAGCAGCTGGCTCAGGATACGGCTTCCGAGCCAGGTGAGTTAATGGCTGTATTAATGGAGATGGAGCTGGAAGGCCTGGTAGAACAGCTTACCGGCGCTTACCAGTTAACATTGGCAGGCAGCCGTTATACAGAGGAGAAATTACCGACAAAAGCCAAGGAAGAGTTGGGCACCCTATGAAAGCCCCGTAGGGCGGGTCTGAGATATTGTTGCTTTGTTGCAACACATGTTAGGAGCCTTGCGGTTTGTGGCGAGTTGCCCTCAAGTCCCGCAGAAAAATTATGGAATTATTCAGAGCTACCCCAGGTTGATGGTGTAGCCGCCGATCGATTCGCACACCCCCGTGACAGCGTTAATACTCAGTGGATTCCTATAGTGGAGGCTGATCATGGCGGATAAACCCAAACTCACCACTGATGCCGGTGCTCCTGTTCCGGATAATCAAAACAGTCTGACAGCGGGCCCCAATGGTCCATTACTGATCCAGGATTATCAGCTAATTGAAAAGCTGGCCCACCAAAATCGCGAGCGTATACCCGAGCGGGCTGTGCACGCCAAGGGTTGGGGTGCCTACGGGGTTTTGAGAGTAACTGGTGATGTTTCTGCTTATACCTGTGCACGGGTACTGCAGCCAGGTACAGAAACCCCGCTTTTGGCCCGCTTCTCAACTGTGGCTGGTGAACTGGGCGCTGCCGATGCAGAGAGGGATGTGCGTGGTTTTGCTCTGAAGTTTTATACAGAGGAGGGCAACTGGGATTTGGTCGGTAACAATACACCGGTCTTTTTTGTAAGAGATCCCTACAAGTTTCCCGATTTTATCCACACTCAAAAGCGGCATCCGCGCACCCACCTGCGTTCCCCTACGGCAATGTGGGATTTCTGGTCTCTGTGCCCGGAGAGCCTTCACCAGGTGACCATACTTTTTTCCGATCGTGGCTTGCCTATATCTCCACTGCATATGAACGGTTATGGTTCCCATACTTTCTCACTATGGAATCATAACGGAGAGCGTTTCTGGGTCAAATTCCATTTTAAGACCCAGCAGGGGCACAATTACTTTACCAATGCGGAAGCCGAAGAAGTGATTGGGCGCACCCGTGAGAGTTATCAGGAAGCTATGTATGCGGCAATCGAAAATGGGGAGTGTCCCAAATGGACATTCCAGATTCAGGTCATGCCGGAAGCGGAAGCCGGGAAAACAAGCTATAACCCCTTTGACCTAACTAAGGTATGGCCCCATGGAGATTATCCACCAATTGAAGTGGGTACCATGGAGTTGAATCGCAATCCGCAAGACTATTTTGCGGAAATGGAGCAGGCGGCATTCTCACCATCCAATATCGTCCCAGGTATCAGTTTCTCACCAGACAAAATGCTTCAGGCACGTATTTTTTCCTATGCCGATGCACACCGTCACCGTTTGGGAACTCATTACGAAAGTCTCCCAGTGAATGCACCACGTTGCCCGGTGCATAATTATTATCGGGATGGTGAAATGAATAGTACGGGTATTCGCAGCGGTAACCCGGATGCTTTTTATGAACCCAATAGTTTTTCTGGGCCGGAGGAGGATTTAAAAGCCAAAGAGCCACCGCTACCATTATCTGGAGCGGCTGACAGGTATGATCACCGCAAAGGTAATGACGATTACACCCAGGTGCGAGCGTTGTTTGATTTATTTGATGATGAACAAAAGCAGCGTTTATACAGCAATATTGCAGAAGCAATGGCAGGTGTACCGGATGACATAGTTCAGCGACAATTGGCACAGTTTGCCAAGGTACACACAGACTATGAAGAGGGTGTCAAGTTAATGATGGCTAAAAGCTGAATTGGATTTTCGAATAAATAATTTATTTCCGTGTGCTTTATGCTAAAAACCTATCCTATTGGATAGGTTTTTTTATTTTGAAATAAAGGCATATTTATGGAAAAGCGAATAAAAATAATAATAACTTTATTTCTGTCTTTTTTAGTATTAGAAGGCTGCTCAACACAAGTTAAAAAAATAGATTTAGCTATTTCAAGTGATTTTTCAGAAAAGCAGTTGCTTAGTGGTACGTATATATTGAGTTTCCCCGTAAGTAATGCTGATTTACCTGAGATTGATATCTTGGAATTGAATGATGAGATGAAGCTTTTTTTGACATCGGTTAATGCGAAAAGGGAGGGGGACAAGCTAGATGCTCTGGTTCATAAGTTACAAAGCCAAAACTTTTCAATTTTCTACGATGCTGATGCCACTCTCAACGCTGCACAAGTATTTGATCAGCAGCGAGGGAACTGTATGGCCTTTAGTACTTTTGTAATTGCAATGAGTCGTGAAATTGGGGTCGATACTAAATTTAATGAAGTTTTTATTCCTGAACTTAGATATTTAGATAACCAGCAGACCTTCATTTATCAGCACATAAATGTCCTTGCTACTATTGATAACAGGCCACAAATATTAGATTTTAATTTTACCGACTACAATCCTGAATATCGACAACAAATACTCGGAGATAATGAGGCCTTTGCCAAATTTTATAGTAACTTGGCAATGGAATTTCTTGCAGATCGAGACTTCAAAAAGGCATTTCTTTATATTCTAAAATCGCTGTCGTTGGCGCCGGACGAAGCAGACCTTTGGAACAATATGGGGGCAATTTATCGCTCTGCTGGGTTTGAGAAACAGGCTATTAGTGCTTATGCCATTGCATTGAGATTTGATAGAAAAAATTTAGTTACATTGAGCAATCTGGAAAAAGTCCTCCGAGCGCAAGGAGACTTCCAGATGGCGGATACCCTGTCAGAGAAACTGTACGACTATAGAAAGAAAGACCCCTATTACTGGTACGGGCAGGCTCTTAAGGCCTATAGAGATGAGCTGTATGAGCTGGCGGCCAATAGAGTTAAAGATGCGATCTCTATAAAGAAAGAAGACCACCGCTTTCACTTTCTACTGGGGATGGCGCGTCTAAAGTCTGGAACTAAGGGCTACAAGCGTAGCTTTCAGAAGGCATTGGCGTTATCTGTGGGGGGGAAAGACCAAGCCCAATATAGGAAGAAGCTAAAATCGTTAGGTATTCCCGAACTGGAGAGGGCAAGATCCCGCGATCACTGGCGTTTGACTGTGATAGATGGTTGGTGGTGGTTGAATTGAATAATAAGCGCCACCACTTCATTTAAAGCGCTGAAATGCTTAAACTTGGAAGTGAGTTGGTTGTTTTAGAGCAGCTTGTACGGGGTGTAAGGTAATGCCTTGTGTCCAGCAATGCAATCCGCTAGATTGCCGCGCCTTCCCCCGCTTTGAAAGCAAAGAGAGTTGAAATGAGTAAGCCTTTTGTAGCGATCTCAACGGGTTTCGACCCCGATCTGCCAGTAATGGAAGCTGCTTTTGGTGTATTGGAGAAGTTCGACATTCCTTGTCAACAAGATTTGCAACTGCGCAAAGCGAAATAAGGCCAGCGTAGCGATGAAGTACTCTCCTCTGGCCGTAAAACAGGCTGCCCGCGCACTGGCGGCGGGTGGTGTTATAGCCCACCCAACAGAATCTGTGTGGGGCTTGGCCTGTGATCCCAGCAATCTACAGGCTGTCAGGCGTCTGCTACAGCTCAAGCACCGTCCTCTGGAGAAGGGACTGATCCTTGTCTCCGGTGACAGAACTCACTTTGACCCTCTCCTCAGTAACCTCAGTGAAGGGCAAAAGGAACAGCTGGATAGCAGCTGGCCTGGCCCGGTTACCTGGCTTGTACCCCACCGGGGCTTAATTCCCTCCTGGGTCCGTGGAGTGCATAAATCTGTGGCCCTGCGCTGTACCGACCACCCCTTTACTGCTGCGTTAACACGCGCCTTCGGCGGTGCTATCGTATCCACCTCAGCAAACCCGGCCGGGTCCCAGCCCGCTCGCAATAAATACCAGGTACTGCGCTACTTCGGCCGCGATCTCGACTTTGTCGGTGGTGGCTCGACCGGAGGTCGCAGCGCCCCCAGTGAAATTCGAGATCTGCAGAGCGGCCGTGTGCTGAGGGCGGGTGCCTAATCTTAAAACAGTGACGTAGTTTTCGCCTATGAGTGATATCGATACCAAGGAAGTAAAGGCCTATCTACTCGGCCTGCAAGACCGTATTTGCAATGCACTGAGCAAAGAAGACGGCCAGCCGTTTCGTGAAGACAACTGGGACAGGCCCGGTGGTGGCGGAGGCCGAACCCGGGTGCTTGAAGAGGGCAACCTGATCGAAAAGGGCGGCGTCAACTTCTCCCATGTCTATGGGGATGGACTTCCGCCATCGGCTACCGCCAATCGCCCTGAACTGGCCGGCTGTTCCTTTGAGGCGATGGGGGTCTCCCTGGTAATTCACCCGCGCAATCCATACGTGCCTACCAGCCATGCAAATGTACGCTTGTTTGTTGCTAAAAAGCCTGGAGCTGAACCTATCTGGTGGTTTGGTGGTGGCTATGACCTGACCCCCTATTACGGCTTTCATGAAGATGTCGTACATTGGCACCAAACTGCCAAGCAGGCCTGTGAGCCGTTTGGCAGTGAGATTTACCCCCACTTCAAACAGTGGTGTGACAAGTATTTTTACCTGAAGCATCGGGATGAAGCCCGTGGAGTTGGCGGACTCTTTTTTGATGATTTTAATGAAGGTGGCTACGACAACGCTTTTGCCCTTATGCGTGCCGTTGGCGATAGTTACTTGGAGGCCTATCTGCCTATCGTGCAGAAGCGTAAAGAGATCGCTTACAGTGAGCGCGAGCGTGAATTCCAGCTCTATCGTCGCGGTCGCTATGTGGAATTCAATCTGGTTTTTGATCGTGGCACCCTTTTTGGATTGCAGAGTGGCGGGCGCACGGAGTCCATCCTGATGTCCCTGCCCTCGCTGGTGAGCTGGAAGTACGACTGGCAACCTGAACCGGGCTCCGCGGAAGAGAAGCTCTATACCGATTTTCTACCGCACAGAGACTGGGTATAACCAGGTAATTTGTCACAATGGAGGTTTGCTGTGCACCCATCGCGCTTGGAAGGAATCAATTCCCTGTTTCTGGATTACAGACGGCATTTTGAAACGGGAGATATTGAACAGATTGCTGATTTTTATCGTTTCCCTTTGCATTATTATCGCGAGGATGGCGTAAAGCTTGCCGTAGCGCGCGATGAGTTTATCCAGCAGGTGGTTAAATTACTCAATGCCTATCGGCGCCTGGGTGTGTGTCAAATTCTCGGCACTGTCACCGAGGTAATAGAGCTGAATGATTACAGTACCCTGGCGAGTTTGCGCTGGACCCTGTTGCATTCACAGGGTGAGGATAAGGCAGTTGAGTTGTACAGCTCTCACACTCGTTATTTAGTGACCGAAGCCGACGATGGCCTCAAAATAGATGGCCTCATAATCGTCGATGAAAGCGCCAAAATTCGCGAGGCAGTAAGAGCAGGGAAGAGGGCGCAACCATGAGCGACCGCTACGCGGTAGTGGGTAACCCAGTAGAGCACTCTCTCTCACCCCTGATCCAGCGCGCCTTTGCCGCACAAACCTGCGAGGATATTGAATACACTAAGCAACTCGCTCCCTTGGATGGCTTTGTCGATTACGCGCGAGTTTTTTTTGCTGAGGGTGGCTGCGGCCTCAATGTGACTGTGCCTTTCAAGCTACAGGCATTTGAGATGGCGGATACCCTGACCGAACGGGCAGCTTCCGTCGGGGCGGTGAATACCTTGATGAGGGCTGAGGGTGGAAAGATTCTTGGCGATAACACCGACGGGGCCGGTCTGGTATTCGATATTTGTACCAACCTGGCTTGGGAGATCAAGGGCAGGAAAGTCTTGCTGTTGGGGGCCGGAGGGGCTGCCCGAGGCGCATTGCTTCCAATCCTTGCAAAACAACCTGCACATCTACATATTGCCAACCGCACTGCAGAAAAAGCGGCACAGCTTGCGGCAGAATTTTCCCAGTTGGGTGAATTGAGTGGAGGTGGCCTGGAGGAGTTGAGAGGCTGCTACGACCTGATTATCAATGCGAGTTCCGCAAGCCTCGGCGGTGTGCTGCCGCCGTTGCCTGAAGGCTGTGTCGCAGGCCATGGCAAAGCGTACGATATGATGTATGCAGCTGAGCCAACGCCCTTTTTACAATGGGCTCGTGGACAGGGTGCTGAGAGCGCTGATGGTCTTGGGATGTTGGTAGAGCAGGCCGCTGAATCATTTTTGCTGTGGCGTGGTGTGCGCCCTGAAACAGCTCCGGTAATGGCCGAGTTGCGCCGGGACCTGAATAAAACAACCGATAATTAAAAGAGAGAAAGCGTTGTGCGTGACATTGTACGAAACCTATCGATTTGTTTTGCTGTGGGGTGCTTCGGTGGGCTTTGCTATGCCCTGGGGCTCTGGGCTATGGGGCGGTATGGTTTCACCCAGTTCCTGGGGGTGGATTTGGCGCCATCCCTGAGTAATGCCTACCTGTATCAGCGCGTAGTTTGGGGGGGAGTTTTCGGCCTGCTTTTTTTACTGCCTTTGCGCAACGCCTGGTTAATACGGGGCTTCCTATTATCTCTAGTACCGGCCGGTTTGATGCTATTGTACCTTCTGCCGCAGAGAGGCTACGACTACGGTGCACTGGTACTGGGGCAAATGACGCCCCTGGTTATTGTTCTCGCCTGCGCCATTGGCGGCATAGGCGCATCTGCACTGTTGCGCCTGCAGGGTAAATAGCAGCGAGGCCTTGATCGCCAAGGCCCGTAAAATCATTTTTTAAATTCGATCTCTACCAGGCTGCAACGCTGGGTATATCCCATTGCCCTTTTGATAGTGGGGAATACTGAAGCGGTAGCCACGCTGACCCCGAGTTCGATCCTTTGTCTTTTATCCAGTTGCACATCTATACGCTCGTTGAGAACAGGGTCGATAGTTTTGTAGCTGGCTACTGCCGTGGAAAAATCGAAAATATCCTGCAAATGCTCAGGCAGGCTGCTGCCTCCCTGAATGCAAGCTTTGATCAGCTGGGGCTCAATGCCAGCTTCCAGTGCCATGCGCACGTTTAGCTGCAGGCACATACCGCAGTCAGCCACCTGCATCGCTGCAATTTTGCTGACCCAAAATACATCAATGGGCAAAAACTCCCGATGCATTGACAGGGGTTGGAAATTGCTGAACTTTTCAAAGCCTTCGGGGGAACTCTCGAGAAACTCACGCAGATAGTCCATGTCGTAGCGATATTTTTGCGAGAAGTCCTCCATTTCCTGGAGATGTTGCTGTTTGGACATAGTTTGGCTCCTGGTCAAATCGGATTGAGTCACAGACCACCGGGCTGCAATGCCAAGTCTTATGCAAAAGGCTGATAGGTAAAAATTAGTTTCTATCGGAAATATCGATAGGTGGGCTATAAAAGTTACCGTAAAGGCGCCGGGCCTCCCGAGCAAACCATTGGGCGGCCGACCCCTGTGGTGTCTGCTTGGACCAGAGCAGGTCTACACCGAGGCTCCAGGTATTGAGCGAACCGGTTAAATTGATTTCAACCAGCCGGCCGCTTTTTAGAAAGGGCCTGGCTAGCTCGTAGGGCGCATTGACCCATCCAACCCCTTTGCAGGCGAGATCCAGAGCTTGCAGTAGAGAATCACTTCGCCAGGTTTGTGTAGAGAGCTGCCAGCGGTATCTATGGGGCTCTGAAACTGTGGTGATTTGCCGGTACTGGGCCGCCTCATTAAGAGTGGATTGTTTTCTCAGGGCCAGGGGATGTTCAGGACAAGCCAGGCTTAAAACCTGCTGCTGCCCCAGATTGTTCGTATCTAGTGAGCTGGGATAGGAGTCTCTCGAGGTGACAAAGGCAAAATCCGCTTTGCCCTGCGCTACTCTCTGGACCGCTTCCTCCCCTGTTGTGCTGCCGAGCTGGAGTTCCGTGTGGGGGAAGCGCTCGCCAAAGGTAGCCAGCATATCGTTGAGTCGATCGGGCATAACGAGTTCTTCAAACAGAATATTGAGCAGGGGCTCCTCCCCCCTTTGGTAAGAGTTTGCAGCCTGCTGAAACCGATGCAGCTGTCCAAGCGACTGCTGCGCCAGTGGTAGTAATGCCAAAGCGGCAGCTGTAGGGCGGGGATGCTTCCCCTCCCGGTTAAATAGAGTCAGCCCCAGGTCGAGTTCGAGGTTCTGAACCTGGCTGCTCACCGATGACTGAGCCCGACCCACTTCTCGCGCTACCGCTGAAAAAGAACCGACTTCACAGGCTCGCACAAAAATATGCAGTTGATCCATATTCAGGTTGAGCATATCGGACAGCCAGCCTTAGCTATGGTTGTTGTTTGAGGAGGTACTGATTCTTCAGTTTCACATAGTTTTCTGCGGAGTATTTGAAGAAAGCCTTTTCTTTATCTGACAAGGGGCGGGCTTTTTTACAAGGGGCTCCCACATAAAGAAAACCACTCTCAAGGGTTCTACCAGGTGGAACCAGTGCGCCGGCTGCCAGTACTACGTCGTCTTCGATTGTGGCTCCATCGAGCACTATAGAGCCGATCCCGATAAGAACCCGGTTGCCAATGGTACAACCGTGCAAGCAGGCTTTGTGGCCGATAGTGACGTCTTCGCCAATGGAAAGTGGCCAGCCATCGGCATTAAACGGGCCCGCATGAGTGATATGGAGAACAGCTCCGTCCTGAACACTGGTCCTCGCGCCGATGCGGATTTTATGCATATCCCCACGCACAACGGCCATGGGCCATATAGAACAGTCATCCCCAAGGGTAACGTCGCCGATCACTGCGGATTGAGGGTCGATATATACGCTGTTGCCAAGTTCTGGAAACTTCTCGCCATAGGAATCATCGTGGCTGCGCAGTGGGGACATAAATAAGCTCCTGTACAATGAATCCTCTATCATAGCTTTATCCTAATTCGAGCACAGAGTCTTATATGTCCAATCCACTGTTGAATATCCCGCTGCTGCCGCCTTTCGATAATCTTGAGCCCGAGCAGGTGGAATCCGCCATTGCCGAGCTGATTAAAACGTGTGAGCAAACCCTTAAGCAGGGATTGGAAGCACCGAGTTGGGACAATACACTGGTGCCCCTTGAACAAGCTGAAGATCAGTTAAATCGAGCTTTCTCCCCAGTTAGCCACTTGAACAGCGTCATCAGCGGACCGTGGCGGGCGCCCTATGAAGCCGCCTTGGCTCAAGTGACAGCCTATTGGACAAAGCAGGCGCAGAACCGTGAACTTTACGACCTCTATATCCAATTAATGCAAGCCCCAGAGTTTGAGAACTGGTCGCAGGCGAGAAAGAAATCCTTGGAGCTTGGGGTACGGGATTTTGAACTTGGTGGTGTTGCTCTAGAAGGGGACGCTCGAGAAAGATTTGCTGCAAATAGCCAGCGTCTGGCAGAGCTTTCCAGTCAATTTGCCAACAATGTTCTCGATGCAACTAATGCCTGGACATGGCACACAGAAGATAAAACACAGCTTCAAGGGCTTCCGCAAACCGCACTCGCCGCTGCGCGGGCCGCTGCTGAAGCAAAGGGGATAGATGGGTGGCTGATTACTCTGGAAGGCCCTAGTTTCCTGGCAGTAATGACCCACGCAGAGAGCAGGTCGTTGCGCCGGGATGTCCATTTGGCTTTTGTCAGTCGAGCTTCCGAGACAGGTCCCCAAGGTGGCGAATACGATAACTCCGAAGTGATGGAGGCGATTCTCGCCTTGCGGGCAGAGCAGGCCAGTTTACTGGGAATGAACAACTACGCGGAGTTGTCCCTGGCCAGCAAAATGGCTTCGGATACCGAGCGGGTCCTGGAGTTTCTGCGTGATCTTGCTGAGCGAGCCAGGCCCGCGGCCCAGCGGGAAATGCTTGAACTGAAAGAGTTTGCTGCAGATCAACTCGGTATTGATGAGTTACAGCCCTGGGATGTTGCCTGGGTGTCTGAAAAGCTAAAACAGCAGAGATACGCCATTAGCCAAGAGGAGTTGCGGCCCTATTTTCCTTACGGCAAAGTCGTTGAAGGTCTCTTTACCGTGGTGGAGCAACTATTCGGTATCAAGGTGGAAGAGGATACCAGCGTTGCCACTTGGCATACCGATGTTCAGTTTTTCTGGCTGCTAAGAGATGGTGAAAAGATTGCTGGATTCTATTTGGATGCCTTTGCCCGTGAGAAAAAGCGTGGCGGAGCCTGGATGGACACGGTGAGTAGCCGACGTAACACTCCAGACGGGCTGCAATTACCCATAGCTTACCTGGTGTGTAATTTCAGCCCTGCTGCAGGAGACATGCCCTCACTTCTGACTCACACAGAAGTGACTACTTTGTTCCATGAATTCGGACACGGCCTCCATCATATGCTGACACAGATTGATGTGGCTGCGGTTTCAGGCATTAACGGTGTTGCCTGGGATGCGGTAGAAATGCCCAGCCAATTTCTGGAAAATTGGTGTTGGCAACCACAGGCGATTTCCATGATTTCTGCACATTTCGAAACTGGAGAAGCCCTTCCAGAGACATTACTGGATAAGATGCTTGCGGCAAGAAATTTCCAATCTGCAATGTTCACAGTACGTCAATTGGAGTTTGCACTCTTTGATTTTCGCCTCCACGCCAGTGAAGAACCATTGACCGCTGATAAAGTTCAGGTTTTACTGGATAAGGTACGAGCAGAGGTTGCAGTTGCACCTATCGCTGCAGAGAACCGCTTCCAGAATGCTTTCAGCCATATATTTGCCGGTGGTTATGCCGCGGGCTATTACAGCTATAAATGGGCAGAGGTACTATCTGCAGATGCTTTTTCTCTGTTTGAGGATGACGGTATATTTAACAGAGAAACCGGAGAAAAATTTCTCCACAGTATACTGGAACAAGGTGGGAGTCGGGATGCGCTGGAGTTGTTTATTCAGTTCAGGGGACGAGAACCGCAGATAGATGCTCTGCTTCGTCATTCAGGCATCGAGCAGCAAGAGCTGAATATCAGTCCAGTGTAACTGATACGTCAATCATGAAATATTGAGTAGTAGTCATGATGAAAAAAGAAAGTTCAGCTCAATCGGGTGAGATTGTTAAGAAGCGCTTTATTGCAGGGGCCGTGTGTCCCCGCTGTAGCGAGATGGATAGAATCATTAACTATCACAAGGATGGAAAGAATTATAGGGAATGTGTTGCCTGTGGGTTTAAAGATGAAATTCGATTGCAATCAGCACCAACAGAACTGTCTACTCGTGTTAACAAAGATACAGAAGATGAAGTTCACGAGGAACCAGTAAAATTTATCCAACCCACAAGTAGTCGTAAAAAGTGAAAAAAATATTTTTTATACTAGTGGTTTTTGTTGCGGTGGCGATCATAGGTCTTTATGGCCTTGACCGCTATCAAAAAAATGCGGAACGGCAAAGGGAGCAGGTAGCCTATTTACTTGCGAGCTGTGTTAACCAGGGAATACTTACTTTATTTCGTTTGCAGGCTAATGACTGGAAAGCCCGCCCAGATTACTACATTGAAGAAGAAAATAGGCTGGGGGCAGCGGTAAAAGTATTGCCAGATGAAATTTTGGAAGGGGAGCCATTTGAGACATGGAAACACGCAATAAAAATTTGTGATAAGTTAACTAGAAATAGCAATTTGCAGCATGTCACAATTTTCCGTCCTTTGGGTGATTTCTCTGCAGAGGAAATATCCAATATATATACCTTGAAGGATCGTGGTGCGTTGCGGAAACGGGAAAAAACCATTCATGCCCTACATGAGTCGGCAGAAGCTGCAGATCGTTATATGAGTGACTTGCGGCGTGATATTAACACACAGCTTAGGGCCTTCCGCTTTTCAGATAAAGAGCGTGAGTCAGTTCTTCAGGCAATTAGCTCTCAAGTGTTAGATAATTATCAGCAAGGTAATTTTTCCAAAAAGCAAGCGGACACTTACCTGGAAAGGGTATCGCTTTTTTATAGAACAATGGTAGAAAATCCAAAGTCCTATAGCATCCGCAGCGGAAGTTTATTTTTTTATAGTTCGGAATTAAAACAGAAAGTTGAAGGCTTATACGGTGCTGTTATTCAAGGTGAGGGACCGTTTTATGCCAACTTTAAGCAAATCTTAGTGCAAAAGCAGATACAGTCTTCAAATTATTAAAAATGGTGAGCGGGCTTTATTATTTATTATTCTGCCCGCTCAGTATTTACCATCCTGAGATTATAGTTTTAACTGTATTAAAAACCCACAAATAACTTTCGGCCTAAACTGGACTACAATCCTGATACCTGCAAATTCACTTCTCAAACTTTAAAGTTGCTACATGCTACTATCTATTTATCGAAAAAAACCTGAATAGCTCCCGGCCTTTTACTTTAATTTACGCACCCAAGAATTGGTTACAGTGTAGTATTGATAATAGATAATGAGGCCCAAAGATCGTGCACCAATCCACAAAAATAGGCTGAACCATATGCCTGTATTGCCCCATTCTCTGGTTGACCACCAAGCGGGAAAGAAAACCAAAACGGAGGCAATAAACATGGTATTACGCATATCACGGCTCTTCCCTGCACCGATAAAAACGCCATCTAATTGATAGCTCCAAACCGCCAATAGTGGCAGCGCACATAGCCACCAATATACCTGCTCTGCTTGTCTGATTACTGGTTTAATGTCTGTAAAAAGTGACAGAATCAAAGGTTTGCCAGTGATCAGTATCAGTGTAATAAGGATGGCACTTCCCAGTGCCCACAAACCGGCACTGCGAACTGTGGCGCTGAATAATGCTTTCGATCTTTTTGCCATAGATTCCCCCACCAAGGCCTCGGTAGCGTGGGCAAATCCATCCAGAGCATAGGACGTCATCATTAGTAGCTGTATTAGAATGGCGTTTGCAGCAAGTACATTGTCACCTTGTGCTGCGCCTTGAGCAGTAAAAAAAGTGAGTGTTAATAGGAGCAGACAGGTCCTTATAAATAGGTCTGTATTGATTTTTAAAAGATTTAGCCAAGGAGATGAATCGACCCAAGGCAAGAGTCCCTTCTTTGTAACTTCATCGCGAATATAGGACCAGATATTGACATGTACCCTGGTAAGTAAATATAGCCCCAGGAGGAATGCAAAGATATCAGCAAGTACAGTTGCCGCAGCTGCCCCTTTGGCCCCTAGGCCTAACCCAAGAATAAATAGGAAGTCGAGGGCAATATTTAGTAGGTTGGCAGTGAAAAGAATATAGAGAGGTGCGCGGCTATCTTGTCGACCGATAAAAAACCCCAGAATGGCAAAATTTGCCAGAGCCACGGGCGCAGAAAGTAATCGTATTTGCAGATAGGCCAGCGCGTGGGGTTGCGCTTCCGGACTGGCATTCATCCACTTGACGATATAGTTGATGGAAGGAAAAGCAATGATTAATAGAGCAACTCCCAACCCTAAGGCTAATACCAGTGCACGTACTAGCCACTGAACTCCAAGATCATGACTTCGAGCCACCAATCCGGTAGTGCCCATGCGCAAAAATCCAAATGCCCATAAAAGCATCGACATTATGCTAGCCCCTATAGCCACACCGGAAAGGTACTCAGAAGAGGGCAGGTGGCCGAGTATTGCGGTGTCTACTACTCCTAGTAAGGGAACTGAAATATTGCTCAGTATCATTGGCCAAGCTAAGCCCCAGACTCGAGACATAGGCTGGGATTCAAATTTTATAGAAGAGGACATAGGTCAAGGTCACTAATGGACGGGTCGAATTTTTGAAAAAATGGATCAACGCAGACTTGAATAGCGGAACTCTACCAAAGGTATGAGAATGATAATTTCTGCAATTTGGCTGAGTGGGAACCCCAATACCTGTTACGTTTAACAACTGTTCGCTAAATAACAACAGTGAAACTAGAGCAATACATTTGGCACTATATTCATTATTCAATGTATGCGGATGGTACAGTATTCCACACTCATTCGTGTAATTTGTTTCGCTGCTTTTGGGCCTGAAAAAAGTCTATCCCACTCTGGAGAGGCAGTCGGAGTTTGGTACCAGGGCCCTAATAGTTACCACAATCTACATATATGCAATCAGGCTTTGGCAAAAGCTGTGTTTAGGTCAGTTTTTGAGGATGTTACAGCTTCTCGATTAATTGTCATATTTAGCCAAACAAATCGTTTTATCCCCCATTTGGAACGCCTGTCATTCTATTTATGGAAAAATATCCTAACAAAATGATTGAATTTATTTGTTGATCTTTATATTTGCCAGCAAAATGATAATTATTTTCAAAAACGCCCCCGATTGACTTTTTTCTGTCGATGTGTTCCTTTTGTACCTGCAGTAGTTGCGACAAATAAAGAAAAACTGGTTGTTGGTTGTACCTTTCCGGACGACGACATCTGGAGTAAAAAATCTTTTACTAAGAATAACAAGTTGCACTGACGGCAGTAACGCGAGGAAGTCTCCTCGACCAGTGTATGTAGTCTTGTGTTACTACAGTATGTCCACAATTTTTGTGTGGAATTAATCCTGTTAGGCAGTTGATACAGGTAAAATTCGCTTATCCGTGAAGGCCAGTGGCCAAAATAAAAATTACGGGTTTCCCTGGGGAGGCCCGCAACCACGGAGATCTATAGGCGATGTTGAGAGGCTTCGATCGGCTGTTCGCCTTGCTGGCTACTTCGCTATCTGTACAAACTGTTTTAGCAGATGAACAGGATGTTGAGCGCTGGGGGGTAAATATGCCCCAAGGGGTGACAGAAGTCGCCCAGACTACTTATGAGCTGCATATGCTGATCTTTTGGATCTGTGTAGCCATCGGTGCGCTAGTGTTCAGTATCATGTTCTATAGCATGTGGCGCCACCGCAAGAGTAAGGGATACAAAGCGGCCCAATTTCATGAAAGTACGGCAGTGGAACTGGTTTGGACCATAATACCCACTGTCATCCTGATTTTGATGGCAATTCCAGCCACCAAAACACTCTATGACATTTATGATACCGAGGAGGCAGACCTTGATATCATGATCACTGGGTACCAGTGGAAGTGGAAGTATGAATATCGGGATTCCGATGTTGCTTTTTTTTCCAGCCTGTCTACACCTAAAGCGCAAATTGATAACCTCCAGCCAAAAGGCTCCAACTATCTCCTTGAGGTTGATGAACCTCTGGTTGTACCTATCAAGAAAAAAATCCGTTTCCTAATTACCGCCAATGATGTGATACATGCTTGGTGGGTTCCAGACCTCGCTGTTAAAAAAGATGCTATTCCAGGCTTTATAAACGACGCCTGGACTCGTATTGAGGAACCGGGGATATACCGGGGTCAGTGCGCAGAACTATGCGGAAAAGACCACGGCTTTATGCCTATAGTTGTAAAGGCGGTGCCCCAGGAGGAGTACGATGCTTGGTTGAGCTCGCGAGCTGCAGAGGCGGTCAAAATGCGTGAGCTTACCGGGAAAACTTTTACATTCGAAGAGCTCTTCGCTCAGGGTGAAAAAGTCTATAACCGCACTTGTGCAGCCTGCCATCAACCTAATGGACAAGGGGTACCCGGAGTTTTCCCCCCTATTGCAGGTTCAAAGATTGCCACCGGCCCGCTAAATGGCCACTTAGATATCGTTATCGATGGATCAGCAGCAAACCCAGCAATGCAGGCTTTTGGCGAACAATTGTCGGAAGTTGATTTGGCTGCAGTAATTACCTATCAACGCAATGCATTCGGTAACGAGATGGGTGATACGGTTCAGCCCGTTGACATACTCAATTTCAAGAATAAGCAGTAAGCGCCCGGAGGAAATTCAGAATGGCACATGGTCCTCAGCCTGGTTTAAAGCGTTGGCTCTATACGACCAACCACAAAGATATAGGGTCTATGTATTTGTGGTTTAGCTTTGCAATGTTTCTGCTCGGTGGATGTATGGCTTTAGTTATTCGGGCCGAGCTATTCGAGCCTGGTTTGCAAATAGTGCAACCGGAATTCTTTAATCAAATGACTACCATGCACGGACTTATCATGGTGTTTGGTGCAGTTATGCCTGCCTTTGTCGGCTTGGCAAACTGGATGATACCAATGATGATAGGTGCGCCAGACATGGCATTGCCAAGGATGAATAACTGGAGTTTTTGGATTCTTCCCTTTGCTTTTGCAATGCTGGCTTCAACCCTGTTTATGGAAGGTGGAGCACCAAATTTTGGATGGACTTTCTACGCACCATTATCAACAGAGTATGCACCTCCCAGCGTGACTTTCTTTATCTTTGCCATTCATATTATGGGTGCGTCATCCATTATGGGGGCAATTAATATTATCGCTACCATCTTGAATATGCGTGCTCCGGGTATGACTTTGATGAAAATGCCCCTGTTCGTATGGACATGGTTAATTACCGCCTATCTCTTGATTGCTGTAATGCCGGTGTTAGCTGGTGTGGTAACCATGATGTTGATGGATATACATTTTGGTACGAGTTTCTTCAGCGCAGCTGGTGGTGGCGATCCAGTGTTGTTCCAGCATGTATTCTGGTTCTTTGGTCACCCTGAAGTTTACATCATGATTTTGCCCGCATTCGGCATCATCTCAGCAATTATTCCCACCTTCACGCGCAAGCCCCTATTTGGGTATAGCTCCATGGTTTACGCCACAGCGGCGATTGCGTTTTTGAGCTTTATCGTGTGGGCTCACCACATGTTCACGGTGGGCATGCCGATTGCCGGTGAATTATTTTTTATGTACGCCACTATGCTGATTGCTGTACCAACAGGTGTAAAAATCTTCAATTGGGTTTCCACCATGTTCCGGGGATCCATGACGTTTGAAACTCCAATGTTATTTGCTATTGCGTTCATCATTCTTTTCGCAATAGGTGGATTCTCGGGATTGATGCTGGCGATTGCACCGGCAGACTTCCAATATCATGACACTTATTTTGTCGTAGCACATTTCCATTATGTACTGGTTCCTGGAGCTATCTTCTCCATTACAGCTGGAGTTTACTATTGGCTACCTAAGTGGACTGGTCATATGTATAGCGAAACCATGGGTAAGGTCCATTTCTGGCTTGCATTTATTGGCTTGAATGTAACCTTCTTCCCAATGCATTTTGTTGGTCTCGCTGGCATGCCACGTCGAATACCAGATTATGCGCTTCAATTTGCCGACTTTAACCAGATATCCAGTATAGGCGCATTTCTCTTTGGAGCGGCACAGATCGTATTTCTTTTTAATGTTGTGCGAACGGTGATGGGGGGTAAAAAAGCATCCGATCAGGTCTGGGACAATCCAGAAGGCCTGGAGTGGACCGTGCCATCTCCTGCTCCTTACCATACTTTCAGCACACCGCCGGTAGTGCGTTAACTTATGAAAATTGGAGCAAATGCCAGGGTATCTATCAAGCTGCTGGCTGTTGCAGTCAGCATGCTGGTATTTGCAATATTTATTATGCCCCCTATCTATGATGCCTTCTGTGAGATTACTGGATTAAATGGAAAGACTGGTGGGCGTTATGAGGCGGTACCTGCAGTAGTTGACAAGAGTCGAATAGTCACAGTTCAGTTTATAGCGAGCAATAATGAGAATATGCCCTGGAGATTTAGGCCCAGTGTAATATCTATGAAAGTTCATCCGGGAGAAATCAAGGATACCGTATTTCTTGCCGAAAATAATACTTCAAAAGATATGGTGGGTCAGGCAATTCCCAGCATGGTTCCATTTAAAGCCGCCGAGTATTTTCATAAAACTGAATGCTTTTGTTTTAACCAACAGGAATTAAAAGCGGGAGAAAGTGCGGAATTACCACTACGTTTTATTGTGGATCCAGATCTTCCCGCAAATGTAAACACTGTAACCCTTTCCTATACTTTGTTCGATGTGACGGAAAGATTTGCCAATAAAACTGATAAAAATCAGATCGACCCCGAGCGAGAGGGATAAAAATATGGCTAGTGAAAGCAGTTATTACGTGCCTGAGCAATCAAGGCTGCCAATATTTGCAACGATTGGATTGTTTTTAATAGCTTTTGGAGCTGCCAATTGGATTAATGGAGGAAGTCCATACATTTTCTTTACCGGCGCCTTTGCCATGGCCGCAGTATTGTGGTTCTGGTTTGCTGCAGTAATTAAAGAAAATATGGCTGGTCTGAATAGTGATCAATTGAAACGATCATATGTCTGGGGAATGGGATGGTTTATATTCTCTGAGGTGATGTTTTTTGCTGCTTTCTTTGGGGCCCTCTATTACATAAGAAATTTTTCGGTACCCTGGTTGGGGGGGGAAGGGGATAGAGGAATTTCCAATATGCTTTGGGAAGGGTTTGAAAGTAGTTGGCCTCTGTATGTAACTCCCGATGCTGCTGCACATGGTGATACTGCAAAATTTATGGGTCCGAAGGATGTGATTGACCCGTGGCACTTACCGTTGTGGAATACGATTATTCTTCTGACTTCTAGTGTCACAATCCATTTTGCACACGTATTTCTGAAAAAGAACCAAAGAAATAATTTTAATATTTTATTAACGATTACTGTGTTTCTAGGCGTAATGTTTATATTTCTTCAGGCGAAAGAGTATTACGAAGCCTATCAACATCTCGGCCTGACACTTGAATCTGGAATCTATGGAACAACATTCTTTATGTTGACGGGATTTCATGGAGCTCATGTAACGCTCGGCACAATAATGTTAATAATCATGTTACTCAGGTCGGTAATAGCGAATCATTTCAGACCCGATGACCACTTTGGCTTCGAAGCTGCGAGTTGGTATTGGCACTTCGTTGATGTAGTTTGGGTTGGACTATTTATTTTTGTTTATGTGCTTGGTGCCTGATACAGATAGGGCTTTCTGGTGAGGCTAGAATCATCAGAAAGCTTCTACTTCATTAATATTTATCGGCCCAAGGTGCGGTTTTTGACAAAATGCCACTTTCAAAGCCGTACCAGATAGCAAGGAGTAAGAGTGTTGCAAGCAATATCCTTATGCCCAAAGCGTAAAGCGTTCGCTTGGATTGAGGTGTACCCATATCTCTCAATAGAAAAAAAAGCGCACTTGAAAGACTGGCAAGTACGGATAGGAATAAGACAAGAATAACAATCTTCAGCCACATTTTATTATTTTCCATTATTTATGTAGTTGCGCATGATAGTAGAAACTCCATCAGCCTCTGCGAAAGGTATCAGTTTACCACTGATTCGCAATTGGCCCATCACGATATTTTCCGTGGGTATATCTATCCTTTTTATCTTTTTGGGTGTGTGGCAGCTGGATAGGGCTAAACAAAAAGTACTGCTTAAGACAAGAGTAGAAAACAGGCTTTCTACACAACCGCAGAAAATATCAAATCTCTCTTCTTATCAAGAATATACATCCGTAACCTTAGAAGGAATTTACCAGGAAAAGTTATATTTTTTAGATAATAGGACTAGAAATGGTTTGGTTGGTTACGAAGTGTTACAAGTGTTTTCAACGGAAAGTTCTGACTGGCTTATCAACCGAGGCTGGATTCCTGGCGGTGGGAACAGAAAAATATTGCCTGCAATAGAACCTTATCGTGGTATAAGGTCACTACAAGGATACTTATACCCCATTAATGATGAGCCGGTGGATAACTCTACTTTAGACCCTCTGTTTAAAAATAGAATTCAGCGAGTAGATGTGAACTTCACTGAATCTATAGGAGTAATAAATAAGAGCTGGTTAATTCGATTATTTGCTGATTCAGATACTGCTTTAGTTACTGACTGGATTTTTTTTAATAGCAATCCTGAGAAACACCGTGCTTATGCATTTCAATGGTTCTCTATGTCAATTGCTGTATGCCTTTTGTGGATCTATTCAGCAACTAACATTGTTGTCTGGTTGCGCTGTAGAGTATGTAGCAGTAAAGAAAAGGAGTTTCAAAATGAAATTAAATAGCCAATCTATTTTGGCCGCGAAAAACCTGAAAAAAATAAAATCAGGAAATCGATTTGTACAAGGTCTCTCCATATTAGCATCAGTTGTACTTCCTATCACAGCAGCATATGTCGTTTACTATACGGGTTTAGGTGTTCCCAAAAACACAATTAACCAAGGAGAGTTGCTACAACCGCCTTTTGACATAGCTGAAATAAAAATTACTCAGCAAGGACAACAATTTTCGCTTGTATCTGAGGCCGAGTCCAAATGGCGTTACCTTATTATAAGTGATAGTGATTGCGGCAAAGATTGTGAAGATCTGCTTTATATAAGCAGACAAGTTCATATTCGTCTGGGTGAAAAGGCCCATCGGGTTGAACGTCTTTTGGTAGTCAGTGATAGCTTGGATGAAAAGCGTCAAGAACAAATACAAATTCAGCACCCAAAATTGAAAATAGTGAATTTGGATGGTGAGAACTTCAAACAACTGATAGAGAAAACTGATCACGATAGCGTGACTTCAACAAAAGCTTTGCTCGTGGATCAGGAGGGCTTCGCTATGATGGCCTATGATCGGCAGCATAGCGGCAACCAATTGCTTAAAGATATAAAAAGATTATTGAAGTACTCCTACGAGCAATAACATTAGCATGCGGAAATTTTCAGTAATGTCTAATCAAGAAAATATTAAAAACTGGCGACAAATCATTGCCTGGACTGCCTGCATCTTAGCTGTTGTAGTTGTTGTATTAGGTGCTTTTACCAGACTGGTGGATGCTGGTTTAGGTTGTCCAGACTGGCCTGGGTGCTATGGCCATCTCACTTGGCCAAACGATGCAAAGGAGATTAATAGAGCTAACATGATATTCCCCGATTCACCGGTAGATGTTAGTAAAACCTGGCCAGAAATGGTCCATCGCTATTTTGCGGGAACTTTACTTTTATTCGTTGTATTACTCACTTGTCTTGCCTGGAGGGAGCGGCAATCCCCAACCTTTAAACAAACGCATATTCTTTTGGTAATTATTATATTACAAGCCGCATTTGGTATGTGGACCGTAACTTTAAAGTTATGGCCGCAGGTTGTTACCGCTCACCTGATTGGTGGAATGGCAACCTTGTCTATGATATGGATTCTCTGTGAAAGGTTAGGCCAAAAAACTATACGGTTACGTGAAAAATATTTACCTACTGTAAGGCGCTTGAGACCGTTTACTTTAGTTGCAGTTGCAATAGTGATAATACAAATTGGCCTCGGCGGCTGGACAAGCTCCAATTATGCGGCTTTAGCCTGCCCAGACTTTCCAACCTGTCATAACGAGTGGTGGCCGGAAGCAAACTTTAGTGAAGGTTTTAATATCGCTCAAAAAATTGGACCAAATTATTTGGGTGGTGTGCTTGAGAGCGATGCCCGCACAGCTATACATCTCGCCCATCGAGTGGGTGCACTGATAGCATCAATAATGGTAATTATACTTGCGGTTTTTACCTGGCGAGTGGGATTGAGAGGTTGGTCATTATGGCTTTCAGGTGCTCTTATACTCCAAGTCACTTTAGGAATTGCTAATGTAGTTATGCATTTGCCGTTAGGAATAGCCGTCGCACATAATGCTGGTGCAGCCTTTCTGCTTCTTAGCTTAATAACTTTTAGTTATCGAATATATACATTAAAAATGGTAAATGTAAGTCAACAGGATGTAAAACTTGGTGTAGTGGGGCAGGATGGTAGCTTATCTACCGTTTCAAATGTCAATTAAGTCGTAAGCTTATAAAAGAAAAATAGGTGTGACTATGGCCATAAATTCTGTGGAAATGCGTCAAATTCAATTGCGGGACTACTATGAGTTAACTAAGCCGCGAGTAGTTATGCTAATGCTGCTAACCTCCGTTATAGGTATGTTTTTATCTGTTCCTGGAATGGTTCCGCTAGATATTTTGCTATTTGGCAATTTAGGTATTGCCTTTTGTGCCGGGAGTGCAGCCGCAGTAAATCATCTAGTTGATCGTCATATTGATACGAAAATGGCCCGCACTAGTAATCGCCCTATTGCAAAAGGCAGAGTGGAACCTGCGAAAGCAGTGGTTTTTGCTTTGATGCTGGGTGTGACAGGGATGTTAATTTTATTGCTTTTTGTCAATGCCTTGACTGCCTGGCTGACATTAATATCTCTTCTTGGCTATGCTGTGATTTATACCATGTTTCTCAAGCGGGCTACACCACAGAACATTGTTATTGGTGGGCTTGCAGGTGCCGCTCCACCATTGTTGGGTTGGACGGCAGTCACTGGTGAGGTTGACGGGCATGCCTTGCTGTTGGTGCTGATTATTTTTGCCTGGACGCCTCCGCATTTTTGGGCCCTTGCGGTACATAGAAAAGAAGAGTATGCGCGAGCAGATGTACCTATGTTGCCTGTAACTCATGGGATTCCCTATACCAACCTCAATATAGTTTTATATACCTTTATTTTACTGGCAGTCAGTTTATTGCCTTTTGCTACGGCAATGTTCGGATGGTTATATCTGCTGGGCGCTGTAGTGCTTGGAATTGGGTTTGTTTATTGGAGCTTTGTCATGCTTCTTGGGAAAAATCCTAATGCGGGAATGGAGACCTTCAAATATTCGATCATCTATTTAATGGCTTTATTCTGTATCATGCTGTTAGATCACTACTTAATTTCTGTGTGAGGACGAAGTGGAAAATCAATCTGTAGAAATAGATAGCCATTCCACGATCAATAGACAAAAGCGTGGAATAAAAGTAACTGTTTTTTTTCTTCTTTTATTAATTCTTGCTGTGCTTGCAGGATTTATTCATAAGCTTGGGCAGCCTCGTATTATTACTGATGCGGAATTGAGAATTAATGGTACCGTGAAACTTCAGAGGCCAAGGATTATTGAGGATATACAATTATTGTCTGATGATAGTAGAGACTTCTATACCAAAGATTTTAGAGGAAGGTGGACTTTAGTATTTTTTGGGTTTACTCACTGTCCGGATATTTGTCCGACAACCCTGTCTACACTTAACAGTTTCTATAAAACATTGGATATCAATACCAGAGAAAATACAGATATTGTACTGGTATCGGTTGATCCAGGCAGAGACAAACCGGAGCAGCTGGGACAATATGTTCGTTATTTTAATCCCGATTTCCGCGGTATCACCGGTGATTTTTTTGAGCTGAAAAAATTTGCTACTCAGCTTAATGTGCCTTTCAATAAGGTAATGCTTGCTGAGGGTGGTTACACAATCGACCATGGTTCACAAGTTGTATTGATCAATCCGAGAGGGCATTATCATGCTTTCTTTAAAGCTCCTCTTGACCCCGCAAAAATGAAGCTAACTTACCGTTCTATAAGAGCAACATTCAATGGTTAGTGACGGAGTTGGGTGAACTTAGTTATCTAATATATATCTATTCTGGAACAGCTTATGCAAAATGAAGTTGCCGAGTTAGAGAAAAATGGAGATCAGGCAACTTCTAGTAGAGTCAGCCCTTGGGCTGCACCTCTCTTGCTATCTCTCTGTGTCATTCCATTTGGCTGGAGTGGCCTGATAGCGCCATTAATCTGGATTTTTCTGCGCTTGATAGAGTCCACTGGTGGTTGGTTAAGAGCACTATCCTTTTTGTCTGTAACTCTATTGATGTTGGTGTCGGGACTCAACATGCTCCCTGGTAGCGAGCGTATACAGGTGCTTCCTGCATACTCTGATTCAAGTGGTAACTTGATCTATGCCAGTATAAACAGCGGTAAAGCAGTTATTGCAATTGCTTTGTTAGCTTTTATGCTGCGTATGAAACAAACCTTCCGTTTAACAGATCTGCCTTTTCTTTTGCTGGCAATATTAACGCCGGTTGTATTCGGATTATTTTTGTATACACCTTCACTAAAACTTTCTGGCACCATTGCCATTGCTGCAATAATTAATTTATTAATTGTTTGCATTTCTGAAGAAGGGTTTTTTCGATGGATATTACAGCGAGGCACTGAACAGCTTTTAGGACAATGGCGATGGCTGTCTATACCTATTGTGGCTACAGTTTTTGTGCTTGTGCATGGAGGATGGTCTACAGATTTATCCGCAGTTATTTTATTAGTTGTGGCCTCCATTTGTTATGCGTTGCTTTGGTCATTGCGGCAGAATTTTTGGATTTGTGTTATGGCCCATTGGGGAGTAAACCTTTTGCATATGCTATTACTTCCTTATCCATTGCCCGGATAAATCGTGTACAAACAGGTAAGGTTATTTTGTGGTTAATGATCTATTAATACCCTTAAGATTCAGCCACTCTATAGTGACAAGAGAGACAATAATAAGATCTTTGTAGCTTCAAAAGTAAAAGTAATGTATTTAATGATTTCAGCTCTTACTAAATATTAAAATACAGCTTACTAAGCGTTTATTGATAAAAACAGGGAGATGGTTAGTTGAAAGGATATTTATTGATTGGGGCTTTATATATATTATCTTGCAGCTCTGTGTTTGCGAGTGAACAAAAAGATTTGGCACAGAAACTTGTTCAGGAGTATTTAATCGTTGATGGACATGTGGATCTTCCATATCGTCTCACACAAAGAGAGGAAGACGTTGGAATCAGGACAGAGAAAGGAGATTTCGATTTTCCCAGAGCTAGAGAGGGAGGGTTAAATGCACCTTTTATGTCTATTTATGTCCCAGCTGAGAAGGAGGCTAAAGGTGTTGCCAAGTCTTATGCCGATTCATTGATTGATAAAGTAGAGGCAATGGTCAAAAGGCATCCAGATAAATTTGCAATCCCCAAGTCATTAGATGACCTGCTACAGCAAGTTGATACTGGACTAATCTCCTTACCTTTGGGCATAGAAAATGGAGCTCCTATCGAGGGGGACTTAGCCAACTTAAAGCATTTTTCCGAAAGAGGGGTAAAGTACATTACATTAACTCATTCTAAGAGTAATCATATATCCGATTCTTCATATGATGAAAATAGGCCTTGGGAAGGATTGAGTGCTTTCGGCAAGCGATTAGTACGAGAGATGAACCGAATGGGCATCATGATTGATATCTCCCACGTATCAGATGCGGCTTTTTGGCAAGTCGTTGATTTGTCTGCATTGCCGGTTATTGCTTCACACTCTTCTGTGAGACATTTTACGCCGGGCTTTGAGCGAAATATGAATGATGAAATGATAAAAGCACTGGCTGATAATGGCGGTATTATTATGGTGAATTTTGGTTCTACTTTTATCAGTGGAGAGTCGCTGAATTCCTATCGTGAAATAAGTGAACTGGTCGATAAATTCGCACAGGAAAAGGGTTTTTCAAAGGAGAGCAAAGAAGTAGAAGACTATACCGATAAACTAGCCAGGGAAAAGTTTATCTATGCGGATTTAGAAGATGTTCTCAATCATTTTGATCATATTCGCGATTTAGTGGGCGTTGACCATATTGGTGTCGGATCTGATTTTGATGGTGTTGGCGACAGCCTGCCAACTGGTTTAAAAGATGTCTCTGACTACCCTAACTTAGTTAAAGGGTTACTGGAACGTGGCTATAGCAAAGAGGATATTAAAAAAATCCTGGGCGGAAATTTAGTCAGAGTTTGGCAAGCTAACGAGGATTACGCCAAGCGTAATAAAGGATAGAGCCCCATTCTTCTAACTAGCTGAGCCTGCACTATCCTGTCAATAACATTCGAGCAGACAAAGTTCGTTTGTTTTGAACGATTAATGCAGAAAGTTATTTTGGCCAGTTATTTTCGATCTAAGAAAGTGCGATTGATAGTGGGTTGGACTGGATTGTCAATTACCGGTGTGTTCTTTATGTGGGGAATATTGGGTTTTATTACTTTTATCCCCTCGATGTTGGATGTTTTTGGTGTATTGGGATTGCGGATTCCCGCAGCCTTCACTGTGCTTGGGTTACTGATGGCTGCTATAGGATTCTGGGAGTTCGACGAAGATTAGAGGATATGCTAGGTGTTGAAGGCGTCAGATTTCTTTATCTTACTGGCAGTTTTAGTCTCATTGGTATTGTCTGCCGGTTTGTGGTTCAGCGGTTACAAAGAGCAGGGCATCTTTACCGCTCTCTGGGTTCCTACCGTGCTAACTCTGGGTATCTATTTTAAAGTGACTGCATTGTTAGCCCGAAGGAACTAGCCGTGCCAGAGGTTTATCTATTATTTATTGGTGTGGCGGTTTCGCTGTTTGAATTGCTCGGTATCCTATTGGGAATCCGTGAGTTTCGAAAGGCGGGACAGGAAATGACTAAACAGCGTATTTCCCTGGAGGCAGCAGCTAAGAGGGCCGGGCAGAACATAGAGGATTAATGGCTAGAGGCTGAAACAAATAGGGTGATGGGAAATAATAAAGGGAAAGCATAAAGCTTCCCCTTTTTTGGTGCGGAGATTTCTTTACAGTAATTAGAAACTGTAAGTCATCTTTCCGTAGATAAAGCGACCTCGGGGATCATGCTGTGATTGTACATAACCGTAGAGGTCTGAATTGCCATCGCCGATAGCGAATGGCGGTTCCTCGTCGAAGACATTATCTGCCCCAAGACTCAAAATCATATTTTCAAAGCCGGTATAGCGGGCCTGCATATTCATGGTCAGGAAAGAGTCCACAGTGCGGGAGCTATTGGTGTCATAATCGAGAGTCCCATCGAAATCGATGTCCGGAGTATCTTCGAATTCGCCAATGTAGCTGAGACCGGCACTAAACCCAAAGGTATTAAGCGTCCAGTCGGCGGTGGCGTTCCAGCGATGCTGCGGATACTCGTATTCTCCGGCCAGGTCACGGGTGATAAATGCGTCACCGGTGGAGTTCAGTTCAACTCGCTCAAACTCTGCCAGGTAGGAGTAATCTAAGCGCACGCCAAACTCACCACCCATTAACTCAAAGCCGCTGTAGACAATACTCAGGTCAACGCCTGATACATCTTGTTCACCGATATTGGTGAAGCTGCTATCGATAGACTGCAGAGCGCCAAGAGTCTCGCCGTCGAGGGGGGTGTCGCGGCGGCACACGGTGCTGTCCTGGTCCCAGCAATAGAGGCTGTAGATATAACCAAAAGGAACCTCGTCTATCTTGCCTTCCTGGGTGATATTCCAGTAGTCGATGGACAGTTGCAGATCCTCTATGGGTTCGTAGACAGCACCGATGTTGAAGGATTCTGACTCTTCCGCATCGAGATCCGGGTTACCGGAGAAGATAATGGTGTAATCGGTGCTGGCACAGTATGCGTCGTTTACCTCACAGCCATAGGTATCCACGAAGAACAGGGACTCCTGCGATGGGCCGAGGCCGATCTGTGCCAGAGAAGGTGCGCGGAAGCCAGTGCCCCAGGAGGCGCGTAAGGACAGTTGATCGGTAGCAGTCCACAACAGGTTCGCCATTGGATTGGTGGTGCTGCCAAAGTCGCTGTAGTCGTCATAGCGGGCGGCCACAGTCAGGTCGAATCTTGCGGGGAGAGGAATGGCAAACTCCACATAAGCAGAAGAGATATCCCTGCTGGCACTGGCAGATACTGACTCTGTACCGAAAATCAAACCGCGCTGGAACTGGTCGTCAGGGATATCGGAAGCCTTCTCCTCGCGATACTCCAAGCCGGCAGCCATGGCAACGGTGCCACTGGAAGTGTCAAATAAATCGCCATTGATTGAGAAGTCGTAGCTGGTCAGTTCAGACTTACCCTGGCGGACCAGGCTGGTGGTAATGGCATCGATCACGGAATCCGGATTTTGTACCCCACCAAAGGGATTGTAATTACCGGCGTTAATCTGCTCTTGTAACAGGTCCGTGCGTACCCAACCCTGGGAGCGATCACCGGTTTGCTTGGATTCGCTGCGGGAGCGCTGTACAGATGCCTCCCAATCCCAATCGGCGATAGAGCCGCGCAGGCCGAAGACGCCGCGCAGGTTATCGGTTTCTATATCCCACTGACGTGCACCGGCATCGACCGTGCGATAGCGGTAAATGTCTACATCTTCACCGAATGGGTTATTAGGGTGATCCGCCAGCACATAGAGGCCCGCGTCTCCATCAAGAGGTGTGGGTGCACCTTGAGCTACTGAGGTATTGTGCTGAACAGCAATCTCGCTGAAGAATTCCACACTGTCCGACAACTGGGTATGGCCTAGCATCAATAGGCCGGTACGCTCAGACTCCGGCGTGAGCAGAGTCCAGGGACCGTAATCATAGACACAGACTTCACCGGTATCGCGCTCTTCTGGACAGTTTGGATCGGGAACAATGGTACCATTGACTCTAATAAAGCTTCCGGGGTAGCCTCGGGAGGAGCGGAAGTCCATGCCACCGCGGCCGGATTGATTGGCGGTATCCAAACCACTGCGTTCTGTACTGGATAGGCTGCTGTTCTTATGATGATCGAAGATAATGGTCAGGTTTGAGTCATCCCCATTGATACCCCAGACAGCAGACGTGGACTGCTCGTCATAGCCATCAGCACCACCGTAATCTACGGATACTTCAGCGCCTTCAAAGTCCTTACGCAGTACCAGATTAACCACGCCGGCGACAGCGTCAGAACCGTAAATCGCGGAAGCGCCGTCCTTCAAGACCTCCACCCGTTCAATCGCCGCCAAGGGCACGCTGTTGATGTCCACAAAGCTGGTGGTAATGCTCTCGGCAAATGCGCTGATTGCGACACGTCTGCCATTCACCAGTACTAAAGTGGCATCGGCGCCCATACCGCGCAGACTTACAGCGGCTGCCCCGTTAGCGGTAGAGTCCTGGTTGTTGCCGCGGGTTGAGAAAGTGCCGTTACCGGCGGCAGGGTTTTTCTCAAAAAGTTGTTGCAGGTTGGTGTAGCCGGATTTTTCGATGGCATCACGATCCATCACCTGGATCGGTGTAGCCGTTTCAAATTCAGCGTTGCGACTAATGCGGGAGCCTACAACCGCAACTTCTTCTATTGCCTGTTCCTCGGCGGCAAAAAGTGTTTGCGGGCTGGTGGCTACGGTTGCAGCCAGTATGGCAGTAGTTAATGCCTTGCGACGGAGAGAGAATTTTTCCATATCGTGTGCGTCCATTTTATTGTCATTATCCGTGACTGGCCTAATGTGGCTGGTCGTCGGGCAACACTAGCAACGACGGAAAATTGACACAATTGGCTAACGGCTAAGCATTAGCTTATTGCGATAAACGGTGACAAATCTCTCACAAACTGGTTGATTAATGCGACATATTGCGACAAATAGCATTATCAAATAAGAAATTAGGATGAGTTTATCTCATAGGAGTTTCAGCTGGTACGTACTTGTGAGGTGAGAAAGAACAGCGCTGCTGCCAGAACGATGGATGGTCCCGCCGGCGTATTCCACAAAATAGAGGCGAGAAGGCCGAGCACTACCGCCAAGCATCCCAGCAGGGAGGCCAGTACAGCCATGCGCTCTGGTGTGCGGGACAGTTTTCGTGCGGTGGCTGCGGGGATAATCAACAGGGCGGTAATCAACAGAACCCCTACGACTTTCATTGCGATGGCGATCAGTATTGCCAGCATTAACATCAGTGCAATTCGCAACCGCTCTACAGGGATACCCTCCACTGAAGCTAATTCTTCGTGCAGGGTGAAAGCCAGTAACTGCTCCCACAGGAAGTAAAGCAGCGCGAGGATTGTGGCAGCAGCGATGGCCATCAATACCAGGTCCTGGCCACTGACGGCAAGCAGGTCCCCCAGCAACAGTGACAGGAGATCCACCTTAATCTTGAACAAGCTGACGGTGACAATTCCAAGCGCTAACATCGAGTGAGACAATATCCCCAGCAAAGTATCCACGGCGAGTTTTTGCCGTTGCTGTAAATACATCAGCAGGAGTGCCAGCAAACAACAGGTAATACCGACAGCCACCGTCGGCATAATTTGCAGTACAAAACCCAGGGTTACTCCGAGCAGGGCTGAGTGAGCCAGTGTATCGCCAAAATAGGCCATACGGCGCCACACAGCGAAGCACCCCAAAGGGCCACTGACGACGGCGACCGTAAGGCCGGCGGCGAGGGCGTACCAGAGAAATTGGCTGTGCAGTAATTCGCCGAAATCGACCACTTATTTTTGCTCTTTGTTTTTTGTATTTGAGAGAGAGGATTGATGATTACAGCTGTTCGGAGGTGCAATATCACCACTCAATTTATGTTGGTGGTTGTGTTGATGGGTATAGGGGGCAACCTTGTCGCCAAATAATTCCAGGTAGGCGGGGTGACGGCTCACTTGTTCAGGGTGTCCGTGACAGCAAATGTGTTGGTTCAGGCACAGGACCCGATCGGTGGCGGCCATTACCAAGTGAAGATCGTGTGAAACAAGCAACACGCCGCAGCCAAGTTCGTCGCGCAGAGTGGCTATCAACTGATACAACTCACTTTGACCTCCGATATCCACCCCTTGAGTTGGCTCGTCCAGGACCAGGAGCTTAGGTTTGCGCGATGCCGCACGGGCGAGTAGTACCCGCTGCATCTCTCCCCCGGAGAGATTTGCCAGGGAGGCACCAATAAGTTGCTCTGCACCCACCCTCTCCAGCGCTGAACACGCTTGATCTCGCTTCATAGTCGAGTGGCCGAGCTGCAAGAAACGCTCAACTGACATCGGCATTGAGCTGTCGATATGAAGTCGCTGGGGCATATAACCAATGCGCAAACCAGCCTGTCGCCACACATGGCCCTGGCTCGGTTGACTGAGTCCCAACAGAAGGCGAAGTAGGGTGGTTTTACCGGCCCCATTGGGGCCGATTAAGGTGACTATCTCCCCCTGGGACAATTCGACTGTAATATCTTTAAGTAACTGCCTGCCGCCCACCTGAAGGGCGATATTGTCAGCTGTAATAAGCGGCTGGGGTGGATTCAGAATTCAATCTCCGCAGGGAAGTCTTTAAAGTGTATGGTTTCATACGTTATGTGCCGGATATGGGCAGCCAGGCTGGCAGCTTGGCGCTGGTTGTGATTATATCGCAATTTTTCGCCGCCTAATGTTTCCGATGTATCCCTTCAAACGTCTTTTTATAATCCCTGCCGTGCTTCTTTCCGGGCTCTGGCTCGCTGCGTGTAGCAAGCCGGAATCTGGCAGCGGGGGTGAGCTGGTGGTCAGCGTACGCCCATTGGCCCTGATCGCCCGAGAAATTACTAGTGAGGATATACCGGTACGTGTACTAATTGAGGGCGCCGATCCCCACCACTACGCCCCTACCGTTTCTGATCGAGCCGCACTTGAACGGTCCCTGCTGTTGGTGTGGCTGGGACCACAAATGGAGGGTGTACTGGCAAAACAAGCGGCCCTGTTGCCCGCTGACCAGCAACTGCAGTTACTAGATATTGAAGCACTTGAATTTGAGGGGGCCAGTGTTACCGACCCCCATCTTTGGTTACGTCCCCGCAACGCGGCAATAGCGGCAGCTCAAATCGCAGAGCGCCTGGCGCGATTGCGGCCACAGCAGGCAGAGTTTTATAAGACTCGTGCCAGAGAGTTTTCCAGTTCAATGGCTAGCCTACAGAAAGTACTTGATCGGGCCTTATATGGATATCGTCAGGTCCCGATCGTTGTTACACACGATGCCTATGGCCACTTTTTCGGCTCGGCGGGGGTGAAGACCCATGCCCTGGGCGATGGTAGTGGCGGGGGCCATGGTGCCAAGGCGATGTTGGAGCTGTCAGGGATTGGGGATGGCTGTCTGTTTGGCGACATGCCGGCCAATGACCGCGACCAGCAATTGGCTGAGAATTTAGGGCTGCGCTACGCCGCATTGGACCTGCTCGGTGATCAGCTTGGCGAAGATGCCAATTACAGGGACTTGATTGAATCCCTGTTAACCCAGGCCCGTACCTGTTTGAGCCAGGTGCCCGACCGCAATAAGGAATAATAGGAAGTGATCCCGCCAACCTGAACAGGGGGCGGGATCTGGTAGGGGGTTAAGACCGATTAGTTATCTGCTGCAGTTTCTCTACCAGTGCAGCATCTCTCTCCGCCTGTTGTTGCAGTTTTTCCAGCTGCTGTCTCTGTCTCTCCAGCAAGTCGTTTTCTCTTTCACGTATCGCTTGCCTGAGTATCAGTTCGCGGTCCTCTACCTCTGCCTGCTGTGATTGCCTTTTCTCAGCAGTATTGGCTTCAACCGTGTGCTCTGCACTGCAATCCGAGCCGGCACTTGCTGAGATAGTAAATAAACTTGCGGCAAACAACAGGGTGGCACGCATCACTCCTCTCATCTTTAGAATCCTTCCTTCAACATCGGGTGGTACAGTTTTGCGGAAATAAAAGACCCCTAACTGCCGATGGGCAGCCTATGGTGATTTGATTTCCGGGGAATAGCGAACGCATAAGGTCGCTACCGGCAAGACTAGACAAGTCTGGGGATTTGGTGAGATCGATGCGCCGATAGTTTTTGTTAGAGGGGTAAGCGGAGTGGGCTTTTGTGCAGAGGTTGCTTAGGCTGCCTCAAGGGAAAATGTCTGTGAGCAGAAAAACAACGCGAAGGGCGTTATCCTATCGGCCTGCCGCGCGTCCCGAACGCCAAACCAAGCAAGCAAGAATTCATCATCTATGAGTAAACAAAACACCTCAGCCGTCCCTTTGATTTTGGTGGATGGTTCCTCCTATCTCTATCGCGCCTTTCACGCTCTGCCGCCATTGACCACCAGCCAGGGCAAGCCCACGGGCGCGGTGCGCGGAGTGATCAGTATGCTGCGCCGACACCTTAAGGAGCACCCGGGCAGCTCAGTAGTTGTTGTTTTTGATGCCAAAGGTAAGACTTTTCGCGATGAAATGTTTGCCGAGTACAAATCCCATCGCCCCCCTATGCCTGATGACCTGCGCGAGCAGATCCAGCCTATCCACGACATTATCGATGCTATGGGATTGCCGCGTTTGGTGGTCGAGGGAGTTGAAGCTGATGATGTGATTGGCACACTGGCACTGGAAGCCCAAAGCCAGGGTCAGCAAGTCATTATCTCTACTGGCGATAAGGATATGGCGCAGTTGGTGCGCCCCGGTATTAATTTGGTTAACACCATGTCCAATACCGAAATGGATAGCGAAGGAGTGGTTAAAAAGTTTGGTGTCGGCCCGGAGCTGATTATCGATTTTCTCGCCCTGATGGGCGATAAATCTGACAATATCCCTGGAGTTCCGGGGGTGGGCGAGAAAACTGCGCTGGCATTACTGCAGAACCTGGGAGGACTGGAGACCATTTATGAGGATCTGGATGCTATTGCACCATTGGGATTCCGCGGCTCAAAAACCCTTGGTAAAAAAATGGCAGAGCACCGCGAGGCTGCAGAACTTTCCTATAAGCTCGCTACGATCAAAACCGATGTGGAGATGCCTTATCACCCGCAGGACCTGCACAATTCAGAGCCCAATACCGAGGCCCTGATTGATCTGTTTACTCAGAATGAATTTCGCGGTTGGCTGGAAGAGTTGAGCAGCGAAGAGGCCGAAGAGGCTATGTCGGAAGCCGTTGAGCGCGACTACGTCATAGTGAGGGAAATGGCAGAGTTCGATGCCTGGCTGGAGCAACTCAAAGGCGCAGATATTTTCGCTTTCGACACTGAGACCACCAGCCTCAACTACATGCAGGCAAAATTGGTGGGGGTGTCTTTCGCGGTGGAGCCCTATCGCGCTGCCTATATCCCTCTGGCCCATGACTATATGGGAGCGCCTGAACAACTGCCTTTTGACGAAGTACTGGCCAAACTCAAGCCGCTGCTGGAAGACGCGCAGCAGAAGAAGGTCGGCCAGAACCTGAAGTACGACAGTCACATCCTCGCCAACTATGGTATTGAGTTGCGCGGTATTGCACGGGATACCATGCTGGAGTCCTATGTCCTGGACAGCACCGGCAGCCGCCACGATATGGACAGTCTCGCACTCAAGTACCTCGGGGAGCACACGGTTCACTTCGAGGATATCGCCGGTAAAGGCGCCAAGCAGCTGACTTTTAACCAGATCGAATTGGATAAAGCGGGGCCCTATGCCGCTGAAGACGCAGATATCACCCTGCGCTTGCACAATGAGCTGAGCACGCGCTTGGAGCGAGAGCCGACATTGGTAAAGGTTCTCGATGAGATTGAGATGCCCCTGCTACCGGTGCTCGCACGTATGGAGCGCAATGGAGCCTATATTGACGCCAAGATGCTGGCAGAACAGAGTGCGGAACTTGAAAAGCGGATGCGAGAACTGGAGCAACAGGCTTATGAGGTTGCCGGTGAAGAGTTCAACCTGGGTTCTACTAAGCAGCTGGGAGCGATTCTGTTTGAAAAGCTACAAATCCCGGTGATCAAGAAAACACCCAAGGGTGCCCCCTCCACAGCTGAAGCTGTGTTGCAGGAATTGGCCCACAACCACGAGCTGCCGGCGCTGATCATGCAGTATCGCGGACTTGCCAAGCTGAAAAATACCTATACCGATAAACTGCCAAAGATGATCGATCCGGGCAGTGGTCGTGTACATACTTCCTATCACCAGGCAGTGGCGGCTACCGGGCGTCTGTCTTCCAGTGATCCTAACTTGCAGAATATTCCCATTCGTACCGAGGAGGGGCGCCGTATTCGCCGGGCTTTCACTGTCGACCCCAGAATCAATGGTGGCAGTGAGATTATTGCTGCGGACTACTCGCAAATTGAGCTGCGAATTATGGCACACCTCTCTGGCGATAAAGGGCTGGTCAACGCTTTCGCCCAGGGTGCCGATATTCATCGGGCAACAGCGGCAGAAGTTTTTGAGGTAGCCCAAGACGAGGTGACTGATGAACAGCGTCGACGGGCCAAGGCGATTAATTTTGGTCTGATTTACGGTATGTCGGCTTTTGGCCTGGCCAAGCAGTTGGATATTCCCCGCGCTGACGCTCAAACTTATATCGATCGTTACTTTGAGCGCTACCCGGGTGTGCTGCGCTACATGGAGGACACCCGCGCCCAGGCGGCGGAGAAAGGGTATGTGGAAACCCTGTTTGGGCGCCGTCTCTATCTACCGGAAATCAATTCGCGCAATGGTATGCAGCGTCAGGCAGCGGAGCGGACTGCAATTAACGCACCAATGCAGGGCACTGCTGCCGATATTATCAAGCGCGCCATGATCGCTGTGGATAACTGGCTCAGGGATAAGAATCTGGCTACCCGGATGATTATGCAGGTCCACGATGAATTGGTTCTGGAAGTGCCTAAAGATGAAGTCGAAACTGTGGCCAATGGGATTGTCGAGCTGATGCAGGGCGCGGCAGAACTGCATGTTCCCCTGATTGTGGATCTGGGCCAGGGCCGAGACTGGGATCAGGCACACTAATTTGACGGAAAAATTCACCTTGGAGAATGGGCATGGTGCCTTCTATGGAATAAGTTGGCGCGCCCTTGCTGGTATTGATGAATAAAGTGCCAAACTTTGTGTTTTTTTAGGCGTTTTTACATTCTTTTTGAAAATCCGTGGAACTGTTCCGGCGACAGCCCCTCTAAAAAGGCAAGATTGTTGGAATGCGTCATCATCCCCCAAGGAAGTCAGATGTTTGCCCCGGTACTCCCCCAAGTCCGGGGCATTTTTTTGCCCGTAGCTTTAGTTAGTTGCGGGCACTGAATACTCTTGTTTCTCCTCTATCGATAAATCACTGCCTCTGTGGTTTTCCAGTTCCCAATTTCCACCGTCCATACTTCTATTAAAACGTGCAAAGCCATTGAGCGAATGAGAATCGCCAAGCAGGGAGCGCTAACCCGAATGGAAGTGACTCACACAATTAGTATCCAGCCGTCATCTCAGCTGCCGGAGGGTAAGCAACCGGCTGACTTTATTCAGATACTGTGGCGCGCTTATGGGCCGTATTAAATTATTCAGTCTTGATGTAGGTGCCGATTTCGCTGGGCGTGTCGCCGCAAGTCTCGGTGAACCGGTATCCCGCCACGAAGAGCGGCAATTTGATGACGGCGAGTGCAAAATCCGGCCATTGGACGATGTAGAGGGCGCGGATGTTTTTCTTGTTCAGTCCCTTTACACCGACGCCAGTAGCTGTGTTGACCAGAAGCTGATGCGGTGCCTGTTTTTTATTGGAGCGCTTCGCGATGCCGGTGCCGCGAGAGTGACCGCGGTCATTCCCTATCTCTGTTACGCGCGAAAAGAGCGGCGCACTAGGCTGCGCGACCCCCTGCCGAGCCGCTACCTGGCCAGCTTCCTGGAAGTTGCCGGAGTTGATGTAGTGGTGACAATGGATGTCCACTCTCTCCCGGCCTTTGAGAATGCATTCCGCTGCCGCACTGTTCATCTGGTTTCCTACCCCCTGATGATCGAGGTGGCGCGAATGCGCCTGTCCGCGGACCCCGGCCCCCTGGTTGTTCTGTCTCCAGATGAGGGGGGCATCAAACGTGCGGAAAAATTTCGCTTGGCCCTCGGGGATCAGCTGGGTGTACCGGTGTCTAGTGCTTTTGTGGAGAAATATCGCAGCGGTGCCCTTTTGAGTGGGGGAACCTTGATTGGGGAAGTTAAAGATGCCACGGTCATTATCGTCGATGACTTACTTGCTACTGGCAATACAGTTGCAAGGGCGGTGGAGGCGGTGACAAAAGGGGGAGCGCGACGGATTTTAGTGCTTTGTGCTCACGGGCAATTCAATCGCGATGCCCATACGACGATGGCGAGACTGCCGGTGGAATCTATCGTGGTGACGAATTCCCTGCCTCAGTCACAGCTGCAGGGGAATTGTGAATGGGTGGATTGTGCGCCGCTGATAGCCGAATGTATCCGCCGCCTGCACAGCAATGGCCCAGTGACAGAGTTAACAATTTGATAAAAACTAACCGCCTTTATTAATAAGAACGTATGAGGCGCCAAAACACGTATTTTGTTTACACTTATTTACTAAAGGCCTGGGAACCATCGGGGATAGGGATGTATCCAAGATTACAGTTCATTGTTGCTCCCTAACCCCAAAGCGTTTAGCTTTTTCCACCCCGGTTGGTCCCCAACTCCGGGGTTTTTTTTATGCTTCTACCAATTCGCCTTCGCACCACTTATCAGAAAATATTTGATCTTTTGTTCGTAATAAAAAGCCTTTATTGCATTGGTTGGAATCTACTTCCGGAATAAACACTTTCCGGGGTTTAAGATAAGCCTATCCCGAGTTGGCAAACATGAGTTTGGGAAGCTCGGGGAACCAGCCTAATATCGAATTGGGTAAAGAAATTGTGGGTTGTAACGAACCCTCAGATGCACCCGTCCCCCTGGGTGCATCTGGCAAGTGCCCCACCCCAAGGGCACTGTCCCCTAGCCGGCAGGCCCCATCTGCCGGCTTTTTTTATCTCCGCAATTAACCCTCCGAGTCACTTACAGCGAAAAAACCGTCCCTGGTTATGAATGCTCTTGCAAATGATAATGGTTCGCATTATCTTTAACGCAAGTCAAATTTGGGGGGGTTACCGGTGAATTTACGTTATTTGTGTGCCAACCATCGCCAATGGTTGACCGCTGACACGGATCGTGCCGAGAAGGCGTGGCTCGATTGGATGGAGCGCGGCAAGCTTCTGCTTGAAGAGTGCAACTACGCCGAGGCAATTCCCTATTTGGGGTGTGCCTTTGATCTGGCCAGCTTCCTGCTGGAGAAACAGTGGCCGACTTATGCCATTTCGGCAACGCGCTTTAGTGAGAGCGCCATCTGGTTAATGGCTGCCTACCGGGAGCTGGGCGATGAAAAACTTCGAAACTACATACTGGCCGGTGCCAGCTCAGTTCTCGCCCGCGAGTTGGGCGATAGCCACAAGCAAAGGGTTGCAGCGGATTGCATCAGCTCCCTTTATCCCGGAGATACGCAGAAGCAGGTTCGCGACTTCTCCACAGCCAGATTGTCCGCCTGTATCAACGGCGGAAACAGCTTGCACTGAGGGGGCTGAAAAGATGAGTGCCAATGGCAATTCCCGTCTGTTGACGATTGCCATACATGAAGAAACCCTTGCCGCTCTTCTCGCGCAGAGATACTTACATGCAGAGGAATTGCATTGTTTAACTCCGGGGGCACGCCGGAGGCTGCACCGGGTACTGCTCCGCTCCTTGATCCCCGAACAGAAGCGTAAAGCAGTGGCAACTGGTGTGCCCGGAGTTCACTTTTAGGAATTTTCTAATGGCTTGGAAAAATGAAACACTGGTGATTGCTCGGGGGGCGCTGCCCCCGGCTGCCAGCTGGCTCAATCCTCGGTGGAGTTGGCTTCTCCTGAGATAGCCAGCCACCCGTTGAGCTTGCGTTCCAATTTATCCAGGCCAGTTTTCTTAGTCGATGAGAAAATCTGCAAAGTGACCCCGCGATTCAGGTTTCGCTCCTTGAGGGCCTTTTCCACCGCGAAGCGGGTGTTATTGGCTGGGCCGTTCTTCAATTTGTCGGCCTTGGTCAGCAGTATATGCACTGGGAGTTCAGCTTCGACCGCCCAGGTGAGCATATGCAGATCGAACTCTTTAAGGGGTTGGCGGATGTCCATCAGTAGTACCAGCCCCCGCAAGCATCGGCGCTTCTCAAGGTATGTAGCCAGGTGGCGCTGCCACTCGTCTTTCATACTGCGGGCGACCTTGGCGAAACCATAGCCGGGTAGGTCGACCAGACGCTGTTGGTCGGAGATACGGAAGAAGTTGATCAACTGGGTGCGTCCCGGCGTTTTGGACGTACGCGCCAGCTTGTTGTTTTCCGTGAGCGCATTGATGGCACTGGACTTGCCCGCATTGGAGCGGCCGGCAAAGGCCACTTCGGCACCAAGGTCCTCCGGACACTCAGTCAGAGTGGGGGCGCTGGTGAGGAATTGTATGGAACGGTAGTTCAGTTTTGGTGTTTGAGGTTTAAATTCGGTATCTGACATCGTATAAGTCTGTTTATTCGGTACACTCGCTTGGCGCGCAAGTATATAATGCCGCCGTTTTCGCGTCGCAGGACTATCGGGGGCGGTGCGAAACGCCATCTCACAGCGCGCAACGGGACGACGTATGAACAGCATTATCAAGAACACTGCTCTGGCACTCGGTTTAGTTTTCGGCTTGGGCGCCGTGCCCTTGGCGATGGCTGCGGGTGACGCTGCTGCGGGCAAGGCCAAGGCCGCTCAATGTGCAGCCTGTCACGGCACCGACGGTAACAGTATTGCACCGGCTTTTCCAAAGATTGCTGGGCTCGGCGAAAAATACCTGTTTAAGCAACTTCAGGATATCAAAAGTAAAACCCGCGACGTGCCGCAGATGATAGGTCAGTTGGATAACTTCAACGAACAGGACCTGCAGGATCTTGCGGCTTACTTTGCTTCTCAGCCTATGCAGCTGTCAGGCTCTGAAGCTATTTCTGTTATGTTGAATAGCGGTGAAAACGTGGACGGCCTAATGCTTGGACGTAAAGTCTATCGTGCAGGCAATATGGAGACTGGTGTTCCAGCCTGCATGGGATGTCACTCTCCCACAGGATTGGGCAATGCACCGGCTGGTTATCCGCGTCTGGGCGGTCAGTACCCAGAGTACATTGAGGCCCAGCTGAAAGCGTTCCGCGCAGGCACCCGCAACAATGACGGTGAAGTCCGCACTATGCGTACTGTGGCCAAGCAACTCTCCGATGCGGAGATCAAGGCCCTGGCCAACTACATCGCCGGCCTGACCGAATAAGCGTCACAGGGCTTGAATAGACTGAGGCCGGTCCTAGACCGGCCTTTTTTGTGTCTGTCACCAAATTCCAAGACCGTATACCGGGGCAATCTGATGAGATTTTGCAGTGTTTCCTTGCACGAGGGTCTGGGAACTTAAATAATCTGCGTTGTCTATTGTGTCCTCAGTGGCTCGACAGCCCGCCGGCTACGGCGTTCGCACCACTAAATAAAAGTTGGAGATGACTTATGAGAGCAGTTCTCGCCCCGATCACGATGGTTTTGGCTGTAATGTTCAGCCTCGTTGCATGCGCCCAGGAAAGTGGCGAGTTTAAAGCGGGCCAGCACTACGAAGTCCTACCGCAGGCGGTACCGCAGAAGAGCAACGACAAGATCGAAGTGACCGAGATGTTTTGGTATGGCTGTGCCCACTGTTTCACCTTTGAGCCAACCCTTGAGCGCTGGAAAGAAAAGATGCCCAGCGATGTGGCACTGCTGAAGCTGCCAGCTATCTGGCAACCGGTGATGGATGTTCACGCTCGTCTGTACTACGTAGCAGATGCTATGGGTGTCCTGGAGAAGATGCATACCCCTATCTTCAATACCATCTACAGCCAGCGCCAGATGCTGGCTATCCGCGAGGGTCGCAACTGGAAGCCCGATCTGAAGGCTATCGAAGCTCTGTTTAACAAGCACGGCGAAGATGGCGCCAAAGCTGCCAAGCTGATGAATTCCTTCGCTATCAATAGCAAAGTGAAGCAGGGTATGGCCAACCAGCGCGCTTACAAAATGACCGGTACACCAGAGGTCGTTGTTGCGGGCAAATACCGTATCAGTTCTTCCTTCCCAGGCTATAAAGGCAAGAGCAATGGTCAGGAGCTGATGCTGCAGGTAGCGGACTACCTGATTGCCAAAGAGCGTGCAGAACGCGGCTAAGCTGCCCGATTGAACAAACCCCGCCTTGAGCGGGGTTTTTTATTTCTACCCTAGAAGTGGTGCCCTAAAACTCGAAGAGCGGTTCCCTCTCTATCAATTCCTGTTCGACTCGGAAGCTGCTAATGGGACTCAAATGGATTTTATTACTTTTACTTTCAATTGTTTCGAATGCGCCGGTTTGTGCGCAGGACAATCCCAGCAGTGACACATTGGCGGCCCGCGCGAGCAATCTTCTCTCCTATATAGCTGTTGACTATGGAGATGCTGTAGAGGGAGGCCAGCGACTGGATACGCCTCTATATGAGTTGCAAAAGCAACAGGTGGAAGAAGTCCTTCACCTGGTCACACAGCTCCCCGATCGGCCCGGTCGGAAGGGGCTACAGAACAGTCTCTTAGCACTGAGCAAGTTAATCGACGATAAAGCGTCCGCCACAGAGGTGCGCCGTCGGGCTAATGCGATCGCCGATCGCCTCGCCGTACTGTATCAATTACAGCGTTCACCGGGTTATTCGCTGCCCTCGCCGGGGTTTATGATGCCTGTTTATCAACAGCGATGTGCTGGTTGTCACGGTGGCGCTGGTGAGGGTGGCACCGCGGGTCCGGACCTCAATAATCCAGAGCGAATGGCGGGCTTCAGTCTTTACGATCTCTATAACACCCTGGACCCGGTGACGGACTCTATCCATAGCGCTGACATTGATGGAGACCTGACGGGCCTGCAGCGCTGGGCGTTGGCGGTAACGGTAGCGTCTTTCCCGGTTGCGAATCAGTTGCCACCTTCTTCAGATTTAGCTTCCAAATATCCCGGTTTGCTGGGGTTACCCGGCATGGCGACCACGAAACCGTCGGAACTTGAGGCGCCATTGCAACAGGCACTGATGTGGTGGCGGGGAAATCCACATCTTGTGCGCACGTTGGTACCGCCCCTGGTCAGAGCTGTCGGTTTGCTGCAGCTGGCGGAAACCGATTATCGAGGGGGGGACACTACCGGGGCATACAGCAAGTTGATGCTGGCCTATAGAGAGGGATATAGACCGCTGCGACAGCAGTTACTGATACGGGACAGGGAATTGGTGGAACAGCTTCAGATCCAGTGGCAGCAGTTGCGTGGCGATTTGATTGGTGGTGCCAGCTCTACCGAAGTGATCGCCGGGTTACAAAACCTGCGAGAGAACTTGAATTTAGCTCACTCGAAGTTGGAGCCGCCTGTGGTGAGGGAGCGGCGCTATGTGTGGGCGGCGGTTCTGTTCGCACTGGCGATAGGGTTAGGGGCATTACTCTGGTGGGGACTGCGCAGACGAAAGCGAACTAAACTTTAAAAAGTTTTGTCCGCCAATTCTTGGCTCAGACGTGAGGCCATGCCATGTCAAAAGTACTTGCCACTGTTTTTCTGTTGTTAATGGTTGTGGATACCCATGGCTCCGAGGCACTGGATGCATTTCCGGGGGAGGTTGACGGAAAATTGCGCCATGTTATCAATTTGCCCAAAGTTGTCGATGAAAGTCGCTTTAGGGTCGAATTGATACCGGGTAAGAGCCAAATTGCCGCTTGTAACCTGCAAAGCTTCAGTGCTCCCCTGCGAAAAGAAATTCTTCCTGGATGGGGCTACCCCTTTTATGTCTTGTCTGACCTCACCCCAACTACTGATACCCAAAAGGTGTGTGCGCAAGCTAGTGAGACCCGGCGATTTATCACCGTGCGTGGCGATGGATTGATGCTGCCCTATAACAGCAGGTTACCACTGGTCATTTACCTTCCCCAGGGCGTGCAGCTGAAATACCGCGTGTGGAGAGCTGATAAGAATTTCTCCGAAGCAAAATCCAAATAATTGGGCTACCAGTAATACTGACCACCTATTCTCATTGTGAATTTGTCGTAAATTTGAATATTTTTAACGTTTATCCTGCCATCGTTGTAAATTGCGTCTAGCCTTACTTTTCGAGGGATGTGAAAAATAGCGCCGAAGCGCTTTTTCACGCCGATAAGTGAGGCTTTAGCTCCGTAATCGGAAAGGAAAATTGGCGACTTCTCCAGTCGTCTTTTGAATAACCCACCCCCTGTATTGCACTGGGGCCGATACCGTAGGGCAGCGCATGAAGTTTTTGCGTCATTTACCGAAGCGGCATTTTATCAAGCCGGTTGTTTCGTTCGTCACAGCAATATTCCTGAGTATGCCAATGTGGGCCTCGGCAGAGTCCGCCCAGCAAAAGTGGGCGGGAAATTGGCTGGTTGTGAGTGAAGGCGATGATCAATTAGTGTGGCAACTGCATGCTGATGGCTCCGGATATGCCTATGGATTTAATGCCAAAGGCCTATTGACCCATGGTTTTGCCATTAACTGGCAGTTGGATGGTGACCGGGTGCGAGTTAAAACGGGAACTTCGGTGCGCTGTAAGGGCGGGGTCGTATCTGTCGCATTTCGGGATTGGAGCCGTGCCACCCTTCTATTTGCAGTGATTGATGGCCGTCATTGGCTACAGGCGGGCGGTGGGCTTCTGAGCTTCCAGCGTCGGTTGGCTGACTGGCGAACCCCCAAGGCCGGTGCAAGTTGTCCGGATATTGTCAGTCGCTAGCAGTTTACTCCGTGCGAACGCTGCTTAATTCGCGTGTGGAAAAGATGAGTAGTAGGCGGGAATGGATGAAATTCTATCTCTTCCTGCCGCTGCTGTTTTTTGCCTTAACTGCAAATGCCAGCGAAGAGAAAAGAAAAACACTTAATGATGGCTGGCATGCAAAATCACGCTACGATGCCAGTCAATGGGTTGGGGCCTGGCTGATTTCCCGCGATGGTGAAGCGCGGCATGTCTGGAGTCTTAAGCCCGATGGCACTGGGAGATCCTACGCTTTTCTAAGGCAAAATGGAGAGATGCAATTCGTATTTGGGTACGATATTAATTGGTATTTTGACCCTTTTACACAAATGGCCAATATAAAGACCGGGCGCAGAATTATTTGCCGGCGAGGGAAAATTTATCCCTATTTTCTTACCTTAAAATCCTATGAAAGCGACTATGCGGTAAGGGGAAAATTTGCCTGGCAAACAACATGGACAGAAGTGAGTATTGGACGAAATCGCCTGCATAAATCCCTGGTGGTTTTTGTTGCTCCCCTGTCTGCATGGCATGATCCAGATAGAGATTCACCATGTCCCCAATTCCCCCGTGTGCGCCTGGAAAAGGATATTGATGCGGTGCTGAAGAGCTGGGAGGCCGAACAGGAATCATCGGAAATTGATACGACACCCGCACCCAATGAGCCAGAATTTGATGGTGAAGAGCTGAGAAGTCCGTAACTGCCCGCAGTCACCAGGTCAATCTCTCTCAATAAAAATTAGTCCTCTCCAATATATTTCTCACTTTTCATGCTTTCAAAAGCCCTCTCCTGAAAGCCCAAGGATAATTACCAAAACTATTTAGTTATTAAATATCCGTCTCTATTAGGAAAATGATTCTAAAAAAATGCGCGATCTTACCTTGCCCAAATTAAAATATGCTGCCAGGTAATAGAGAATCTATGAAAAATGTAGTTTTATACTTGGGTCATTTTTACCTGAAACACAGGTATTAATCAGCAAGACTGTGCTGAAAACGGTACGACTAAAGAGAAAGCTGTCGTATCAACCAGGCTGGAGAATCTTTTCAGGCGGCAATGAAAGCATGAAAGCTGACCTACCCATAGTGAGAGCATTGAGAACTTTGTATCCCAAGCTACACGATGAAATCTATGTATTTTGTCAGGTTTCTGATAATCGGTTTACAGATATTTTGCCAGAGAGTTTATGTTTTTTTCGAGAAGGTGAGGGAATGAGTGTGATACTGCCTCAAAGTTCGGCCCAGCAATTAGATATTGCGGCGAGTGCCCCCTTTCGCCAGATCACCCTACAGATCCTGGCTGGCCTTGATGCAGTCAGGGTTATTCCCGTGGTCGCCCAGGAACTGATGGAGGCTGGAATCAATACCAGTGTGGTATCCACTCTACATTGCGACCATATTTTTGTCCCCGAAGATCGTGCGGAGTTTGCGGTAAAAATTCTTCGCGGTATCCGCAATCGAGTTCAATACAGCTGATATGTAACCTGCCTGTGCGTATCAATTATCCCTCCACAGAACCCCACGGTGAGATCCGACAGCTACTTCCCAATTTCTTTTATGTGCCCGGTACTATCAAGTTGGCACCCGGGGTCATCATCAATCGAAATATGGGGGTCGCCCGCTGGCAGAACCAGCTTACCTTGATTAATCCCATTAGACTGCGTCCACAACTTGAGGAAAAGTTACAGGATCTGGGCCGTGTAAGCCACGCGATCCGACTGGGGTACCACCATGGATGTGATGATCTCTACTACCGAGACCACTTTAATCTTACTTTTTGGCGGCAGCGGGGTTCGGACTTTTACCCCCCGAAAGCAGATAGGGTGTTGCGTGAGGATGAGGGCTGCCCAATCCCCGGGGGACGCTTCATTATCTTTTCCCAAAGCCAGTTTCCAGAGTCTGTATTGTGGCTTCCATTTAGTGGTGGACTACTTATCAGTTGTGACGCCTTGCAGTATTGGCATTCCTGGCATGGCTGTTCCTGGTTTGGCAGAAATCTGTTGAGGTTCTCCGGTATACGCCGAGGCATGCAGATTGCTCCTGCCTGGAGGGCAAGGATGACACCAAATGGTAAAGACCCGCGGTTATGGTTGAAACATGACTTCGAGCAAATCCTGAGACAGCCCTTCTTGCATTTTCTTGCCGCCCATGGAGATTTTTGTGCAGATAATGCGTATGAAAAGGTGGCATATGCGGTGGAGCGGGCCTTCCCAGGTATAGGGCGAGCCGCATAGTCAGGATTTAAGATTGCTATTCGAGCAAACTTTAGTGGGCCCGGACTGGGGTCTGCCTGAATCATGTTAAGATAGATAATTGCTCGACGGTCCAATAGCACCTCTATTTTGGTGCAATTCCATACGACCTGTCCGTACTAACAATCACGCTTTGTTTTCCTGAGAAGTAGCACTCCCCATGAGAGTTAAGAGTCTATTGGGTGCCTTGTCTATGGCACTTCTGGTGGCTTGTACCACCTCCAGCTTTAACGCGGCTGGCCCTGTCGCAGATAGTGATTATATCCGGCGGGATATCAATTACCTCGCATCTGCTGAACTCGAGGGGCGAGATACCGGCAGCGAGGGCTACCTAAAAGCGGCTCAGTATGTGGCTGGGCAGTTTGCAAAGATCGGACTGATTCCGGCGGGCAACCAGGGTTATTTTCAGGAAGTGCCTTTTCGCAGCGCCAGCTGGAATGGAGACGAGCCCACATTAGTCCTGCAGGGGCGGGGCGATAAAATTGACATGCGGTTTGGTGAAGACTTTCTCGCATCCCCCTCTGCATTGAGTGAGCATTCACAGATCAAGGCGCAGTTAGTATTTGTCGGTTACGGTATCGAAGCTCCAGGCTACGGTATTGATGACTATGCGAGCCTCGATGTTAAGGGAAAGATAGTGGTTATGCTGGCTGGGCGCCCGAAAAGCTTGCCCAGTGAAGTGGGGGCTCACTACTCTTCTCCAAGCACCAAGCGCCAAGTTGCGGCAAAACATGGGGCTGTAGGGAGTATTCGGTTATATACGCCCGAGCGGGAGAAGCGCCGCCCATTTGACTACTATGCGGAGCATCGTTTTGACGATACTTTCGACTGGGTGAAAAATAACGATATGCCCGGTAGGGCAATCCCGGGAATGTATCCGGGGGTTATGTTGAGCATTGCTGCGGGCAGCAAACTGTTTAATGGAGCAGAGCGCAGTCTTGAAAATATTTTTGCGGACATCGAGCAAGGAAAGACTCCGAAAGGCTTCCCCCTTGACTATCGCGCAAGATTAACCAGCAGTTCCAAGCACAAGCGTGTAGTCAGCCCCAATGTGGTGGCAGTTCTGCCGGGGAGTGATCCACTCCTGAAAGATGAATATGTTGTGTTCTCTGCGCACCTGGATCACATTGGAAAGAAAGAAAGCGGCGAAGTTTTTTACGGAGCCCAGGATAATGCGGCCGGCATTGCAGTTATGTTGGAGACTGCTCGTCTATTTGTGGAGTCTGGGCAAAATCCCCGAAGATCGCTGCTTTTCGTTGCTGTCACAGCCGAAGAAAAAGGTTTATTGGGATCGGACTATTTTGCTGAATACCCCACGGTGCCACTGCAATCTATTGTGGCCAATATCAATCTTGATATGCCCATGCTGCTTTATCCATTCCGCGATATTATCGCTTTTGGTGCCGAGCATTCATCCCTGGGGCAGGTTGTGGAGCAGGCTGCACACCGCTCAGGACTAAAACTAAGTCCTGATCCCATGCCAGAGGAAGTTATTTTCGTGCGCAGTGATCACTACAATTTTGTGCGCCGAGGAGTGCCCTCTATTTACCTTATTACCGGCCGCGAGGCTAAAGACCCGAAAGTCGATGGTACCGCCGCGCAGATGTCTTTTTTTCGTGAGCGCTATCACAAGTCAGGAGATGTCGCCGATAAGCAAATTAACTATGAGGCGGCCAAACAGTTTACCGAGGTAAATTACCTGGTTGCCAGGCAAGTGGCTGATGCAGATAGTCAGCCCTATTGGTACGAAGGCGATTTTTTTGGAGATTTATTTTCTCGGCGTTAAGCGGGGTTAATAGGCTTGAGGACAGTTTCTAATCAGGAGTACTAAATCTTTTGAGGAAGATACTCTCCCCTGCTTTTTCATTGTGGCTCGCTTTATAGGTTCCCATGGGATATGCGACAGAGCTGGCCTGACTGTGTTTAACAGCAAGGCTGAGACAGGTGCCGGGCTTTGGTTGCCCTGACCAGAATAGGTAGCTGCTGTGCGGCTGATCCAGTTGTTGATCCCATTGGAGAATAGGGACTGAAGCGAGCAGTTTCCCCAGGTCGATCCCTGAGCACTTCGCTAGTGCTTCTTTACTTGTCCATTGGGTAAGGAACCGAATGGCCGCTTGTCGTTTTGGGAGTGAATTTAGTTCGATAAACTCAGCCTTATGGAAGTATTGATTAGCTATGGCCAACCAATTCCTTTGGCGATTCTCATGTTCGCAGTCAATACCCACGGGATTTTTAGCTGCTGCCACGGCTATAAAGCTTGCTGAATGACTTATGGATACATGGCATAAGGGCTTTCCCTGAGTGCTGGCAACTCTTGGTGCTTCAGCCTCGAGTGCTATTTTGCTGAGTGGGCATCCGTACTGTTCTGCTACCAAAGTGCGCAATAGCAAGCGCCCGGCTAGAAATTGAGCTCTGCGCTTTGAGTTGTTTATTTTTCCAAGCCGCGAGATTTCGGAGCTACCCAGCAATTGTATGGATTCTTCCTGCCAATATCCGGGCCAGTTCTCGAAAGAAGAGCAGGTAAAATAAAACATTCAATATCTCTAAGAAAATGTTCTTTTTAAAACTGATGAAATCCGGTTGACTCGAAAAACTCACACTTTAGCGGTTGGGTGTGCCTAAGTGGTTTAGGTTTCGAATGGCAAATATGTACCATAGTACGAGAGAATATGCTGTGGGAAAAGCCCATGTATATCGCTGTAATTTGAGGCTGCAGCCCGGCCTATAATTCAGCGCTTTTACTGGCGGCTATTGGTCATTTTGTGTACCATTCCCGCCCTGTCTCTGGTCGCGCAATACCTATTAGCTAATTAAAAATAATGGTGGGAAAGGCCAGCTTCAGCTTTTTGATTTTGGGGGATGGAGCTCTGCTCCAGAATTAATGTTTGGTTATGGAATTTGTTGTCAGTAATTGGCGAGCTTGGTGCTCGGGAATATCAGATCAATCGGATTGGCAAGATTGGCGTAGAGGAGAAAAGCAGCTTGGTGGAAATAGCCAGGCGGATGTGTCTTTTCTTCCTGCAATGCAGCGCCGTCGTTTGAGTCCGCTGGCCAAAGCCGTTTTTCATACCGCTTTTCCGCTATTACAGCAAGAAGATATTCCTTTACTGCTTTGCTCAGTGCATGGCGAAGCAATGAGGACTTATTCATTATTGCAAGGCGTTGCAGCGAGAGAAGACCTATCGCCAACTGCGTTTGGACTTTCTGTACACAACGCAATAGCCGGACAGTTCTCTATTGCCTGTAAAACCAGGTCTCCAGCACTTGCGTTAGCTGGAGGAGATTTTCCTATGCAGTCAGGTCTTATAGAGGCTGCTGGTCTACTCCAGGAGGGCGAGGAGGAATTGCTTTTAGTGTTCTGTGAAGAAACACTACCCGAGATGTACTATCCCAGCGCTGAGAGTTCAACATATATTTGTGCAACGGCCCTGCGCTTGTCGAAGCATAAATCTAGTGATACAGATATAAAACTATCGTTAACTGCCAGTGAATGTGCGGGAGCTGAGTCAGTATTTACAGAGCCTGATTACCAGCTTCTGTTGATTAGATCTTTGATTGATCGCGAGGGGCGTATACCTGTTTCAGAGAGATGGGAGCTACAGATCAATGCCAGTTAACTTATTGCCGTCAAAGAAAAAAGACAAGTATTGGCTAAGGTTGGTCGCTACGGCGATAGCATTTAGCCTGTTCGGTATCGGTGGATTGATACTGCGGTTTGTTCTGTTCCCACCATTAAAGGTGATCTATCGGGACACAGAAGTTCGAAAATGCAAGGCTCGTTTGTGTATCCACAACGCTTTTCGATTGTTTATTGGCTTTATGCATATCACGGGTATTTATACTTATCAATTTCGTGATGAACAAAAATTAGCTAAACCAGGCCAATTGATATTGGCAAATCATCCATCGCTTATTGATGTGGTATTTCTAATATCCCGAATACCGAATGCCAACTGTATTGTAAAAGCCAGTTTATTTAGAAACCCGTTTATGCGCGGCGCGGTAATGACTGCAGGCTATATACCCAATGATGACCCGGAACAGATTATCGAACTGGCTTCGAAATCACTACAAAAAGGGGAATCAGTAGTTCTCTTTCCAGAGGGAACTCGCTCTGTACCAGGACAACCGTTTAGGTTTCAGCGTGGGGCTGCCTACATGGCGTTACGCTCCGGGGTGACCCCAACTCTGGTAACAATACGGTGTAATCCACCGATGCTGATGAAAAATATTCCTTGGTACAGTATTCCTCTGAGTCGACCACATTTTAAATTTGATGTGAATGAATCAGAGAGTTTTATTCAAGTAAAAGAAAAAGATGAAACACCACAAGTAGCCCGAGAGGTTACTCAAGAATTAAAAGCATTTTTTACCGAGGAGTGTGCTGCGTGAAAGAGTTAGTTGAAGAGCTCAAAGTTCTGATTATTGATGTATTAAATCTGGAAGATATTACTCCTGAAGAAATTGTAGCAGATGAGCCCCTTTTTGGAGAGGGACTGGGGCTGGATTCTATTGATGCACTAGAGTTAGGTCTTGCTCTGCAAAAAAAATACAACATATCGATAGATGCAGAAAGTGAAGATACAAAATCACATTTTGCTAATGTGAATAGCCTGGCAAATTTTGTAAGCAGCAGCCGCGCTTAATAGAGGTATTTATGTTGAATAGCAGAGAAGAAATTTTACCAAAACTGACCGAAATTCTGGTTGAAATGTTTGAGGTTGATGAGGCGGATATAACAGAAGAAGCCCACCTCTCTGATGATCTTGATATAGATAGTATTGATGCTGTGGACCTAATTGTTCGTTTGAAAGAAGTAACGGGAAAGAAAATTGCACCTGAAGAGTTCAAAAGTGTAAGAACTGTTGGAGATGTAGTTGGTGCAATTGAAAAGGTAATGGCAGAGAAGTGAGTCGATTCGCGCAGCTAATATTGGTCATTATTCTGACACTGTACCCTATGGCAATTTACTTTGGCATAGAATACTTGTCTTTAAGTAGTATTCTGTTACTGCTGTTGATGGTTGCGGTTTTAAGGGTATTGTTTGGCGGCGCGAATAAGGCGATTGGCACCAAGTTAATGGCCGTGGCCTTGGCTTTTGTTGTTGGGGTTTCCTGGTTAAGGGGCGATTCAAACGGACTTCTTTGGTATCCAGTACTTTGTAACCTGATTCTATTTTCACTGTTTTTATACAGTTTGAGTCAACCGCAAACATTAGTAGAACGGCTTGCTCGCCTTACGACTCCAGATTTACCACCTGAAGGTGTCCTATATACACGAAAGGTTACCAAGGCATGGTGTCTTTTCTTTTTAATTAATGGAAGCCTCGCACTGGCAACTGTTTTAAACGGCGATATGAAAGTCTGGACTCTTTACAATGGCCTTGTTTCATATGTGCTAATGGGAATTATGATGGGTGGTGAATGGCTACTGCGTCGTCGCGTCCAAAATAAGGTGTGAGTTAAGGCCGTGGACAAAGTACAGTTTGAACAGGTGTTTGGTTACTCGAATGACCAAGCAGTAGTTAGCTATTCAAGTCGTGGGGAAATTTCATTCGCACAATTTAAACGTGAATTGGCATTTGTTGAGCGAAAGCTAAAAAAATCCCTAAACGAAGCCGGGATCAAAAGAGCTGCCATTTTCTGTGAAGATAGTTACGAGTTTAGTTTACTCTTTTTTGCCGCTATGTCTTGTTGTGAAGTGGTTGTTATTCCGGCAAATAACAAGCGATTTACTCAGCAGACACTTGGTGAGCAAACCCTATTACTGGGCAGCTGGGAAGATAGCTCGGCATTTAGTATAAATATTCCGGATCAATATAGCGAAGAGCTTTCTGTTCCCAGTTATTTTGATGCTGGTATTCAATTATTCACATCAGGAACCAGTGGTGAACCACAAACCGTTGATAAAACCTTATATCAATTGCTCAGTGAGGTTAAGGCCCATAATCTGAAGTGGTCATCCCGGGTGGTTAATACAACTACTTTGGCAACAGTAAGCCACCAGCATATATATGGCTTACTGTTTAAATTACTGTGGCCACTAGCCAGCGGGCGTCGATTTGTTAGTAAGACTTATGTGGATATTGTGGGATTACTCCAAGACGCCCGGAAATGGGGGCCTGCCGTGTGGGTTGCAAGCCCTGCACAGTTAAGCCGCCGTATTTCTTCCTGGCCATGGGAGTTAGGAAAGTCCTTAGTGGATATCTTTTCTTCTGGGGGGCCTTTACTGGAAGGAGATGCAAAGGCGATTGATCAGTTGTGTGGAATCCAGCCCATAGAGGTCTATGGAAGCACTGAAACCGGGGGGATTGCCTGGCGTAATCAATTGCGTCAGAAAAGTTGGAGTCCACTAAAAGGAGTGAACATTGCAAAAAATAGCGATGGGTTACTCAAAGTCTCTTCTCCGTGGTTGCCCAAGGAGTTTATTTGTCAGGACAAAGTACAAATAAGTACAGACGGTATGTTCGAACTTAAGGGGCGGGCTGATCGCATTGTTAAGATTGAAGAGAAAAGAATTTCTCTTACACAAGTTGAGTCCCTACTAGTTGATAGCTCATATATTGTAAAAGCCAATGCACTTGTCCTGGAGCGTAAAAGAAAAATAGTTGCCGCTGTTGCCACACTAACGGAATCCGGGAAAGAACTATTGCAAAAGAAAGGAAAGGCTTCTCTTGCTCGTAAACTTAGAGAAACCCTGGCCAAGGATCTAGATGGCGTGGCTGTGCCACGTTCTTGGCGTTTTGTTGATGAAATCCCCACTAACTTACAGGGAAAAATAACGAGAGACCTGCTAATGCAACTTTTTGATGAAATTCCGGCAGCAATGGTGCCACAGATTATTAGCAGCGAAATATTAGATAATACTTGTCAAGTTAATTTTACGGTTAATGACGAATTGCCTTGCTTGGATGGTCATTTTGAAGGCTCACCGGTAGTGCCGGGGGTGGTACAGCTGGATTGGGCTATGCATTTTGGCCGTCCACTTGTAAAAGCCGGCAGTACGTTTACCCAAATGGAAGTGATTAAATTTAAGCAGTTAATGATGCCCGGTGATGCTGTCACTTTATCTTTGGAGTTCAGCCAGGAAAAGAACAAATTAAATTATTCTTTTCGGAACACTCAAGATGGCAATATAGAATATAGCAGTGGTAGGTTGTGCTTCAGCCATGTCTAACTTTTGTTTTGTAATACCCGTTTATAATCATGAGGGGGCGATCGCAGAGACGCTGGCATCTCTGGATGACTTAAACCTGCCTTACATTCTGATAGATGATGGCTGTGATGAGCCCTGTAGAATTGAACTACAACGCTTAGAGCAGAGCTACGGTCCGCGGGTTCACTTGGTTGTTCGCCAGGCTAATGGTGGAAAAGGTGCCGCGGTAAAAAGTGGTCTGCGAGCTGCGAAAGAGCTTGGATATAGTCATGGAATTCAAGTCGATGCCGATGGTCAACACAGCCCAGCTGATATACCTCAATTCCTAGAGAAAAGCAGAAAGTGCCCTGATTCACTGATTTGTGGCTATCCGCAATACGATAAATCAGTACCTAAAGTTCGTTTGTGGGGACGCTATCTAACTCATGTATGGATCTGGATTAATACTCTTTCTCTGGAGATTAAGGATTCCATGTGTGGGCTGCGTTGTTATCCCTTATCTCGAACTGTAGATTTGTTAGATAACGAGTATACCGGTGATCGAATGGATTTTGATCCAGAGATCTTGGTACGGTGGTATTGGAGCAAAGGCGGTCTCTGCCAGGTACCTGTTAATGTGAGCTACCCAATAGATGGCGTTTCCCATTTCCGGGGATTTGAGGATAACTTCCTTATATCGGCAATGCACACCCGTCTATTTTTTGGCATGTTGGCCAGAACTCTGCGTATTTCGACAGTAGGGCGAAAAGCGTGAGTAATTTACACTGGTCAAAATACCGGGAACAAGGCTTTTTCCTGGGTATCAAGTTCTTATTCTGGTTGCATCACTGGTTGGGTCCGATTGCCTTTAAAGTTGCGGTATACCCGGTAGTTTTATGCTATTACCTAAAAAACCAGAGTGGCCGCAATTCGATTCGTGAGTACTTGGAATTATTCGCCAAACGCTACCCATCTAGCGGTATAGAACCGAATTGGAAAACCGGATTTAGAATTTTTCTTAATTTTGCTAACAGCGCTAGAGAAAAGCTTGAAGCCTGGTTTGTGGGTATCCCGGATAGTCAGGTAAATTTCCCGAAAAGAGCGGGTCTTCACCAGTTGGCAGCTAGTGGCCAGGGTGGATTAATAATTGGCTCTCATCTCGGGAACCTGGAGGTGTGCAGAGCGCTTGGCAGCCTGACAAAGGTACGGGTAAATGTGTTGGTGCATACAAAGCATGCGGTGAAATTTAATCGCATGATGAAGATGCTCAATCCCCTGAGTCAAGTACGGCTTATTCAGGTGACAGAAGTAACTCCCGCTTTAGCGATGCGACTCTCCGAGGCTGTTGAGGCTGGGGAGCTGGTTGTTATTGTCGGTGATAGAACACCTATTAACTCTATGGGGCGCACCTGCGAGGCAGAATTCCTAGGGCGAAAAGCGCCTTTTCCCCAGGGGCCCTATATTCTTGCTGCGCTGCTCAAATGCCCGGTGTACACACTTTTCTGTCTGCGCAGTACTTCCGGATACGATATTTATATGGAAAAACTCTGCGATCGTGTTGTGATGAAACGCGGTGACAGAGAGGGGCATATTCGCTCTCTTGTCGAGGAGTTTGCGCGACGGTTGGAACGCTATTGTCATATAGCACCTTTGCAATGGTATAACTTTTACCCGTTCTGGGATCAGCAAAAATGAATTCAGCAGTACTACAACGAACCCAAATAGTCTTTGATGGCACAGATCTATCTATTGATCAGGTAAACACCATTGCAGCTGGCCGTGGCGATATCTCTCTATCTGATGAAGAGGGCTTTGTCGCAAGGATAAATCGCGGTGCAGAGTTCCTGGATAGCCTTTGGCAGAAGGAAGGTGTGATCTACGGAGTAACCACTGGATATGGTGATTCCTGTACCGAAAGTATTCCTGCAAACCTGGTGGAAGAGTTACCTCATCGATTATTTACCTTCCATGGTTGTGGAATGGGGGAAATCTTTACTCTTGAGCAGAGTAGAGCGATTGTTGCTGCCCGGATTGCCAGCCTTGCAAAGGGCAGTTCAGGGGTCCGATATCGGCTGTTGCAGCAATTGGTTTTGTTACTTCAGAAAGACATTATTCCGGTAATTCCCCAAGAGGGTTCTGTGGGAGCCAGTGGTGACTTGACCCCACTGTCTTATGTTGCTGCGGTTTTGTGCGGGGAGCGCAAAGTTTGGTACCGAGGCCATCAGAGAAAGACTGCTGAGGTATTCGATGAATTACAGATTGAGCCATTGAAGCTATACCCAAAAGAGGGTTTAGCGATAATGAATGGCACCGCCGCAATGACTGGCTTGGCGTGCTTAGCCTACAAACGGGCAGAGTATCTAGCACAGCTGAGTGCTCGTATTACCTCCATGATGAGCGTTGCGTTGGATGGCAATGCCTATCATTTCGATAGCGCGCTTTTTGCAGTGAAGCCTCACCCCGGTCAAAACCAGATTGCAAAGTGGATTCATGACGATCTCAATGTTGGTGCTGCTCCAAGACAAAATAGCCGATTGCAGGATCGCTATTCACTTCGGTGCGCTCCCCATGTAGTTGGTGTATTACAGGACTCTCTGCCCTGGCTCCAGCAGTTTATTCATAACGAACTAAACAGTGCCAATGATAACCCGATCATCGATGGTGAAAACGAGAGGGTGCTTCATGGTGGGCACTTCTATGGTGGGCATATAGCCTTCGCCATGGATAGCCTGAAGAATGCGGTAGCAAACCTCTCTGATTTACTGGATCGACAAATAGCCCAACTGGTAGATGTTAAGTTCAATAATGGGCTCCCGGCAAACCTATCAGGTTTAACCGGGCCTCGAAGATCGATTAACCATGGCTTTAAGGCTGTTCAAATTGGTGCGAGTGCCTGGACTGCTGAAGCACTAAAGCAGACCATGCCCGCCAGTGTTTTTTCCAGATCAACGGAGTGTCATAACCAGGATAAGGTCAGTATGGGCACCATTGCTGCCAGGGACTGTATCAGGGTATTACAGTTAACGGAGCAAACAACCGCAGCGGCACTGATGGTTGCTTGGCAGGGCATTCAGCTTCGAGTTCGTAGTGGAGGAGTGGATTTGGAAAAATTATCTACCGCTCTTAATACCACAATCAGGCAGATAGGAGATGAATTTTCTTTTCTGGAGGAAGATAGAGAGCTTGAACAGCCATTGAGAAAATTCGTTTCGTTAATTCAGCAAAGACATTGGCGCTTATATGAAAACTAATAAACCTATGCGCCCTGAAAAATGGACGGCACAAGTTGAACTACAAATTCCTTTCCACGATGTGGATATGATGGAGATAGCTTGGCATGGGCATTATGCAAAGTACTTTGAAATAGCCCGATGTGCATTGTTTGATCAGTTGGAATATAACTACCAACAGATGAAGGAATCAGGTTTTGCCTGGCCGGTCATAGATTTGCGCGTACGATATGCAAAACCTTTGCGATTTCAGCAATGGATTGTTATTCACGCTGAGGTTTCTGAATATGAAAATCGATTTAAGATCAATTATACGATAACAGATAGAGATACCGGTGTACGCTTAACAAAAGGACATACCGTACAGGTAGCTGTCGAAATAAGTAGTGCCGAAATGCTGTTTGCATCGCCTCCAATTTTGCTGGAAAAATTAGGGGTAAATTAGTGATGACTGCCAAGCGTTTGGTTTTATTTTTTATTTGTTTTCTATTTTCCACAGTAACTTCTGCTTTGACTTCGGAGCAGCAGGCGGTTTTGCGGGAGATAGAGAAAAACATTGTGTCATCTCCACAGATGCTTGGCACTTTTTCCCAGACAAAGAGCCTGCCCCAGTTGCCCAGGCCTCTGGTTTCTTCAGGCGTCCTGGCTATTTCTGAAGAGTTAGGATTAAGCTGGCGAATAGAGAATCCAATAGAATCCCATCGAATATTTAAACTAGATGCTGATTCTGGAAATCGGGTCAATAGCAATATTGTAGGAAATCATGTAGCTGATCCTCTATTAAAGATTATCAGTGGTGATTTTAGTGAGCTGGATCAGACTTTTACGGTGGGACCAGAGATCGCAGAAGAGCAATGGCGAATTAACTTAATTCCCAAGCAAGAGGCTTTTAGAAAGGTTATTGAATCGATAGAAGTCGTGGGAGACAAAAAGATTCGGAAAATAGTACTAGCTGAAGCCAACATGGCAATTACTGAAATAGATATTATGCATTTACATTCAGTTGAAGCTAATAATAGTCAACTACTGAGTGAATTCTCAGAAGATAACCAGAAATAATCTCATGTCACGTCGAGTTGTTATTTGGCTTTCCTTAGTTAGTGTAATTATTGGGATAACTGTATTACGCTATCAATCTAGCTGGCTACAAACAGATATTTTGTTATTAGCTGATAATAACTCCGACTCGGTAAGTAGTGCTGGCATCCAGAAAAAAGTTAGTCAGCAATTACAGGGAAGTCTAATTTGGGTTTTAGTTTCTGAAGGAAAAGAAGCACAACGTCTGGCCAGGCATACCCAAGAGTTGGCGCAGAAACTAAAGGCCACTAAATCTTTAGAGTCTGTTGAATATCGTTGGGCCGATTCTGAAAGCTATAAAGAGGAGTGGGAGCTGCTCTTCCCTCTGCGCCAACAGCTACTCAGCCCTGAAGATAGGGCGTTATTAGACGCTACGCCAGAGGAACTTATACAGCGTCAATTGAGTAAGTTATACGGACCTGACGGCGCTGGAATCGATTTGGAGAAAGATACTTTCTCAACTTTTCGCAATTACTTTACCGCTGATATTGGAATTACTCCACAAGTCTTTGATGGAATCCCGGTACATACAGAGGGACATAAAGTCTTTACCCTGCTTTATACGCTGGCCGCACCGGTGGATTTGACTGGAGAGAGCGATATATCACTTCTTTCTTTACAGTCAGAATTAAAGCAATGGGCCCAAAAAAATGGTTATTCGCTGCTGGTAGCTGGAGCCCCCCTGCATACAGAGTATGCTGCTGCTATGGCACAGGATGAAATACGCCTGATTGGCTCCCTTTCGATCCTTGCTATTTGCTGTCTATGTATTGTTGTCTTTCGCTCATTAAAACCTCTACTAGCCTGTACATTCGCAATTCTAAGTGGTGTGGCCAGTGGTATATCTGGTGTTATTATTATTTTGGGCCAAATTCATATACTGGCTTTTGTATTTGGTACAACGGTTTCTGGATTGGCGATTGACTACGCATTTCACTTTATTTGTAATAGATTGAGGCTGGGCAAGCCAAAAGATAAGGATATATTACCTGGGCTATTGCTGGGCTTGATATCAAGCTGCTTGGCATTTTTCTCTCTTGCATTAACACCTTTTCCGCTTTTACAACAAATAGGGGTTTTTGTCGGCTGTGGTTTAATAGGGGCTTGGTTGACTGTAATCCTGCTATTCCCAGGCTGGATTAATATTAAGCATAGGCCTTTATCGTTTTCCAGTCAGTTTCCTAAACTCAATATTAGGTACTACCTGTTTCCATTGGTTGGGCTGTTGATTTTTGGAGCTGTGGCACTTCAGAAAATTCAATTTAATGATGACCTAAAACTGTTTTACCAGCCCCCAGAATTTCTTAAACAAGATGAAATAAATCTAAATTCTCTGATTAGATCCCGGCCAGACTCCCGTTACTTTCTGGTTTTTGGTGAAGATGAGCAACAAGTATTAACACGGGAATGGGAACTTAGAAATCAACTGGACTATTTAGTAGAAAAGGAAATTATTAGTGGTTTTCAGGGGGTAACCAACCGAATACCTCCAAAAGAGGTTCAAGAAGCGGACTGGAAGTTATTGTCGAAGTTTTACAGTGGGGATGCTGTCAGGTCTTTTTATCAGCAATTGGGTTATTCTGAACAAGATATTAACCAGCAGTTAAGTTCTAAAATACAGCCATTCAAGACTTTTAATTTCTCTGAATGGTTGCCAGTTGCAGGTCGGCAATATAAAGGATTATGGCTGGGTTGTGAAAATAATCACTGTTATTCTGTGGTACGTATTTATGGCTTAAAAGAAGATTTGTCATCTTTAGAGTTACTGCCTGGAGTAACCTATGTTGATACTACCAGAAGTATCTCTAATGTTATGTCACAACAGCGTGATCTGTTGCTGCAATTACTGCCATTAATATTCATTGTTGTACTTCTGGTAACTGCAACTAAAACAGGAATAAAGCAAGCCTTAAGTATAGTTGCACTTCCATCCAGTGCAGTACTAGGCACCCTGGCGATAGTGATTTTACAGGGATCAGCAATTAATTTATTTCATGTTGCGGCTTTATTACTTGTCTTTGGTATTGGTATAGATTACGCAATATTTAGCCATACAAGCAGAAAGACAGAGCAGCATTATACCCTGCTGGCGATAGCCATGGCTGGGTTAACAACTTTTTTAGGGTTTGGTTTGTTGGCATTGTCTGACACACCGGCGATAGCAAATTTTGGGTTAGTCCTGGCTGTGGGCACAGTATTAACTTTGTTGTTGGCATTTTTATTTTTTTGTACACGGGGTAAGGGATATTAGCCAATGAAAGAAATTAAGTCTGACGTTGTTATTATTGGTGCCGGTCCTGCCGGAGCTATCGCAGGTGCGTTATTGGCTAAAAAAGGTTGGCAAGTTTCGATAGTTGAGCGGGAAGAATTTCCTCGCTTTTCTATTGGCGAAAGCCTACTGGCTCAATGTATTGAGTATTTAGAAAAAGCAGATATGTTAGAAGCTGTGAAATCAGCGGGCTTTCAATATAAAAATGGTGCTGCTTTTGAGTGGGATGGTGCTCGTACGTCATTTGATTTCCGGGAGAAGTTCTCCCCGGGGCATGGCACCACCTTCCAGGTACAGCGGGCTAAGTTTGATAAAATCCTGGCTGATGAAGCCGAGCGCCAAGGTGTTAAGGTCTATTATCGCCATTCTGTAGTGTCAGTTGATATTGCTGAGAATAACGCAAAATTAATCGCCGAGAATGATGGAGAAAACCTGGCTTTCCAGGCGCGCTTTGTATTGGACGCCAGTGGCTTTGGCAGAGTTTTACCGCGATTACTTGATCTCGATCGTCCGTCAGAATTTCCTGTTCGAGAATCCGTGTTTACACATGTTGAAGACAATATTGATGATAGCCATTTTGACCGGGATAAAATCTTAATCACTGTGCATCCCAGTGAGCGGGATATTTGGTATTGGTTGATTCCCTTTGCAGATGGAAGAGCTTCTATTGGGGTTGTAGGTGAGAAAGAAAAGATTTCGACCTGGGGGCAGGATCCGGAACAGATATTGAAAGGGGCTATTGCCTCCGCCCCCGAGTTGGCAAAAACTCTGCGCAATGCCAAATTCGATACGGAAATACAACGTATTTGCGGATATTCCAGTGATGTGACCAAACTGGCCGGCCCTGGTTTTGCGCTTTTGGGGAATGCCGGAGAGTTTCTAGACCCGGTATTTTCATCCGGTGTTACCATTGCAATGAAATCCTCAGAGTTAGCAGTTGAGTGCCTGCATCGCCAGCTCTCAGAGGAAGCGGTTGATTGGGATGAAGAGTTTGTTGAACCCCTGAAGCACGGTGTGGAAGTTTTTAAAACCTATGTCAAAGCTTGGTATGACGGTCGTTTTCAGGATGTAATTTTTTATCAAACCGATCAAAAAGAAATAAAAGGCATGATTTCCTCAATCTTGGCTGGTTATGCATGGGATAAAAAAAATCCGTTTGTTGCCGCTGCTGAGCGTCGATTGAATACACTGGTAGAAATATGTTCCGCCAAGTAATACTGTTTTTGAGTTTTCTTACCCTGGTGGGATGTATGTCCACAGGGGGGAGGAAAGAAGAGCTGCAAAGTTGGCCATTGGCCCCTCTATTGAGCGAGGGACCGCGCCAGCTCAATCAACATTTACGCATTGTCTATCAAGGCGATGAGTATGAATTGATGGCGGCTACTTTCCACACTTTTGAGAGTTTAAAGATATCTCTTCTCAGCCCTGAAGGGATAAGCCTGCTGGATGTTACATACGATGGTAATGAGGTAAGCACCCATTACCACATGAGTAGAGCAGAGAGAGTGCCACCAGAGAAATTGCTGGCAGATATCCAGTTTGTATACTGGCCAATTGCCCAGCTTCGTGAAGTATTGCCCGTAGGCTGGAATTTGGACGAGGCTATTGTCGAGGGAATTTACACGCGAAAACTCTCACGCAATGGTGAAGTGAATTCAGTGGCTCGCTATAGCAGTAAAGATATTTGGAAGGCCCAAATTGAGCTGGAGCACAAACTACTGGGTTATAGGTTAAGCATTAGGAATTTCTAAGTATGAAAAATTTCTATCTTAATCATATGGGGATCATCTGCACCCTGGGAAATACTGCTGAGGCAGTAGCTAATTCCTTGTTCGGTGATGAGAGTTCTCATATGCAGATCGATGAAACCTATTTGCCACAATACAGAGGGAATCTGGGTATTGTGCAAGGGAAGCTGCCTGATTTACCGAGTTCGTTGCAAGATTACCACTGCCGCAATAACCAGCTGGCTCTGGCTGTGCTGGCTCAAATTGAAAGTGCAGTCGCTGAACTAATAGAAAAACATGGTGCGGGCCGAATTGGCGTTGTGATGGGAACCTCAACCTCGGGAATAGACTCAGGTGAGGCCTACTTAAGTGGTGAGAAAGAGACAGGATATAATTATCGGCTTCAACAGCAAATGGCTGGTTTGAGTACCTTTGTTGCGAAGTACCTGGGAATCCAAGGCGTTCAGCTCACCGTCTCCACAGCTTGCTCGTCCAGTGCCAATGCTTTTGCCAGTGCCCGGCGCCTTATCTCAACCGGTACTTGTGATGCCGTTGTTGTTGGCGGTGTGGACTCCCTCTGTGGCATGACAGTCCGGGGGTTTCATAGCCTGGGGGCACTTAGTGCCGGCCAGACCAATCCTTTCAGCGTTAATCGGGATGGTATTAACCTCGGGGAAGCTGGAGCAATGTTTGTGCTGAGCAAAGAGCCTGGTCCTGTGGTTCTATCTGGTGTTGCTGCCACGTCTGATGCCCACCATATGTCGGCCCCAGACCCAGAAGGACGTGGTGCGGAAGCCTGTATGCGCGGGGCTCTGGAGAATGCTGGCTTGGATACTGCCGACATTGATTACCTAAATCTTCATGGTACGGGAACGCCACATAACGACTTTATGGAGGCTCTAGCCGTTGAAAGAGTGTTTGGAAGCCAGCTACCGTGTTCTTCCACAAAACCTTACACCGGGCACACACTCGGTGCTGCCGGCGCTCTTGAAGCGGCTTTTTGTTGGCTTGCCTTACAATATGATCAGCTTCCCCACCATCAGTATGATGGCCATTATGATCCGGAGATAGTGCGACTGAACCTGTATCAAGGCCACGAGGCTCCTGGAAAATTGCGCTATGTAATGAGTAACTCTTTTGCCTTTGGTGGGAGTAATTGCTCGGTAATCTTGGGCAGTCAGAGGTAAAATAGATGCACAAATATACTGCTGAAGAACTGGTTCCACACAGTGGAAATATGTCACTCCTCGATGAAGTGATCTCTGTAGGCGAGGAGCAGCTACAGGCAAAGTTGCGAGTTCGTGATGATGGAATATTTTCCCGCAACGGTCGTGTTCCCGCTTACGTGGGCATTGAATATATGGCCCAATCCATCGCAGCTTTCTCTGGATATCATGCAAAAGAGCAGGGTAAAGACGTTCGCCTGGGTTTTTTACTGGGTACCCGCAAGTTCCTGTCAAATATCGAGAGTTATCGCTGTGGCGAAGAATTAACAATTGATGTAGAGCGCATTCTGCAGGCTGAAAATGGCATGGCGACATTTGAGTGTGTGATAACCGGCTCATCTATCGAGCAGAGTGCGCGACTTAATGTTTTTCAGCCGGATAACGTAGAACAGTATTTGAAGGAAAGAAACTAAATGTCAGAGTGGGTTTTAGTTACCGGTTCCAGTCGTGGTATTGGCCGGGCGATTGCACTGCAGTTAGCTGAAGATGGCTACGATATTGTTTTACATTGCCGCAGCCGCCGTGATCAAGCAGAGGAAACTGCAGAAGAGATCGCTAAGTTAGGTCAAAAAAGCAGAATTTTGCAGTTTGATATTGCCGACCGGGAGCAGGCACGGGATGTCTTATTGGAAGATGTCGAGAGTAATGGCTGTTACTACGGCATTGTGTGCAATGCTGGTGTTACTGCCGACAATGCTTTTCCTGCGATGCCTGCTGAAGATTGGGATTTTGTTGTGCATACCAATCTGGATGGTTTCTACAATGTTTTACACCCCTTAACCATGCCAATGGTCAGGCGCCGAGCGCCCGGCCGTATTGTCGTGATGACTTCTGTATCCGGCATTGCTGGAAATCGCGGCCAGGTAAATTACTCCGCATCCAAAGCGGGTTTGATCGGTGCGAGTAAGGCATTGGCGTTGGAGTTAGCCAAGCGAAAGATTACCGTGAATTGTGTTGCTCCGGGCCTCATTGACACTGATATGTTGGATGAAGACTTGCCCGTTGAAGAAATTTTAAAAATGGTGCCTGCCCGCAGAATGGGTAAACCAGAAGAAGTGGCGGCAACTGTAGCGTTCCTGATGCACGAACGTGCTGCTTACATCACCCGTCAAGTTATCTCAGTAAATGGTGGTCTCTGCTAATGAAGCGCGTGGTTGTTACAGGAATGGCCGGAATATCCCCTATCGGCCAGGGTTGGGGCTCGGTTAGTCAGGCTTTACAGAGCGGTCTGTCAGGCATTTCCTACATGGAAGACTGGGATAAGTATGAGGGGCTTGAAACCCGACTGGGCGCGCCGGTAAAGGACTTCGAAAAACCGGCTCACTACAACCGCAAACGTGTGCGCAGCATGGGCCGCGTCTCATTAATGGCGGTTCGCGCCAGCGAGATTGCGCTTGAGGATGCGGGATTATTGGATGACCCCATTCTCAAAAGTGGTGCTGTTGGTGTCGCTTATGGATCATCTGCGGGAACTCCAGCTGCAATAGCCGACTTTGGCAATATGCTTCTAAATCACCGCACCGATGGCCTAAATGCGACCAGTTATATAAAAATGATGTCCCACACGGCGGCGGTCAATATTGGGGTATTTTTCGGATTGTGTGGACGGGTTTATACCACCAGCTCCGCTTGTACCTCTGGAAGCCAGGGGATTGGGTATGCCTATGAGGCGATTCGCAATGGTAGCCAAACCATTATGGTGGCCGGTGGTGCAGAGGAGTTGTGTGCAACCGAGGCCGCGGTCTTTGACACCTTATATGCGACTTCAACAAAGAACGACACCCCTGAATTGTCTCCACGTCCTTTCGACCGCAACCGGGATGGATTGGTTATCGGCGAAGGCGCTGGCACGCTTATTTTGGAAGAGTATGAACACGCGATTGCCCGTGGAGCCAGGATTTATGCAGAGGTCGTAGGATTTGGAACCAACTCTGATGGCAGCCACGTTACCCAACCTCAATCGGCAACTATGCAGGTGGCATTGCAGCAGGCAATAGCACAGGCTGGAGTAGAGACCAGTGAAATAGGTTATGTCAGTGCGCATGGCACAGCTACGGATCGAGGTGATATTGCGGAAAGCCACGCAACCCGTAATGCATTTGGGCGTGCAGTACCCATAAGCTCACTTAAGAGCTATACCGGTCATACGCTGGGTGCCTGTGGCGCATTGGAGGCTTGGGCAAGCATTCAGATGATGCGTAACGGTTGGTTCCATCCCACGGTTAATTTGGCAGAGGTTGATTCTGACTGTGCGGAATTAGACTATATCCAGGGCAGTGGAAAGCATATCGATACTGAGTATGTGATGAGTAATAATTTTGCCTTTGGCGGGATCAATACTTCTTTAATCTTTAAAAGACGAATTTAATTTTCCGATCAGAGAGCTTTAATCCAGGGATAGCATATGAAGTGGGCACTGGCTGTAGTTTCGACAATTCTTTTGGCTCAGCCAGTTACTGCTGATGAACTTCTAGTGAGTTTTGGCGGTGGCCCGCAGCCTGATTCAAGCCAGAACAATAAAACCTACGGGATAGATTACTCCTTTAAAACATTTGAAAAGAGTTACCGTCAGCATATTGATATAGGTGTTAGCTATACTGAGCTAACTACTGATGCCGATGAAAATAAACGCATAAGAGCGTTTTCCATCTATCCTCAATTAAATCTATATCCCAGGCAAAGAAGTTGGGGGCAACCTTATTTCTTTGTTAGAGCGTTGGGTCCCAGCTATATTTCCAGCAATCAATTGGGAAACCGTCGTCAGGATAATAATTTTTCTTTCCAGGCACAGGTTGGATATGCTGCGCGAATCAACTGGAGAGGGAAAGAAGATCTGGTGCTAATGGTTTCCTGGAAACACTTCTCCAACGCCAATCTGTTCAGTGACAATGATGGAATAGATGTTCCGTTTGTTATTAATTTGGGTATAAAAATCTGACTTTCAGTTAAGATAACTCCCCAGTAGTCACAGCTACCGGGGATATAAAAACTATCAAATGGAAAGTTCTTTTATAATCGCGTCATTCAAATTTCTAACCCAGTGATTGTAGTTTCTGTGAATGGTGTAATATCTTTCGCTATAGTCAAGCATATCGCTGTCTTTATAGGTGATACTATAACTATTAAGGTTATATATAATATCTGCTTCAGCATGATGCTTACGAACGTTAATAGTGGCTAATATTTTTCCAGGAGCAACTTGTTGGCAAGTCCAGTTTCTCGCGATACACCCTGCAATAATTGATGTTTTAATTGAATCTTGAGTTTGAGCAGACCCATCGAGACGATCGGGAATTAGTCTACTTTCAATATTCATGATTGGATTACTTGTGCAGCCAGATATAATTAATGCAAAGGCCGCAATAGATATAGACCTAATAATATAATTCATGAAATTTCCTTATTGGGGTGAGGCTAAATTTTATGGTTTCTAGAGATCCACTTGGCTACGTCGTTGCCAAGGGTATTAACACAACGTTCAAGAACACTGCAGGAGCTTTTGAATTTATAAAATAAGCCTCCGTTTGAGTTTCTGGTGGTCTTGAAGTTATCTATCAATTCACCGTTTTTGTAAAGTTCAGCCCCAATTGAGACTGATTTTTGATGGCCACCTGAAAAATATCTTCCGCTATATGCATTGAGAATTGTCAATTTAAGACTGTATCCATCTGATTGAATATTCAGCTCTGGATCTAGTGAGCTGGCAAATCCATGCTTGCCAAGAAATTTCTTGGTTGAGCTAGAAAATTGATAACCAAGGTTATTACACTCTTTAACTATATTGGATGCAATTAATTCTTCATCGTGATATTCGGCTTTTTTATTGATGGAAATCAGGCCATCTCCATAAGCAGATAGCGAGAGACTGAAAATAGTACCAAACAATAAAATTCCTTTGATTTTCATATAACCTCTTTTAAGTACGGAATAGATCACTTAAATAAAAATAGATAAAACAATAAGTTGAGGAGGTCGTCTTAGGTTGCGTAATTTACCAAAATAAATAGATGGGTAGTAGATCTTGGATTGATGATAGCGGAGGATAAGAATTCATCATATGCAAAAATCAGGGTTAGTCCATACGGCTCATAGAGCGAATGGTGTAAATTTACTGATTACAAGTAAGCTAGCTAACTCCATGATCTAATTGCAAATTTTCTCAAAGAACTAATCTTTTTTTATCCTGCTGAGTCACATAATTCCATCCATCGCTTGATTCCCGCGCTTCTATATTTTTGCCGATGAAGCACAAAATAGAATTCTCGATGAAAGTCTCTATGTGGTACGGGTAGCTCAATGAGTGAGCCTCGCTTTAAGGCATCAGTTAATGAAACACGGGAAAGGCAACTAATTCCCAATCCTGCCTCCACGGCTCGCTTGATCGCTTCTGTATGTTGTAATTCCAGTAGGATATGTAGTTGCGGCAATAGCCCTGCCATGGCTCTCTCAAAAGTCTGTCGCGTTCCTGAGCCTGACTCCCGGGTAATCCAGGTCGCACCGATCAGGTCTTTATCACCGAGGCGTTTGCGGTTTGCGAGGGGGTGGCTCGGTGCACAGAAAACAACCAGCTCATCATGGCGCCAGGGGATTATTTCCAGATCTGGGTGATTGATCTCCCCTTCAATCAGGCCCAAGTCCAACTCAAAATTGAGTACCCTCTCGGCAATCGCTGCGGTATTGGCAACTTCCAGCTGTACCTGTGTTCCGGGCTGCTCTTCCATATAGCGGGCCATCACGCTGGCAGTCAGGTAGTTGCCAATAGTTAGGGTGGCTCCGATCTTAAGGCTTCCCAGCTCCCGGTGAGTGGCCAGTGTCTGCTCAAGTTCCTGGGCTCGCTCCAGGAGTTCTTCCGCCCTTGGCCACAACTGCCGTCCCAGTTCATTGAGGCGCAGCCGTTTACCGGTGCGCTCGAACAGGCGCAACTCAAACTGCTGTTCAAACTCTTTCAGCGCTGTGGAGGCGGCGGACTGGGACATACTCAGGCTCTCCGCAGCGCGACTGACATTCTCGTGATGGGCACAGGCGAGGAACACCTCCAGCTGGCGCAGGGTATAGCGCAAAGGGAAATCTCCACTTGATCGTTAAAATAGATAAGGAATATCGAAATATCCCACTTTGCCAATAGATCTTCTAGGGCTAAAATTCAACTATCAAGAGACTCGTGGAATAACCGGTTTTAAGTTTATGTCCAAATTGAATATAGAGAAGGTGTTGGATGTCCACCACTGGAACGACACACTGTTTAGCTTTAAGACCACCCGGGATTCGGGCTTTCGCTTTGAGAACGGACATTTTACGATGATCGGTCTGCAGCAGGACAATGGTCGTCCGCTGCTGCGTGCCTATTCCATTGCCAGTGCCAACTATGAAGATGAGTTGGAGTTCTTCAGTATCAAGGTACCCGATGGCCCCTTGACCTCCCGCTTGCAGAAGATCAAGCCGGGCGATGAGATTTACGTGAGCCAAAAGCCAACGGGTACCCTGGTGGCCGATCACCTGTTGCCAGGTAAGCGCCTCTGGTTGCTCTCTACAGGCACTGGCTTGGCACCTTTCATGAGCATCATCAAAGATCCCACGGTCTACGAGCGTTTTGACCAGGTAATTCTCACCCATGGTGTTCGCTACGTGTCTGAGCTGGCCTACCAGGAGCACATTGAGAATGAGCTTCCTGAGCACGAGTACTTTGGCGAGATGGTGCGCGAGCAGCTGCTTTACTACCCAACCGTGACCCGAGAGCCCTACCGCAATACCGGTCGCCTGACTGATCTCATGCTGTCCGGAAAGCTGTTTACTGACCTGGGTGTGCCCAAGCCGAGTGTTGAGGAAGATCGCTTTATGCTGTGCGGCAGCCCGGCAATGCTGAAGGATCTCACCAATATCCTCGATGACTGGGGATTCAAGGAGACCCGCGCAGGTGTGCCTCACGAGTATGTAATTGAACGCGCATTCGTGGAAAAATAAGTTGGTCAGCTCAGCGATAATAAAAACCACCCTCGCGGTGGTTTTTTTATGAGTGAAATACAGGTACCCGAAACTATCCTGATCTTGTGAAACCCCTGCCTTCTATTCTGACTTGAGGGGGAGCTTGCTGGGAGTGGCTAGATGAAGCTGTTTTCACTGGGTGTATTACTGTTTTCCTTTCTCTGGTTGGGTGCCTGTACGCGGGTACCGGAGGGAGTTGAGCCTGTCCAGAACTTTCAGTTACAGCGATATTTAGGCCACTGGTATGAAATTGCTCGACTGGATCACTCTTTCGAGCGCGGCCTGAGTCAAGTCAGTGCTGACTACAGCCTCAATCACGATGGCTCTGTCGCGGTGATCAATACAGGCTATTCAAAAGCGCGCGATGCCTGGCAAAAGGCGGAGGGGAGGGCCGAGTTTGTCGGCCCGAAAAATGTGGGCCATTTGAAAGTCTCTTTTCTTGGCCCCTTCTACTCATCCTATATCGTGATTGCTTTATCGGATGACTACCAATACGCGATGGTATCTGGCTACGATAAATCCTATCTGTGGATATTGTCCCGCACCCCAACCATACCCAAGGATGTGTTGGAGCAGTTTTTACAGAAGGCCAAAGCTTTGGGGTATCCCGTCGACCAGCTGATATTCCCCAAGCAAGAGGCTAAGCCGGGAAATAAACCCACGGCGCAGCCCTCAAATTCGTGATCTGTTCAAAAGCCGGCGTTCCCGCCACCAGCTTATACACACTAGTAACAGCAATATAAGGGCCGGCCACTGGCGCCCCAGCAATACTCTGCTTGCGTGGTTATTTGCTTCTGGCCCCAAACGTGCGGCAGCCATTAGTTGGGTCTCCCTGGCATTCAGGGACTGCTGCCATAGGGGCCAGTCCTCTTTGGCAAAGATATAGAAGTCTAGTACCGACTTCCCTCCCAATTCAGTCCAAAGCTGGTGCCAACCTGAATTTTGGGGCCAGAAGCTGTAGCACTGACCCTGGGAACTATTGCTTGCGGCGATTCCTCTGGTAGAGCGGGAGCTATTTTGAAATTCTGATAAGAATGGACTCTGATCAGAAAAAAGTGGGCTGCATAGGGTAATGCGTTCCTGTGTACGCGGTAACTCATTGGAGAGCGTTACTGGCGGCTGACGTCCCAAATGCTTGAGTTGGTGATCAATAATCGACTTCCACAGGTTGGCAAATTCTGTAGCAAAGCCACTGGTTAGCCATCGGTGGCTGTCGCTAAATAGGATAAATCCCAGGTGTTGGTTCTCGGTTGAGCGTCCCCAGAAAAGTGGGGACTCTCCATTGCCCAGTAAAAAGTCGTAGGAGCCGGGCTGTGTGACTTTGAAGCCAAGATTACGCAGTGGGGGAATTTTCGCATTGTCCGCTTTTTGGTAGCCAAAGCCGGAGCGTAAATGGGTAGCTTGCCCCTTTTGCAGAGGCATGGAATGGCCAGCAGCGTATTGGAGAAACTCTTCAGAGCTATCGTCACTGACTAACCATAACAGTGACTTTGTAGTGGCCAGCTCGTTGAGCTGACGCTTTTGCAGAGCGGAAAGTTGTGGCCACAAACTGCTGTCGAGTACCACTAAATCGAAGGGACTTTCATTCGTGAATAAATCCGCAGACTCGTTAAGTGGAAGGCCGTTGAGAGTTTCTTTTCTACTAATTTCAGGTGCCAACTGGGTCATCACTTGTGCTGTTACACCGGATTGGCGCAGCCAGCGAGAGAGGGCGGCCGTCTCAAAAGAGGGGCGTGCCAGCCACAGTAATAACTTGGGCTGGAGCGGTTCTCGCACCAGAATAGGTAAGGGATCTGTATGGGTTTCCCCGGCTTTGCTGTCAATCCGCACCCGGTATAGCTGGGGGCCTGCGAGTTTTGGAGTGGCAGTGAGTTGTGTCTGAATTGCTTCTCCCACTTTCAGCTCAAGACTGTCTTCAATATGGCCGTAGGGATTGAGCAGACTAATTTTTACGTTTTCAGTCAGTGGCTGGTTGTTGTGAACCTTTAACTTTAAAGAATCACCCAAGGTAATTTTCCGCTGCCAGTCCAATTCCCAGCGGCCATCAGATTCCTGGATCTTCGATAACTCCAGACGCACCGGTGCCAGGTCCCGAAGTTTGTCGCGGCCGAGTGGCTCCCCATTGAGAGAGATATTTTCCACACCATTGAGATTTATTGGATGTGAGCTCGCCAGTTGTTTGCTATCGATAGAGATATTGCGCTCGGCGGGAATGATTGCCGGCGGCTGCCAGAGCATCCAGGCACTCAACCAAATCGCCAGTTGCAGGCCATAGTCGAACGGCTTGGCACCTCGGCGGCGCAATAGTACGAGTGATGCTAAGCAGGCCAACAGGCACAGGCCGGGTATCAAGAAATCAATCACAATGATTTCTCCCCTTGCTGGTGCAGCCAACGGCTGAAATGGCCGTCGGCCTCAGTTAGCAAAGGCAATGAAGGCGCAGATTCCGGTGCTGACAGTAGCTGATAGAGCAGCTGATTCAGGGAGTTTGTGCAATCAATGCAATTCGGTTGCTGGAGGCGCTGCTGGTATAAACGCAGCTGTTTGGACAGTTCCAGGCCGAGATCTATTGATTGCTCTGCAGCTAGCTCATTTATCTGCACCAGCAGATCGGTATCGAGTTCGGCGCCAGAGTCTACTTGGGCCATTAGGGCGAGCACCTGTGCTCTTTGTTTTTGTTCAAAGGCACTGTCGACAGTTTCTGGCGTTACGTCTTCCCGTTCACCGCTAAGCCGGCGGCTTTCGTCTATGGGGGGCGCCTCGAACCCGACTCTTTGTAAGTAAATACGCGAAGCCTGCTGTACTTCCTTGATAAAGCGCAGAGCCCGGTGCTGGTGGGGCAGGGAGGCTTGGGGCTCTATAACCGACAGGTCGCGCCAGGAACTCCACATGGCATTCAGCGCGTTGCGCAGTAGCTCCTTGGTTTGGGGGTCGAACAGGGTGGCATGCTCTGAGCTGTCATGCCGGTGTCCGGCAGAAGCAGCTATGCGCTCTGCCTGTTGGAAATGGGAGTCTCGCTGTGCAAAGGGAGTGGCATTTTCTTCGCCATGTGCCTGGTGCTCACCTTGTTCTGTATGATCGTGGCCATGGCCGTGTTCGGATTCTTCTTTATCATCGTGCTTCTCGCTTTCTGCTCCAGAATGCTCCGCTTCCGAATCCTCCTCGCCGAGAAAGCGGCCGTAGCGCATGCGCAGCAAATTCTGTTCATAGGCTAAACCCTCGGAGCGCTTGCGAAACTCCTGTGGATGCAGCTGCTCTCGCTCGGCTAGTAAGGCCTCGGTGTCAATAATCAGCTGGCGTTGGCTGCGGAAATACTCCGGCAATATTTTAATTGCCATACCCTCGCTGTCGCTCAGTCCGAAAATCTCCTCTTGTGGCCAGCGCAAGATAAAGTGTTGGCTCTTGGCAACGTTGGCACTGGGCTCGTGGTTATCCCTGGCCTCCAAATACCAGTAGAGTTCATCTCCCGCTTCCATGGAAAACTGGTGGATGGGCAGGGTGAAATCGTAGCGAGCTGCTTTCTTATCTTCCGAGGTGTTTGTTGATAAAGCAGTGGATTGCAAACTGGTGAGTGCAATACGCTCTTCGCGAAAACGTAAATTTTCCCCGGTGCCGCTGGCGAGGGTGACCAATAAATCCACTGAACTCACCTGGTAATCATCATTAATGATTACTTTCACGGGAATACTTTGAGCGCTGCCTTGAATGGTATCGACGCGCAAGCTGGGTGCCTCAAAGGTAAACTCCGGAGCATTGTCTTTTTGCACCCGAATATTATGAATTTCCGGCAATAGCATTTGGCTCTCCGCGAGTTGCACTGAGAGCTGGTAAAAGTCTGCCTTAGCGATAGTGCGTTGTAATTGCCATTTTTTACTGGGTAGATCACCTAGTGGAGAAAAGGCGAAGCGTTCAGCTTCGGCCAGCATTTCCAGCCCTTGCACCGGCTGATTCAATTCAAGTTGCCATTCGACCGCAGACTGCTCCGGCACATCGACTTGTAGGGATTGGCTGTCGGCTGCGAGCCCAGTGTAGGCGGGCGGCTGGATATGGGTTGCCGCGTGTGTTATGGCGAGCTTTTCGGCAACGGGAATAGCTGTATTTTGTTGCGTGGTCTCGGTTTTATCCCCAGTGAAGTGAGAATTGCTCAGCACAAATAACAACAGTCCCAGGCAGGCACCGAAGGCATTTGTCAGGGTACTGCAGAGTTTTTTTGGACCGAAAGACGACCGGTCGCCACTTTCCAGCAGTTGTTGCAGCTCTGTTTCGATACGCGTGCGCTGTAATTGCTGCAATGGACTTAGGTTGGTTTTCTGTTGGCTAAGCAACTGGCTGCTGTCTTGCAGCTGTGGATATTGTCCATCCAACTGTCGACATAGGCTTTCAGGGCTTGAGCGCCAGCTGCGATCCAATAGAATTGCTACAACAATAATTCCGAGCCAGGCGAGCAATAGCCACTGTGGCCAGCCGAATACAAAAATGCCCAAGCCAGCCAGAAGGCTGAGGCCAGTGGCAAGCCAGAGATAGGGCCGCAGGGCTGTCAGTTGCCAGCGCCTGCGCACAGCGTTAAGGGTGGACTGGTGCTTATGCATGGTCGGCCTCCCTATTACTATCGATTGCCATGATGGCTGGGGGGTGAGATAGGGCAATTAGGCGTTCAAAGGCCAGAAGTAACAGTAGGGCGATAATTAACCAGGGTTGCAGTTGTTCAATACGGCGGTTTTCTACCTCGCTGTCTTCTACAGGAAGGCCTGCCACTACTTTATTGGCAGACCAGTGGCCACGATTTTGGTGTTGCAGAGCCCAGTCTTGCCCAGACCAGTGCAGCCATAAGCGTTCAGGTAAATCTGCGCGGCGATAAAAGGCCTCGCTGTACCAGTCACTTTCGTAGCGCAGCCAACTTCCCCGTCCCATTGAGGCCGCTTGAGCTGACTGGCTGTTATCCACAGCAACGAAGTTGAGATTATCGGTAGGGGGGATACTGTTGTCGGTGATTAACAGGCCGCCATCTGAAACAAATTCCAGCACGGCGTGTGGCAGGGGAGCGGGGCCCGTGTAGATCAACCAATCTGCCTTTTCGGCGCTAGGCGTCTCTTCTCGCTTCAGAGTTTGCACCGATAGTCCCGGCATATTGTTGTGCCAGTCTTCCAGCACAGGCGCCCACCAACTGGGCGCCTTGCCCATTAAAGCGATACTCGGTAATACCGGGCTCGGAGCTGTGGATGTTTTGTCGAGGCCGTGCCACTGCCAATGGGGACTGACTCTTAGTGCCTGGTGGGATGCTGGAACCCCGTTGTTTATCAACAGGATATGAGCCCTGCGCAAATCCGCCCGGCGTGATAGTGCTGATAGAGTTTTCCACAGGTCCACATTTTGTGGTGGGGGTGAGGTTACGGAAGGTGTTTCTGGGGATAACCACAGCACTTTATAACCTTCCCCCACAAGCTGCGGCAGTGAATTGTGGATAAATTTATTCGCTTCGCCCGCCCCAATTCTGGGGTCTACCAGTATCACGCCCTCTTGGGGATAAATTTCCCGTTTAATCAGCGGCTGAGCCAATAAACTTGCCAGCAGGGCGACGATTAGCAGGCGCAATAGCAGCAACCACTTGTTATCCACAATAGGGCGGCGCGCGCGACTCTGTGAATATCTTTGTACCCATTGCAGCGCAGCAAAGGAGATCTGCTGTGGATTACTTCGGCGCAGCAAATGAATGGCGATAGGGATAATCAGGGCTGTGAATAGCCATAGCCACTGTGGGGATTGAAATAAGTTATTTATCCACAACATCTCAGCACAACCTGCCGTGCAGTTGAATAAATTGCCGCAGTGACTTTTCCACAGGCTGCTCGATAAGGTCGGTCTGCAGTGAACACTCCTGTGTGGCAAAGCGTGCTTTTAACTCGCTCTGCGCTTGAGCAAAAGCATCCAGGTAAGACTGGCGTTGCCGCTCGGCGTCCACTTCTAAAGTAGCGGGAGTACTGGCGCTTACTTCTGGATTGAGCAGCTTTAGCTCTCCGCCAAAAGGAAAAGTCTGTTCTGCCTCAATTAACAATTGCAGCGGTAGGCAGGGGCGGCCGGCGGCGTGTAGGCGTGCGGCAAAATCGCCGATCTCATTGCCCTGTTGAAAAAAATCACTCAGTAACACCACCTGACAGGGGCGTTCAAAGTATTGCCACAGCGGCGCCAGTTGAGCGCGATCTGGCCAGTGGCCGCTGGCGTCGACGTGTTGTAGCTGAAGGGCGATTTGACGCTGGTGGCTCTCGCCCTGGCCTTCGGGTACATAAACCGTCCGGCTGCTGTTAAATGCCAATAGGGAAAAGCTGTCTCCCTGGGCGTTGAGCAGCCAGCATAGGCTGGCAATCCAGCACTTGGCGTAATGCAGTTTATTCAGACTGGGCTCGACAAAGCTCGCCTGGCCCAGGGAGGCGCTGCTATCGAGTACAAAGCACACGTGCATACGGCTCTCCTGCTCGGTCTCGCGCACATAGTAGCGATCGCTGCGGGCGAACAGTTTCCAGTCGATATGGCGGATGGAATCACCCGCTTGATAACCTCGGTATTGGTGAAATTCCAGGCCGGTGCCACGGCGCTGGCTGTGTTGCACACCGAGCATCACGCCCTCGGCAATATGCCGCGACAGCCACACCAGATCGCGACAGCTGGCCAGGGTTTTGGGGGACAGGTATTCCACGCTGATTAGCCCTGGCCCGGTTCAGGCACCGCTGCCAGTAATTCTTCAATCAGCTGTGGCATCTGCACGCCATCGGCCTGGGCCTGGAAGCTGAGCAGCACCCGGTGGCGCAGTACCGGCAGTAACAGGCTGCGGATATCCTCGCGGGTGACGGCGAGGCGTCGCTGCAACAGGGCCCGCGCCTTGGCAGCGAGAATCAGAGCCTGCCCCGCGCGGGGGCCGGCGCCCCATTTGATCCACTGTTGCAGGGTATCGCTGCCGCTGGTTTCCATACGGGTGGCGCGCACTAGTGCCGCCACGTAGCGGTATAAATCGTCGCTTACATGAATTTCCCGCACCAGTTGCTGCATTTCGCGCAATTGCTCCGCATCCAGGCTGGGGCTGGGTTTGACCCTGCTGGCACCGGTGGTGGAGCGCAGGATTTCAACTTCGTCCCGCTCATCGGGATAGTCGATATGAATATTTAACAGGAAGCGGTCCAGCTGAGCCTCCGGCAGCGGATAGGTGCCGGCCTGCTCGATGGGATTTTGTGTGGCCAGTACGAAATAAGGATCGGGCAATTTCAGTGTTTTACCGCCCACGGTTACCGAGCCTTCCTGCATGGATTCCAATAGGGCTGCCTGGGTTTTCGGCGGTGTGCGGTTAATTTCATCGGCGAGCAGGATATTGGTGAAAACCGGGCCCTGCTGGAATTTAAAAAAGCGCTTGCCGGTGCTGTGATCCTCTTCGAGGATCTCACTGCCGAGAATATCTCCGGGCATTAAATCCGGGGTGAACTGTACCCGCTTAAAATCCAGCGCACTGGCATCGGCGAGGGTTTTTACCAGCAGGGTTTTACCCAACCCCGGCACCCCTTCGAGTAGGGCGTGGCCGCCGGCCAACAGGCAGATCAGCATCTGCTCCACCACAGGTTTCTGGCCGACAATCACCCGCGCAATTTCCTGTTGAAGATTGTCGAGGCTGTGCAGTTGTTCTTCGATACTATTTTCCAGGGTGGTCAGCATAATCAGCTCGTCAGTGCGTAAATAACAATGTTCACCGCAAATTTTGTGTTATCGATGGCGAGCCAGCGTTTGTTGCGGTAGTCGTAGTCCCATTCGCAGCCGAAATCTTTGTTGCTGTAGAGCACGGCGATACGGCCGTTTACAACAATGGCTTTCAGGTAGTCGTGTACCAGATCATCACCCCAGCCATTTAATTCAAAGCTGGTTACTGGCAATTCGTCGAATTGAAAGAAACAGCGGTAGAGGTCGTGATCGTCCGGGAGCTTTTGCAGGCAGCCTTCGCCAAACAGCTCGACCATTTGTGCTTCGAAGGATTTGGCAAAGAGACCGTCGATATCGTGGTTGCAGTCGTCGACAAATACAAAGCCACCGCGATTGACGTAATCGCGAAAATTCTTTGCCTCTTCCGTGGTGAATTGCACCAGCTTGTGTCCGGCCAGGTAGCAGAAAGGCGCCAGCAGCATTTTCTTATCGGCCAGCGGCACTATGTGCTCTTTGGGATCAACCCTGAGATTGGTGTATTCCACCAGTGAATTGAGCAGGTTGGAAGGCATGCGCTGATCCACATCCCAGTCACCGGACTCGTACATCAAGCGGGTGAAATAGAAATCGTAGTGCTCCTGTGCACTACCCGGTGCGGTATTTTGTGCGCGTGTGCCCAGAGGCAGCGCTGCGGCGCAACTACCCAGGATCAGGCGCTGAAGAAAAGCCTTGCGGGTGAGGGACACGGGATAACTCTGTTACTGCGTTGGTTTTTATTGTTGAGAGCAAAGGAAAGAAGGTGCTCCGTTCGAGACACGCTGTAAATACATCCCTGTACGCTCGTAATCGGCATCCATGCCTCATACGGTCTCGAACGGAGCACCTTCTTTCCTTCTACCCATTTATTTTCAATGCTGGGAGCTGACTGGTTTGCTGGCCAGCTCCCGCCTGGATCAATGGCTAGCCCAGCTTGCGCTTGGTGTTAATCACATTGATACCGTCGAAGCGTGCAGTGGAACTACCGTGGGATACCGCACTGGTTTGCATCGGCTGTCCCTTACCGTCAAAGAAGGAACCACCCAGGCGGTAATCATCTTTGTCGCAGACCTGCGAACAGGCATTCCAGAATTCCTGGGTGTTGGACTGGTAGGCGACGTCCTCCACCATGCCGGTAATCTTGCCGTCTTCAATCTCGTAGAACAGCTGTCCACCAAACTGGAAGTTGTAGCGCTGCTGATCGATGGAGAAGGAACCGGCACCCACAATATAAATGCCTTTCTCCACATCCTTGATCATATCGTCAACACTCAGCTCCTCCTTGCCGGGTAACAGCGAAACGTTGGACATGCGCTGGAATTGCACGCTGGACCAACTATCTGCGTAGCAGCAGCCGTGGGATTTCTTTTGCCCTAGCATATGTACCTGGTCGCGGGTGGCCTGGTAGTTCACCAGCACACCGTCTTTTACCAGATCCCAGTTACGGGTCTTAACGCCTTCATCGTCGTAGCCGACGGCACCGAGAGAGCCGGGCTGTACCTTATCGGCAAACAGATTGACCTTGTCGCTGCCGTATTGGAATTTGCCGCTGCGCCATTTATCGATAGTGGCAAAAGAGGTGCCGGCAAAATTGGCCTCGTAGCCGAGTACGCGGTCCAGCTCCAGCGGGTGGCCGACGGATTCATGGATGGTGAGCCAAAGGTGGCTGGGGTCCAGCACCAGGTCGTACTTGCCTGGTTTGACCGATTTAGCAGTGAGCTTTTCCTTGGCTTGTTGCGCCGCCAGGCGTGCGTCTTCGGCCATATCGTAGGAATCGCGGTAGAGCACTGTCTGCGCTTGGATCTTGTCTTCGGCGCGGCCATCCAGGTATTCAAAGCCGCGTCCTACCGGCTGGCTGAGGCCCTGGCGGGTACGGAAGCCGCCAGTTTTCTTGTCCACTGCGGTGACCGAGAAGGGCGCCCACAAACGGTGAACATCCTGGTCGATATAGGAGCCGTCGGTAGAGGCAAAATACTTTTGTTCATTCACCAGGTACAGCATGGAGTTGATATAGCTGGCGCCGGCATCCATAGCGGACTTGTTCACGTCCATTAACAGGTCCACCTTGTCGGCCAGTGGGATCTGCATAGCGTTTTTCTGGATGGGTGTCTGCCAGCTCACCTCGCCGTGGCCTTTTACCGGAGCCAGCTGTACGGGCTCCTGCTGGTACTTGGAGTTGGCCTTGGCGGTAGCTACTGCCTGGCGGGTGGCGCGAGCGACGCCATCGGCTGTCAGGTCATTGGTGGCAGCAAAGCCCCAGGTGCCGTTGGCAATAACCCGAATCCCCATGCCGATAGATTCGGTGTTCACCACGTCCTGCACTTTCATCTCGCGGGTGATTACGTATTGGTTCAGGTAGCGACCAATACGCACATCGGCATAAGTGGCGCCGAGTTTAGTGGCGGTATTCAGGGCGACATCGGCAAATTCTTTTTTTACAGAGAGATCAATACCGCTTTGTGTCAGTTTGCTCTCGGCGACCAGATTGCCGGACAGCGGCAACATGGAAACACCCAGGCCGGCACCGCTGAGCTGGAGAAATTTTCTTCTTTCCATTTCGTTATCCTCGATGGGTGCTGGCTGTTATACGGCGTCGGAAAGGCTGCTGAAGGTGAAGTCGCGCACTTTCAACGCGGGAATCATGGCGGACATGCCCCACATACCCACTCGCTGGGGTACGCCCATATCTTCGATATTGTTGAGCATGATTACCGGGCTCTCGTTGAAGCGGAAGTTCTTCACCGGGTATTTGATCTTGCCGTTTTCGATATAGAAGGTGCCGTCACGGGTGAGGCCGGTCAGGAGCATGGACTGCGGATCGACCATACGGATATACCAGGTGCGGGATACCAAAATGCCTCGGCGGGTATTTTTGATCAGTTCTTCGGTGGATTTATCACCGCCGACCATAATCAGGTTGTTGGGCTCAGGGACCACTTCGCCTTTGCTTTGCTCGGCCCAGTAGCGACTGCGCGCCAGGTTTTTCACTACCCCATCTTTCACCCATTCGGTGCGCCCCAGATGCATAAAATCACCGTCGGTCCAGGGTTGAGCCGGCACTTCGAGGCTGGTGGGGTCGGAGTAGAAATTTACTCGCTTGTCGAACATCTTCTCACCGGTACGGTTGCCGCCACCCTTTTTGCTCATAAAGCTGCGGCCTTCGTCGGCACTGCGCGCATCGAAGCCGCTCATCATGTAACCCACCAGGCCGGACACCGCATTGGGCTCCAGGATCACGGTGTACTTGCCCGGTTCCAGGGCGCGGGCTTCCTGGGACAGGACCGCCTTGTCGATGGCGACAGAGGAAGTGCTGCCGGTATTCATCGCGCCGAAATCGGTAACGTCACTTTCAGCCCAACCGGAACCCAGGCCATTCTCGGTGCGCATGGTTACGGTGAAGTTGGCAGAGGTAGAAGCGTGGTAACCGAACAGGCCTTTGCTGGTGGCGACTGCCGCAAAAGAGCGCTGGTCTTCCAGGTAACCCGCAGCAACCACTTTCTTTTCCTTGGCTGCAATAATGGAATCTGCCGCAGCCTTGGCGCGCTGGTCTGGAGTGATATCTGCAGTGGACTTGGCGAAGCCGTCTACGCTGACATATTTCTGCGGTCCCAGCATCGGCATGGCTTCCGGGTTTTCCGGAGATAGCTTGGCCAACTCTTCGGCGCGACGCATCACTTTTTCCAGGGAGGCATCACTGAATTCATTGATAGTGGCCACACCGGATTTCTTGCCGAAACGGGCCTCTACGGCCAGCTCGATATCGTTGACGATACCACTGGTGGAAACGCTGTTGCGCGCGTAGCGAATATTGCCGGTTTCGCTGCCGGCCAGCTGCGCGCTGGCTTCATCGGCGCGGCTGTATTTTAAAACCTTGTCGAGAATACGCTTCGCTTCACTTCTACTCAGAATGGCCATTGCCTTTTCTCCAATTACTTATTCTTGTGCGCCGCTCAGGAAATCTTGCGCTTGGTATTGATTACATTAATTTGGTCAAAACGGGTGGTGGAACAGCCGTGGGAGACTGCGCTCACCTGGCTGGGTTGGCCCTTGCCATCGAAGAAGGTTCCGCCCAAGCGGTAATCACTGCTGTCGCAAATCGCCGAGCAGGAATTCCAGAACTCCTGGGTGTTGGACTGGTAGGCGACGTCTTCAACCTGGCCGACGATCTCGCCGTTTTTTATCTCATAGAACAGCTGCCCGCCGAATTGGAAGTTGTAACGCTGCTGGTCGATGGAATAAGAACCGCGTCCGACAATGTAAATGCCTTTTTCCACATCGCGGATCATGGATTTTGCCGAGTATTCTTTTTCGCTTGGCGCCAAAGAGACATTGGGCATGCGCTGGAATTGCACGCTGGACCAGCTATCGCCATAGCTGCAGCCGTGGGATTCCTTTTGGTCGATCATATGCACCTGATCGCGGGTAGCCTGGTAGTTCACCAGGATGCCGTCTTTCACCAAGTCCCAGCGCTTGGTTTTAACCCCTTCGTCGTCATAGGCGACAGCACCGAGGGAGCCCGGCTGCACCTTGTCGGCAAACAGGGTGACCTTATCGCTGCCGTACTGGAATTTACCGCTGCGCCACTTATCCAGGGTGGCGAAGGAAGTTCCCGCATAGTTGGCCTCGTAACCCAGCACGCGGTCCAGCTCAAGAGGATGGCCCACAGATTCGTGGATGGTCAGGCACAGATGCGAGGGTTCCAGTACCAAATCGTACTTGCCCGGATCGATGGACTTGGCTGATAGCTTGGCCTGGGCTTGCTCGGCTGCAAGCACTGCATCCTCGGCCATATCATAGGAAGCTTTGTAGAGCGTGGTCTGTCCGGGAATCTTGTCTTTGTCGTGACCGGCCAGGTATTCATAGCCTCTCCCCACTGGGTCACTGAGACCGTTGCGAGTCTTAAAAGCACCGCTCTGCTTATCAACAGCGGTCACCTGCATAGGTGCCCAGAGGCGATGGACATCCTGGTCAATATAGGAGCCGTCGCTAGAAGCAAAGTACTTCTGCTCATTGACCAGATACAGGGAAGAACGGATATAGCTGGCCCCAGCTTTGAGTGCCCCATTGTTAACATCCATCAGGAAATCGACTTTTTCACTGATGGGGACCTGGAGGGCATTTTGTTCGATAGGTGTCTGCCAGGAAACCTCGCCCACCCCTTTTACCGGTGCCAAACGCACGGGCTCAGTTTGGTACTTCGCATTGGCCTTAGCTACGGCAACTGCTTGGCGCGCGGCAAGGGCAACGCCATCCGCTGTAAGGTCGTTGGTGGCGGCGAAGCCCCAGGTACCATTGGCAATCACACGAATACCTGCGCCAAGGGATTCTGTGTTGACGATATTCTCCACGTTGGTTTCGCGGGTCATAACGTACTGGTTTAGATAGCGGCCGATACGTACATCGGTATAACTGGCCCCGGCCTTGCGCGCCGTATTCAGGACTACATCCGCAAGATGTCTTTTATGGGAGCTGTGCATGCCCTCATTGAGCAGCTGCTCGGCACTGACCTGAATGCCCTGTAGAGGCAACAAAATACCACTGGAGCCGACACCGGCGATCTTGAGGAATTTTCTTCTTTCCATTGGCTACCTTTACCCCGCCAAAGCACAAATATTCTCTGGGGGTGTTTATTGTTATTGCTACTGACGCTTATGGCTTTGTGTGCACGGAGGTCAGAATTTGGGTATCCACAACTAACAGGTCCAACATGGATTTGTAAAGTAGTTGCTCGATAAAGTGAAGCTTGGTAGGGGTAAGTTGTTATCGCTTGGGAGAGGCTCAAATGGCGGCGTTCCTACGAACCTCGTCGAAAGTAATATCTTTCAAAAGAATACCATCACGATAAACGGGTTTTAGAAGGCTAGTGTCTTGTTTCAGTTCACTCTGCTTTAGAGTTTGGAACGAACCGTCACTTTTGCGAATTAGTGCAAGGCGGCCGCCTTTAGATTTTTTTTCTGGTCCGGTTCTTGGATCTTTGAAAATATCGTACCAAGTACCATTGATACAAATGGCACTGGCTTTCATAGCGAAGCCAATCAGATCCCGATCAACTTTTTGAAGTAATCCTCCGCCCATACCAAAGGTAAGGTTTTCAGTGCTTTGTTTGTTTTCTTTCATTGCTTGCAGAATTTTGGGGATTGTAAAGCGGGTAATGCCGTCACCTTGTATAACCCGAATAAAGGGAGGCAACACTCGATAGCCTTTTTTATTTATTTCAGATCCAAAGATTCTCATCAACCGCTCTACTGTATCTACTACAATCTTCTCTGGGTCACCAGAGTCAGGTCTGATTACCAGTGTTCCGCCACTGTGAATAATCTGGTTCTTTAATTTTTTGCCCCAGATATTCTCTATAGCATTCCATAAGTCGTAACTATCACTGACAACTGCAACAGTTTTCTTGTTTCCAGAAAATTGATTCAGAATATTGAGATAAGCTTCTTCTTCATTTTCCTGTCCCCAGGCGATAATTGTGCTGTGCTCAGCTGCTGGAATGGAGAACCCTGGCCTAGTTGCGCTGTAGAATTTATTTGCGGCTAGTATGCCTGAAATCGTATCGGTTCCTTTAAAATTGACTAGGTGGGCCATTCCTCCCAGCATTGCAGTTTCCAGGCTACTGGCCCCCCTTGCACCAAAATCATGCAACCGAAGTTCCAGATTATTCTGACTGTCTGCCGTTTCGAATAAATATTTTGAGATGATTTTCTTAATTTCGCGGCTCTGTGTAGCAACGGTGGATGGATACCAGATACTACGTAAAAGTGCAGTCTCAATATAAGTGGTAAGCCAAAAGCAGGTGGGACAAGTATTTACTACCTGGGCCATGACATTTTTCACCGGTATAACTTGGCCTTCCTCTACTGCTGTAATTTCAATGGGCAAGAATCCTTTATGGCTGCTAACAATATGAGTCCACCCATCACGATTAAATGGTAATCCGTGAGATTTTAATATGTCTTCTGCCTCATCAACTTGATAGGTACAGACAGGAACACTTAAGTATTGTTTGATAAATGCCTGTAAACCGAAAAACATGGCAGCACTAAACTCACCACCACGACATTCAATATAACTACTGATATGAGATGTTCCTGGAGGATACTGAAGATAATGGCTGGTTTTATAGCTATCGACATTTAGTATTGGATTTCCCGATAATTGAAAAGGCGTATTAGAACTCTGTGTGTTCATATTTTGAAACCGAATATTGGCGTCTATTTTATGCCGTCACTTGCATTCTGTTATAGCGTGTCATTGCTTTTTGACTTGTAAACTAGCCACAATAATAAATTTTTTAAAAGCTATAACTTTCACTTTAGTAAAAGATAAAAGTAAGAGAGTTTATTTTAGGAGCTTCTCGCTTACTCAAATTATTGACCTTATGCGTTGGTATGTGTACATTTGTCTACATGGCAGGTAAAGGAACGGCATGCTCAATTAAACCCAGTAAAGTTCGGCGTGTTTATCGGCTGATGACTAGGCCTACCTGATGTCAATTGTCCGCAGTGGCACTGTCACACAAAGTGAAAAAAGACGTAGATGGTAGCTGTGACAAGAAGCTCAACTGAGTAAAATAATCTTCCCAGTCATATATTTCTTTCGCAGAACTATTTCTTCTAACAGCTCATTGTCTGGAAGAGCGTCATCACAGCTTATTAATAGAGGTGCATTGGAGTGGCTCGCCGAGAGTGCTGCAATGATACATTTCAGCATTACTTTTAACACGTTGCGATATATTCGATAAACATCTTCTGCAGGCATGTTGATGCCCTCCAGGGAAAATCAGTCATGCGATTGCGGCAGAGGAAATCACGAAGTATCCATCAAGAGATAGTGGAGAGCTTCGACATAGCTTGGCGTTGGCAGCTACTGACTAGATAGTGTTTTCTAATAGGAAAAGGGGATAGCTTATGAGTGAAGGGTTTATTAAGCGTATATCGCGCTTAATCTCTGTGTCTGCCAGTGCAGTAGTGGAATCAGTTGAAGCAGCTACCCCAAAATCGGTAATGGAGCAGGCGATTAGGGATGTAGATGATGCAATTGCAGATGTGCGAGACCAGTTGGGTAAAGTTGAGGCCTCCAGGTACATTAATAGCAGAGCATTAAACGAGGAGAATACCCGCCACAATAGGCTGGCTAAACAAATTGATATTGCCGTGCAAGAGAAACGCGATGATTTAGCTGAAGCAGCTATTGCTAAGCAAATGGATATTGAAGTCCAGCTACCAGTTTTGGAAAGAGCTGTTCGTGAAAATGATAGGGAAATACAAGAACTCAGCTCTTACATTCTTGCTTTACAGGGAAAGAAGCGTGAAATGCGTGAACAGCTGCAGGAATATATTGAAGTAAATAAAGACCTGAAACGTAGTGCTGTTGATGAAAGATATAGTACGAATGGAGATACGGCAGCTCAGGTGGAGCAAGCTTTAGAAATATTTAATCAGGCACATGTGAATACTGCTATATCTGCATTGGATTCCGGAATAGACGCCAGCAAATTGGCGGAGCTTGAGGAAATTGCACGTAGTAATCTTGTGAAAGAACGTTTGGCAAAAATTAAGTCGGGGGGCTGATGATATTTTTATTACAAGATCAAAATCTGATCTTCACTGGTGCGCTGCTTTTAATGTTTATGATAGCGCTCCTTGAAGGTGTGATGACATTGATTGGTGTTGGTATCTCAGATCTACTGGATAATCTCATGCCAGATTTTGATGTTGATGTACCAGACACAGGATTGTCGGGTGGGTTGACTAAGCTGCTGGGATGGTTGCGTTTTGGAGAAGTACCTGCGCTTATCCTATTAGTGACTTTTTTGGTTAGCTTCGGTGTAACGGGCCTGTTACTCCAAATGCTCGTTGAGTCTATCCTTGGGTATTTAGTACCGGGTGGTTTGCTTGCTGTAGCAGTTTTTTTCCTGGCGCTACCCCAGGTACGTTTTGTCGGAAATATTCTGCGGCGTTTTGCTGTGGGCGATGAGTCAGAAGCGGTTGAGAGAAACTCCTTCGTAGGTCGTATTGCGATTATTACGATCGGAAAAGCAGAAGCCGGTTCACCGGCAGAGGCACGTTTTAGTGATGAATACGGTACTACACATTATGTGATGGTGGAGCCGGATAAAAGTGAAGTATTTAATCAGGGGGATAAGGTGTTACTGGTGGAAGAGCTGGGAGCACATTTTCGAGTAACTCGCCCCAGCAGCATACATCTTATGGAGACAAATTAAATGGAGAATCCAGCAGTGATAGGAAATCTTCCCGTTGTGGTATTTATTGCCGGCGCCGTATTAGTTGCCTTGATAGTTATTGGAACTATTTTTGCTCGCCTGTATACCCGGGCCTCAAAAGAACGCTCTTTTGTTCGTACCGGTATGGGGGGACAAAAAGTCATAATGAATGGTGGTGCATTGGTACTACCGGTTTTGCATGAAATTATCCCGGTCAACATGAACACTTTGCGCCTTGCGGTTTCCCGCAAGGAGCACCAGGCACTGATCACCAAGGATCGTATGCGTGTTGATGTGCTTGCCGAATTTTACCTACGTGTAAAGCCGGATGTAGATGCTATAGCCAATGCTGCGCAAACTTTGGGCCTGCGTACTTTAGATCCCGAAGCATTAAAAGAAATGATTGAGGGTAAATTTGTCGACGCCTTGCGCTCTGTGGCGGCTGAAATGGAAATGGCTGAGTTGCACGAGCAGCGCAGTCAGTTTGTACAAAAAGTCCAGCAGGTGGTTTCTGAGGACCTATTGAAAAATGGTTTAGAACTTGAGGCTGTATCCTTGACTGGCTTGGATCAAACTCATAAAGAGTTTTTCAATCAGGATAATGTGTTTGATGCCGAAGGCCTTGCCAGTATGACCCGCTCTATTGAGGCGCGTCGTAAGGAAGTCAACGATGTTGAGCAGGAAACAATGGTACAGATCGAGAAGAAAAATCTCGAAGCTGAACGCCAGAAGTTAGAGATTGATAAAGAGAAACGCTATGCACATCTGGAGCAGCAGCGCGAGCTGGAAAATCGCGAAGCCGCACAGAAGGCAGATATTGCCCGCGAACTCGCTGAGCAGGAGCGCGCTGCTCGCAAGGCTGAGATTGAAGCCCAGCGTGAAGTGAGCCAGTCCCAAATTGCCGCAGAGCAGGCAACTAAATTATTGGAGATTGAAAAAGAGCGCCGTCTGAAAGAGCAGGAAATTGAGGGTGAGCGTATTCTTGATGAGCAGCGTATTTCCAAAGAAAAATCTGTAGAGATTGCTGAGCAGGAGCGTGCCATTGCTGTTGCGGAGAAGTCCAAAGAGCAATCCCTGGCTGATCAGCAGGCAAACGTGGCTCGGGCAGAAGCGGTAAAGGCCGAGGAGCAGGTACGCACTGCTAAGGATGTTGAAGTTGCCGAACGTGATAAGCGCATTGAAATTATTGAAGCGCAAAAAGTTGCAGAGCGTCAGGCCACCGGTATTAAGGTAATGGCGGATGCAGAGAAGTCTGCTGCAGAGGATAAAGCAGAAGCACTGCGCCTACAGGCTTCTGCAGAAGCTGAAGCCATTCGTATTAAAGTTGAAGCAGACCGTGAGAAATACGCGGTGGATGCTGAAGGTCAGCGCCTCATGAATGAAGCCTACAACAGCTTGAATGAGGCTCAGATTGCCCTGAAGAAGGTGATCAGCCTACACGAAAATTTACCCAATATTATCCGTGAGAGCGTCAAGCCTATGGAAAGCATTGAGGGAATGAAAATTATTTCTGTTGAAGGCTTGAGTGGTGTTGATGGTCGGGCAAGCAGCGGTATTTTAGATGGTGAAACTGAAACCAAAGGACAAAGCTTGCCGGAAGCACTGGTAGGTAGTGCCCTTAAGCATCGGGCCATGGCTCCATTGGTAGATTCTTTGTTAAAAGAAGCTGGAGTCGGCGATTTGTGCAAGACCACTGAGATTGAAAATTAACGTAACTTGAACTTTGTAAAATAGAGTTTATAAGTACTTTATTATTTGTTTATATAGAAATAAATAATTCCCTTAACCCGGATCTAAATATGCAGACCCGGGTTAATTGTTTTAAAGGTGAAATATATGAAGCGCTGTACCAGCTGTAAAAATGGCGTTCTTAAGTCAGGATTTATCGAAGAGTTATTTCGTGCGTATACTTGTTCTTCCTGTGAGGGTAACTGGATTCTTATTGAAGATTACCTAAGTTGGAAAATACAAAATCCTGAATACAAATTTTCAGAAGATGTTAGTAATCTTAATGATGTGATTGCCGAAGATACTAAGCGAGCTATCTTGTGCCCGGTGTCTGGCTCCATAATGCAAAAGATAAAAATTATAGCTAGTAGTGAGCATCGTATTGATTACAGCACTGTTGTCGGTGGAGTTTGGTTAGATAAAGGCGAATGGGATCTGCTGAAACTTGAAGGACTTGCTGGCTCACTTAACTTTTTAGTTACTCATGAATGGCAGAAAAAAATAAGAGAAAGCAAGGCTCATGAAACTTTCTCTGAAAGGTATAGAAGTAAATTTGGTGATGAGCTTTATGGAAAAGTAAAGGAAGTAAGAAAATGGCTGTATGAAGAAGCGCAAAGGATCGATATTTTGGCGTATTTAAATGCAGAAGATCCTTACTCTGCTGAAAGATAAATACTAATAGATGTCAAGTTTTTGCAGGGGGGGATTAGATTCCTTAGGTAATAAATACAGCAGAACCTATATGCTTATTATGTTTCAATAGATTTAAGGTAAGTGATAAGTTCTTTATTTTTCTGTCTCCAAATACTCATTTTTATTATCGATATTATTCTAATAATGCTTGTTGTTAGGGTTGTTTCAGATGTCTCCTGTTTGAACTTATTTATTCTTTTTTGTGTAGTGTTAGGCGCTGTTTATAGCGTTTGATATTAATAAATAATAATCGCCTGAAATTGAAGGTTGGTTCATGTTGTTTTTTTAATTTTCATTTTTTTGTTATGGGAAGCACTTATTGGCGGTGTTAACATCTCTGGTGTTGTTGATTGTTTTGTGAGTGCCAATAAATACATAATATTTTTAAGGTGATATACATGAACATCAAAAAATTATTAATAATATTTTCTTTGCTAGTAGGTCCGGTAGTTACACAGCCTGCTTTTTCTGCAGACTTGGAATGCACAATTTATGTTAAGTCTGGGGGATTTGAATTCGGCAATGGGACAAATTTTTGTGGTGGTTTTGATTTCAGTTTTGGATCATCGACTTCTGGAAACTGGGAAATAACAAATATTACAAAGTCTATAGATTATGTGAACTGGATTGAGGGTTGCAGTTCTGGGTTGTCTTGTTCTGTGACCGTGCGTGCTTATGCTTCAAATCCGGCTGAAGTGTATATTCACTATACAGATGGATCTATTGAGTATCTGACTGGCTCAATGACTTATGAGACAGGTTATTAACCTCTCATATTGGCGCCGTTTATTCGAACGGCGCCAATATATTTTTTTCAGTTAAAATCTTGAATTTCAAATAATATTTTTGCCCGCTATATCGCTATAAATATATGGCGAATATCCCCGTCATCGGCTTTTATTAAAGCCATGGAATACAAGGACTATTACAAAATACTCGGCCTGGATCGTGGTGCAGATCAGGCTCAGGTTAAGCGTGCCTATCGAAAGTTGGCGCGCAAATATCATCCCGATGTCAGTAAAGAAGAGGGCGCTGAAGAGCACTTTAAAGAAGTTAATGAAGCTTATGAGGTTCTAAAAGACCCGGAGAAACGAGCTGCTTACGATCAGCTTGGTAGTGGCTTTCAGTCTGGGCAGGATTTCCGGCCACCACCTAACTGGGATCAGGGCTTTGAGTTCCATGGTGGTGGATACACCGAAGCTGATCCGGAGGCTTTTAGTGACTTCTTTGAGAGCCTGTTTGGGCGCGGCGGCTTCCGCCAAACTTATGGGCACGGACAACGCCGTTCCTATAGTGCTCAAGGGGAAAATACCTATGCCCGCATCACCATAGACTTGGAAGACAGTTATCGTGGCGGCACGCGCCAAGTGACCTTAAAGCACTCAGTGTTGGGGGCAGATGGCCGGCCTCAATTACGTGAGCGAACACTTAATATTAAAATTCCCAAAGGGATCACAGAGGGACAACAGATCCGTTTGGCCGGGCAAGGCGAGCCAGGTATTGGTGAAGGTAAGCCCGGTGATCTCTACCTGGAAATTGCTTTTAATCCCCATCCCCTTTTCCATACAGAAGGTAAAACCGTTTACCTGGACCTGCCTTTGGCGCCCTGGGAGATAACACTCGGGGCCAAGGTTCAGGTGCCTACTCCCGATGGCCCCCTTAAAGTGACAATTCCAGCCAACAGTACAAATGGTAAAAAGCTGCGCCTCAAGGGCCGTGGTGTCCCGGCAAAGCAGCCAGGTGATTTGTATATAGTGATGCAAACAGTAACACCGCCGGCGACTAGCGATAAGGAGCGAGATGCATATCGTCAGTTTGGTGATGCATTCAACTTCAATCCGCGCCAGTCCATGGGAGGATAATTGTGATGCCTAAAAAGGTTGAACAGCTTAGCGGTGTTCTCCTGGATGAAGAGAGTGAGTTAACCCTGAGTGAGTTGTGTCGGGCCTGTGGTGTGCCGGCGGAGCGGATTATTGCGTTGGTAGAAGAGGGGGTTATCGAGCCGCGCAGCAGGGAACTGCAATGGCGCTTCAGTGGTATTTGTGTACGTAGAGTACGTCGAGTATATAGCCTGGAGCGAGATTTAGGGGTAAATCTTGCCGGCGCTGCACTGGCAATAGAGTTGCTGGATGAGATAGAGCGTCTTCAGGCGCATCTGGCACGGCTGGAGAAAGGTCGGAAACGCTAACACTATCTACTGCTTTCCTTGCAGGTATGGGCCAATAACCTCAATCTTCTCAATCCAAATAGCCCCGCTGTAACCTTTGGGTAGAAAACTGAGTTCTTCAGGTGTGTAAATACCAGGCAAGCCTCGCTTGCCATTTTTATTGTCTACTGCCATCACTAAGCTATTGGCTTTGGCTACTCGTTCAGAGTAACGATTGGGCCAACCCCACAAAGCCCATCGCCAGGTATTGGGTGCAATAACAATGCTGTTGCGGCAAGCCTCGGGAAAGTAACCGCTCCAACCGAACAGTAAATATCGCAGAGCACATTGTTTGGCACTTGTCTTGCTGAAGGCCAATGCACTTGGCCGCAATTGCCGTATCCTTTTAATTGGACGATCGCCACCGTAGACCATTAGCCGGGAATTAATAGGCAATTGGTGTTGGCGAAGATAGTTATCCAGTCGATCTGCTTCTGTTGGATTATTACTCTTAATATTGATCAGAAACTGCTTACCGGGAAAGTGCAGCGAAACCTCTTTTAAAGTGGGAAGTAAGCCCACTCCTTGGCCACGAAAGGGAAATGTCTTGCCGCCATCAAAGGTATAGCCGTAACCAATATCCAGCTTCTTTAAATCCTCTATGGATTGTTCCCGGGTGACGCCTTTCCCGTTCGTGCGACAGTCAAGGGTCCAATCGTGAAACACCGCGAAGTCACCATCAGTGGTGGGGTGAATATCGATTTCGACAATGTCCGCACCATGGGAAAAGGCGGCCTCCATAGAGGGAATAGTATTTTCCAGGTAGCGGTGTTCCGGGGGATATATGTGAACTGCTGTGCAGTCGTCACGACCCAAATTATCGCGATTATAAGTTTGATAGACACCGCGATGAGAAATCAGGATGGGCTGGCCTTGGGGGGGCGGTGCCAGCCAGGAGGCATTAAGTAGGTAAATAGCACCGAGACCGAACAGAGTAAGCAATGCGCTGATTTTGATAATGGCGCTTCTTTTCATTTGGCTTCCCTGCCACTTTTGCCTGAAAGTGATGCCAATATTAGCGGGTTTAGGGACAGAGAACCGGGCGCTGATAAGGTGAATTATGGCGAATTCGGACGGTGGGTCTGGGGTGGTGCACCCCCCCCCAAAAAAATTATCAGAGTGCGGCTTTGGTAATGGTTCCCACCAGGTAGCCGGTATATACGAGGTAGGCCAATAACAGGGCGGCTCCCTCCCAGCGATTGATCCGGCCCTGCCCTTTGAAGCCGTAGGCAAAAATAAACAGGGCAATTGTGAGGCCCAGAACCATCGGCCAGTCGCGGGACAGCACCTCGTGGGGTACGTTGGCCATGGGAGCAATGGTGCCGGCAATGCCAACTACCGCCAGAAGATTAAACATATTGGAGCCGACAACGTTGCCGATGGCGATATCGTGCTCTCCTTTTCGGGCCGCCACTAAGGTTGCGGCAAGCTCCGGCAGTGAGGTTCCCAGGGCAACAATAGTCAGGCCTATCACCAGATCACTGACCCCCAAAGACTCGGCAATGGTTACTGCTCCCCATACGAGGATTCGGGAGCTGACAATCAATAGCACCAGACCTGCTACCAACCAAAATATGGCAGTTCCGAGTGGCATAGGGTTGTCTTCCAGCTCAGTTTCTACTTCGCCCTCAAGCTGGTCACCTTTATTGCGCATGGCAGAAAAGATACTCCAGCCGATCAAGGCGAAGAAACCGAATAACAGAACAATGCCCTCCCAGCGCTCCAAGCGATCATTCCACAGGAAGGCGCCACTGAGCAGGGTGATCGCCAGCAACAGCGGTAGTTCCTTGCGTACGATTTTTGAATGAACTGAGAGAGGAATCAGCAGCGCACTGAAGCCCAGAATCAGGCCGGTATTAGCGATATTGGAACCGTAGGCATTACCCAGAGCCAGGCCGGGGTTGCCATTCAATGCGGCGATGGCTGATACCACCATCTCTGGGGCGGAAGTGCCGAAGCCGACGATCACCATACCAATTAACAGTGTGGGCATGCCGCAGTGTTTAGCGGTGGCGGCAGCCCCATCCACAAAGCGGTCGGCACTCCAGACCAGCACAATAAAGCCGGCAATGATGGCAAGAGCGGCGAGAAGCATAAGGGTTCCTCAATAAATACATTCCAGCCGGGGTCTTTACCCGACAAACGGGGGCCGATTGTACCGGCTCTGGCAAATACAAAAAGGTATTCAGTTATGTGGATGGGATATCAGGGACAAATTAACGCAAATGTCCCGTCAGTCAGATGGTTTCGCTGCCAGTGTAGGCTACAGTCAATGCATGGCCCGGTAAATCTGCAGGGTGGCAATGGGGTGGCGCGCCCAGTCGCAATATCCCTCAGCTGGTGGAGATGTCGGGTAAATCTACGCGGGTCGCACAAAGCAATGCGCGGCAGATTCCGCGATATCCATGTCACCGGCTGCTAAGCCGGTTATTTAGGAGGCCTTATGAGACTCAAAGCATCAGTTGGGATACTGGCCGCGGCGATGGTTTTGACCCTATCTGCCTGCGAACAGCGCAAGAAAGATGAAGGGATGAACAGCGGTCAAGGGATGGGTGCCACTGAAACAGGTTGCTGCCAGCATGCCGAAAACGCCTGTGCTGGCGATGTGACCAAATCCCAATGCGATCAGATGACCGGTAAATTTCACAAGGATCACATGTGTCATACCGATACCGGTAAATGCGCCCGTAAATAAAGCTGGTTGTGAGGGGTGTGACACAATCTTTGTGACGCACCCTTCTACAATTTGCTCTTCCAGTCCTGTCCAAAGACCCTCTGTCAGCAGGTCACTCCTCAGAGCATTAAAATTAGCAAGTAGTGACTAAAGAACCTCTTGCAGTACCCATTTACTAGCTGATTCAGAGTTTCTTGACATTAGTTACATCTGCAACTAACTTCGTTTGCGCTTTAAATCCACAATCCGCGGCTCTGTTATGAGGTACCGCGATGATAAGAAATGGAGGACCGCATGGCCGACTTATTTGAAAACCCGATGGGACTGAACGGATTCGAATTCGTAGAATTTACTGCGCCGGAAAAAGGCATCCTTGAAACCGTTTTTGCCGCCATGGGCTTTGAGAAAATCGCCCGTCACCGCTCCAAAGATGTCGAGCTGTGGCGCCAGGGTGATATCAATTTTATCACCAACTACGAGCCCAACAGTCACGCCTACTACTACGCTCAGGAACATGGCCCCTCCGCCTGCGGTCTGGCTTTCCGCGTAAAAGATTCCAAATTCGCCTACGAAGAAGCCCTGCGTAAAGGTGCGCAGCCAGTCCATGTGAATACTGGCCCGATGGAGCTGCACCTGCCGGCAATTAAAGGTATTGGCGGCGCGACCCTTTATATGATCGACCGCTACGAAGACGGTGAATCCATCTACGATATTGACTTTATCTGGGAAGAGGGCGCAGAGCGCCGCCCCGAAGGTTGTGGTTTCCACACTCTGGATCACCTTACCCACAACGTGTATCGCGGTCGTATGGATTACTGGGCCAAGTATTACGAAGACCTGTTCAATTTCCGCGAGATTCGTTACTTCGATATCAAAGGCGAATACACCGGCCTGCTGTCCAAGGCGATGACTGCACCGGATGGCAAGATCCGTATTCCGCTGAACGAAGAAGCAGCTGGTGGCGGTGGCCAGATCGAAGAGTTCCTGATGAAGTACAACGGCGAAGGTATCCAGCATATCGCTTTTGCCTGTGACGACTTGATCGCCTGTTGGGATCGCCTGAAAGAGCGCGGCATGGAGTTTATGACTCCGCCGCCGGACACTTACTACGAAATGCTGGAAGAGCGCCTGCCTGGGCACGGTGAACCTACTGAAGAATTCCAGAGCCGTGGCATCCTGCTGGATGGCACCACCGAGGGCGGCCAACCACGCCTGCTGCTACAGATTTTCTCCGCCAATATGCTCGGCCCGGTATTCTTTGAGTTTATCCAGCGCAAGGAAGATGAAGGGTTTGGTGAGGGTAACTTTAAGGCCCTGTTCGAATCCATTGAGCGCGACCAGCTCAAGCGTGGCGTCATTAAAGAAAAGGAATAATAACGGAGGCTTCAATGGGCATTAAGCGCATTCACCACGTGGCGTATCGCTGTAGGGACGCCAAGGAGACAGTGGAATTCTACCGCGATCTTCTCGGCATGGACTTCCAGTTGGCCATTGCCGAAAACGAGGTACCCTCAACCGGTGAGCCGGACCCTTACATGCACGTCTTTATGGATGCGGGTATGGGGAATGTGCTTGCCTTCTTCGAAATCCCCAACTCCCCGGAGATGGGGCGCGATGAGAACACACCCAAATGGGTGCAGCATATCGCTTTCGAAGTGGAGTCCATGGATGAAATGCTTGAGACCAAAGCACGACTGGAAGCGGCCGGGGTCGACGTACTCGGCCCTACCAATCACACTATCTTCCAGTCGATCTACTTCTTCGACCCCAACGGCCATCGTATTGAGCTGGCCGCCAATACCGCCAAGCCTGGTATGCACAAAGAGCTGAAGCGGGTTGCTGAGGATATGTTGGAAGAGTGGTCGCGTACTAAAAAAGCCCCAAGGCACGCCGCCTGGATGCATGGGGAAGAAGAATTTGTGGAAAAAACTGAAGGGGAGGCACAGTGAAGTTAGCGAGCCTTAAATCCGGCCGCGATGGCCAATTGGTTGTTGTTAGCGACGATCTTACCCGTATGGTGCCAGCTGGCGATATTGCCCCCACCATGCAGAGTGCGTTGGACAATTGGGCATCAGTCAGCGGCGAGTTGGAGAAGTTACACGAGCGCCTGCAAAATGGTGAGATTCAAGGGGAAGCCTTTGACCAAACTCTGTGTGCTTCGCCTTTACCGCGCGCATATCACTGGGCCGACGGTAGTGCTTATGTGAATCATGTTGAGCTGGTGCGCAAAGCCCGCGGTGCCGAGGTGCCGGAGAGCTTCTACAGCGATCCGCTCATGTATCAAGGTGGTTCCGATACCTTCCTGGATCCACGCGAGCCGGTAAAGATGCCGCAAAGCAATGGCTTTGGCATCGACTTCGAGGCAGAAATTGCCGTGATCACTGACGATGTCCCTATGGGAGTATCTGCCGAGGATGCACTGTCTCATATCAAGCTGGTGATGCTGGTCAACGATGTGTCCCTGCGCGGTTTGATTCCAGCGGAGCTGGCCAAGGGATTTGGTTTCTACCAGTCCAAACCCTCCAGTGCTTTCTCACCGGTGTGTGTCACTCCCGAGCAGCTGGGTGAAAACTGGCGCGAGGGCAAACTGCACCTGCCATTGCTTTCCCACCTGAACGGCGAGAAGTTTGGCGAGCCCAATGCCGGTGTGGATATGACTTTCCACTTCGGACAATTGGTTGCCCACGCGGCCAGAACCCGTCCTCTTTGTGCAGGCACCATTATTGGCTCTGGAACAGTGTCCAATAAGTTGGATGGCGGCCCCGGTAAGCCTGTTGCAGAGGGTGGTGTTGGTTACAGCTGCATTGCTGAAATTCGCATGATTGAGACCATTCAGAATGGCTCTGCAAGCACGCCATTTATGGACTTTGGAAATACCATCGCCATCGAAATGCTCGATGATCAAGGTCAGTCTATTTTTGGCCGTATTGAACAGATTGTAGAGCAGGCTTAATCAGGTTTTAAAAAACCAACCAAATAATAACTATTATGGTAAAGGTTTGGTTGGTTTTTTAGCATGATGCATAAATGGTCCATTTCAGGAAAACTTTTTTCCGTTTTAGTGATATTAAATAAATATAAATTTTTACCGCTGTAATGGAGCCATGGCTATTTTTATCTGACACAACACCAGCTAACGGTTGCCTTTTTGTACAATTAAAAAACTGGCTGGTTTTGTATATATTCTTAATGCAAATGGTAATTCCTCTCGTTATACGCTAAGGATAAGATTTTCATGTAGGGAATTTATTAAACTATTCCCATTAGCCAAATGTTCTTGGTTAGCCATCCTTTTTTCCTCACTGCAAATCTAATACTAATGCCTCGCCCAAAAATAGTGCCAGAGTCGATTTAATAATTTTTTTTCTTGCCTATTTCTCTGGGTATTTATCTGCTTCAATGCGGTCCAAATTTTTGACGGCGTTCCAAAAACTCCCACGGTTCTCAATAAAAGGATTTTATGAGCGTCTCTTTTACCTAATAAAAATGAGGGATTTAAAAATGCCAATGTGGCTTGATAAGGTTGTTTTGAACCTAACGGCAACGCGTGTTCCAGCGGTGCAACAGTCTGTAATTACATATAATGGAGCGTATATTCCTTTTAGTCAGTGTGAAGATCCAATTTATAGCCATATTACTTCCAATGCCGCTACCTGCGGTGGTATTTGTGAAGCATTAGCAGCATTTTGGATTAAACATCATGCTGACGGGAATGATTTATGGAGCTGGTTAAAACCTGATGGCGTTTTAAATGTAGGTAACTTAAATCAGGTAATGGCGTTACAGCGTCAAGGAATTAATCCGCCTCCTCATCAAAATCAAGATACGGTAACTGAACTTTGGTTACAGGGGCAAAACATATTGCCGGCTAAATATAGTGCATTCCAGTATACGCTTCCAAATGGTCGGGGTGGACGTCAAATTAGAGGCTATAACCAAAATCGAATTTCCACCGGTACGAGTGCTCTATGTAATGCTAATGCTCTGGCGCGAGAAATTATTTTGGATCATGGGGGTGCGCCTCACAGCGATACCCGAAGCGGTAGGAAAACCTCCGGAGTCTATAAAAAAATATCTATTGAAAGTACTGTTTTTGGATTTATGCACACAATGAGTGCTTGGGTAGCGGAAGATATTTCATTCTTTGATCCAAATTTTGGTGAGTTTTATTTTTCAACAAAAACTGATTTTGTTAACTGGTTTACCCAAAGTTTCTGGTTTAGTTCTTCATACGCTTTAGGCTTGAGTGGAGCTTATGAAATCTTCACTTATTCGTCTCGAGCATAATGCTGAAGAGATAAATTATTTTTAGCTTGAGCTCCAATTGACATTTAATTTACGTTATCGTATTTATTATTTTAATTGGGGCTATGTTTCATAGAATATTCTCATACGATTGAGGCAAAAATTACATTTATAGAGTCCATACTCCCGCCGGGTAAAAGGGCAAAGCGGTATTTTATCTCCCAATGTTTTGGTAAGGGAGTTAATTCTCGGCCAGAACCTCCGGTGTTGATTGCTACAAGATAGTATCTCTTGACTGTACTTTTGCCAGGTTTTCAGTGGCGTTGCCAGCGGTAGCAGCACACTACCAGTTTTCCCCTCTCTGCCCTTCCCCCATGGGCGCTCGGCAGCCGGGTCTTCCCCCCGGCTGCCTTTTTTCCGATAGTCACTTTCAGCTGTATCGCCAATTGCTGACGGTGTGACTTTCAATTGCGATTATAGATGTTTCTGTGTTCGCTTGCATTTAAACATATGAACCAGGTGTCATCTATTACAAAAAATAAACGGTTGTAAAGAAGGTAGCTCGCAAAATGAGTATTTTTTTATCCAAAAAATAGTACCAGAGTCAATTTTAAGATAGAGCCTGAACTGACTAGCGCAAGGAGTTGAGTCTAAACCCATGAGGAATTTGTAGTGGCATGGAATGGTGTCCTTGTCGATAAAAAATAGTGCCAGAGTCAAATTAAAATTCGTGCCAGAGCCAATTTAACCTTGCGATTTATTGTGCTGATAAAAAGTGCCAGAGTCGATTTTATAAAAATTTATACACCTATCTGACTTGTAATTTTTCTGTTTCAATTTAACGCATACACCGGAAAGCACTTCTCAGAATTAATTAACTGATCATTGAAAAAGTGTTTTTATTTTCTGAATACAGGAGAAATGGATATGCCGATTTGGTTTGATAAAACAGTACTTGCACTTACCGGAACACGGGTTGGACCTGTTCAGAGATCTGTGGCCCAACACGGCGGCACGCTTCAATATAATTTCAGTCAGTGTTTAGATCCGGTAAAGGCACAGATCACCATACATCAGGATACAGCTGGTGGCGTCTGTGAATCTCTTAGCGCGCACTGGATTAAATTTCACGCAGAGGATGATAGCCTTTGGAATTGGCTCTTTCCCAACGGTGCACTGAGTGAACAGCATCTTTTTCATGTAATGACCCTGCATCAGATTGGTGGAAATGCACCCAATCAAGACCAGGTTTCTGAGGCATGGTTGCAATCTCACAATGTTCTGCCATTGCAAAATAATGGCGGTGTAGGTATCGCTGGGCCAAATGGTCGGCGTCAAATTCACGTTGTTACAGGCCCCCGCTTGGATCAAGGGCAAACTACCATGCGCAACTCTGCGGCGCTTGCCGATGAAATTATTAGAGAGCCGACAAGAAGTGCTGGTTCTTACAAGAAAATCGGTATTTCGGGTAAGGTGGGTGCCCATGCTATGGCAGCCTGGGTTGCAGAGGACGTGCTATTTTTCGACCCAAATTTTGGAGAGTTCTGGTTCCCAACTAAGAACGCATTCCGCAACTGGTTTGTAAACTCCTTCTGGAATACCTCTATGTATGCCATTGGCCTGAGCGGAAGCTATGACGTGCGCTGTTATGCACATGCAACCTGAGTAGCCAATAAACTGCCTTACTGGTGGGTGGATGGAATTCTATTCCTCCACCTATCCTTTGGCGGTATGTTTATCCCGCCGAGCCCCCATCGTCCATCCTTCGTGTATAGTGCTGGCACAAGCTTGCCATCCCTACAGTCTCGTAGGGTAACCAATAGAGCAAGTTCTGTTGTTCTTTTTGGATACCAACAGCACTATGGAGCCCAGGGTGAAACCCAAGAGATCACTTACCTATTACCTAAAGTCCCTAGCGGGGTCGATTATTGCCGCCAGCCTCTTAATACCTTCGGCTTGGGCTGTGACTGCCACTAAAGAGTTACAGGACGTTATTGCCGACCACTGGCAGTACACGCTGAGAGAGGACCCTATTATTGCTGGCAGGGTTGGCGTTTCCGATTATAACCGCGAGTTGCCAAGAGTAACTGCCGAAGATCGAAAGCGTCGTATTAAGGCCGAGAAGGCTTTTATCGTACGCCTAAAAGCTATTGACAAAAGTAAGTTGAGTGCTTCGGATCGTGTTAATAGTGAGCTTCTTTCCTGGGTTCTCGCCAGTTCGATTGAGTCCAAAGAGCTGCTCCTCGATCGAATTCCCCTGAATACCTTCTCGAGTTTTTACACCAGTGCGCTAGAAGCAAATCATGGGTTGGCGATGAGGGATACGGCCGATTATGAAGACTATATCGCTCGCATTGGTCAGTTTGGTCGCTATTTCGATGAAAATATCGCGAATATGCGTGAGGGTATCCGTACAGGTTTTGTCTTGCCAAAAATCGTTGTTCAAGGCATAGCGCCAACCGTTCGAGCCCAGGTATATAAAGATCCCAGTAAGAGCAGTTTATACAAGCCTTTTGCTGAGATGCCGCAAACCATCGCGCCAGATGATCAGAAGCGCCTGCGTGAGCAGGGCTTAGCGGTGATTAAGCAAGTAGCTATTCCCGCATTTGAACGGGTAGCGAATTTCCTTGAGGGCGACTACCTCAAGGCTGCCAGTAAGACGTTGGGTGCTGAGCAGATGCCCGGTGGTAGCGACTACTATCGGCACAATATACGTTACTTCGTCACCTTGGATCTGGACCCTTCAGAGATTCATCGCACAGGTCTTGCTGAAGTGAAGAGAATTCGCGCAGAGATGAAAGCGCTGATTAAGGAGTCCGGCTTTAAAGGGAGCTTTACTGAGTTCACCCAGTTCCTGCGCACAGACCCACAGTTCTATGCCAAAACACCAGAACAATTGCTCAAGGAAACGGCCTATATCTCCAAGCGCATTGACTATGTACTGCCGGAGTTCTTTAACCTGCTGCCGCGCACGCCTTATGGTGTGGTACCAGTTCCCAGTGAAATAGCACCCAACTACACTACGGCTTCATATAATCCAGCGGCCATAGGTGGTACCCGTGGCGGAGCCTACTGGCTGAACACCCACGGGCTGGACCAGCGCCCACTGTATGAGCTGCCAGCTTTGACCTTACATGAGGCTGTGCCAGGTCATCACTTACAGAACGCTCTCTCACAAGAACTGGAGAATGTTCCAGACTTTCGACGTAACCTCTATTTAAGTGCTTATGGAGAGGGTTGGGCCTTGTATTCCGAGCGACTGGGCAAAGAAATGGGACTTTACACGACGCCCTATGAACATTTTGGCCGACTCAGTTATGAAATGTGGCGGGCTGCCCGTTTGGTGATCGATACCGGTATTCACTCCCAGGGGTGGACGCGGCAGCAAGCATTAAACTTCCTTTCCAATAATACGTCACTATCCCCGGCTAATGTGCGTGCGGAGGTCGATCGCTATATTTCCTGGCCGGGCCAGGCACTGTCCTACAAAATGGGTGAAATTAAAATCCGCCAGCTACGTGCCCAGGCGGAAAAAGAACTTGGTGACAAGTTTGATTTGCGAGCGTTTCACGATGCTTTGTTAAGTAACGGTGCTCTGCCTCTATCAATGCTGGAAGAGCAAATGCAGCACTTTATTGAAGAGCAAAAGTCAGCCTAATCCCGCCTCAGACCCCGTTCATAAGCTGTGAGTGGGGTTGTACTATTACAAGATACTCACTGTTTAAGACTAAATTTTACCTAATCTAGAATGTTTTCTTTTCGAATAACTTATACTTGATGTCCTCCTGCCTGGCGGAAAATGCAACATCATTGTCCTTTATTCGAGTGGTGACCTGATAAATAATCAAGATCTAATGATATCTCGAAAAAAATCCAATATTTTTATGTATCTAAGGGGCTTATACATAACTTTAGATATCTTCTCGGATCTTAAAAGTTGCAGTTATTAGGCACAACTCGCAATGAAGTGCTTGAGATATCACGGGGTTATTTAGAGCCCCATTAATTAGACTTGTTTTCTATATTTCTTTGAGGGCCAGAGTGAATAATTTTAAGTGGTTACTTTGTTTAGTTTTATCATTATTAAGTTGCGTAGCTTTGGCATCGCCAAAAGAATCTATTAATATAACAATCGATTTTGAAAGCGCTGAGATGTTAATTGATATTTTATCTGAGAATAAAGTATCTGACCAGCAACTGGAAAAGTTGGTAAATTTGCCGGGTATACAGGCAACAATCTATCAAACTTCAAGGTTTGATAGCAGAGCCAGTGAGAAGTTATTTAGATCAAGTTTAATAGATGCGGTAGAAGGAAAGCCGCTTTTAGATGATCCTTTCAGGTTACAAAAACTTAAAGAGAAGTTGCCTGAAGTAGAAAGTATTATCAGTATTCTTAAAGAAGATCCTCAGCAATATTTAAATGAAATACGTAAGGGAATTGGAGCTTACTCTCCTAAAGACATTTCCTTTGATGCCAATATTTTCATCGTTGTAGGAGGCACTTCTGATGGCTGGGCGAAAGATGGTAATTTCTATATTGCATTGCAGTATTTCAATGGAGATTATGAAGGCCTGCTGACACTTTCAATTCATGAGTTATATCATATTGCTCAATCCAATTTTTATGGAAAAAAAGAAAAACATGGCTCAATCTGTGAAAAAGTCTTAAATGAAACTCGGCTAGAGGGTATAGCGTCTATTGTTGGCTCGCCATTAAATATCGTGGAAGGAAAGAACTATACTGCCTGGTTCCAGAAAAAATTTAATAGGAATTTACAGCGTATAGATGACAATTTTTCACTATTTGAAGTTATATTGTTCCGCGGATGCAATGATCCTGAGATTGACTTTAATAAAATCTATCCTCTAGGGTTTTCTGGAGCATGGGATAGCCCACTTTACTTTGTAGGTTACTATATCGGTAGTGCGATTGAGGAGGCTAAAGGCAGAGAGTTTCTTATTTCAGTTTTAAAGGACTCCCCTTCTACAATGTTTAAAGCCTATATTGACATTTATAAAGATGATAAAAGCAAAAATTTAACAAGATTTGATAAATCGATTGAAGATATTATTTTGGCAATGTAGTGAGTGCTTAATTAGAACTACTGAAATTAGCTATAAGTTAAGTTGGGCGACAAATGATAGTCGCCCAATTCTTTCGTGATATACCTAGATATTCTTATAATTTCCTTCCTGTAGCAAATTATCTATTCATGGAGTTGAAAAAGTGTGTATCGCTGACTACTTTAAGTAGTTAGATGTCTATTCGGATTGATTGTATTCAAATTTATTTGCATAGATGGCGTGTATAAAACAATCTATTAAATATTTTATATGGTTTTAATTAAGGGTTGTAAGTAAAAGCGTTATCTATATAGAGAGCCTATATGCCTGACTGTCAAGTTGGGGTGGTGATACCAACATTTAATGAGCAAGAGAAGATCGTTAATACATTAAGTTCTATTATCAGAGATAATAGAGTTAGTGTGAAAATTTATCTATCCGATGACAATTCCTCCGATGGCACAGTTGCCTCAGCAACTGATTTCCTAAAGAGTAGTAATACCCCACACCAGCTTTTTTTAAATGATTGTGACAGGGGAGCAGGTATCTGTAGAAATCGTGCTCTTGATCAGATAGCAGAACCTCTTATTTTATTCTTTGATGCAGATGATGTAATTATTCCTGGTACGCTGGATAGAGCCGTCGCTATCGCTACGAAAATCGATAGTGACGTTTTGTTGATGGCCTATCAATGTAGATTTCCTGGCGAGAAAATAAATCTCGGGATGGCAGGGGATGACCATTCAATTTTCTATAGATCTCATAATACTTTTGGTAATGGACTATTTTCCGCTTTAGATTTTGATGCCATTCTCCTGTTAACCCCATATCCTTGGAATAAGTTAATTAAAACCAGTTATGCAAAAAGTATATCCCTGAGATTTTCGCCAACACCAGTTCATAATGATGTACTGGCACATTGGAACTTGCTGGTAAACGCCAGAAATCTTGCATTATTTAAATCTCCATTTTGTATTCATTATATTTATTCCACAGAAAGCCGATTATCAAATGTTTCAGATGGCAGACGTACATCTATATTACAGGTTTTTGATGAGCTTGAAGCTTTCTTTAATAAAAATTTAAATGCTAGAGAAAGATTTTATCACTTATATATAAAATTCAAGTTGGGCCTGTTTAACTGGTGTTGTCGAAACCTCTCTGAAGAATATAGAGCTAACTTTAAAGTCAATTTTTCAAGATCTTTTCTATCATTGACCTGTATGGACTACAGGATGCTCTTTGAAAGAGATCCGGATATTGCTAATGCTGTATTGGAATACCGAACATCGGTGGTATGTGTATGATATCAATCGTTGTTGTTTCAAGGGTGGATGACAGCCATCTCAATAATTGCCTGCAAAGCATCGTTCGACAGCAATACAAAGATGTTGAAATTCTTGTCTTAATGTTGTCAGAAAAGCATGAAAGTCAGAGTCGAGTTATTGATTTCTTAAGAATATTACCAAAAATCAGGTTTATTGATATACCAAATACCCCTCAGGTCGACACTCAGTTTATTTTTGAATTTGGAATAAAAAATACGTTTGGAGAGTATATAGTATTTATAGAAGGGAATGACTGTTTTTATCCGAATATACTTGGTAGTTTATACAATGCCATTAAGGGCGAAGATCCCGAAATAGTATTTTCTTATCATAATAGTGATTTTCCTAAATTATCTGGCACCTATAATGATAAGAAGAGGATTGTTTTAGGGAGCAATTCCAAAAATATCAGGAGGTTTTATCGCAGAGACTTTGCCTATGATAAAAAAATATCTGGCTACACTTCGAATTCCTGTGTAAATAGTCATATCTTGCATTGGGTATCCACGCTCAAAGCGAAATCTATATCGATTATTCTTGAAAGTGGATCATATAGTGTGGTTAATCCCAATGATATAAATAATGGGAGCACTTTTCAGAAATTGGTGAATCAATATGATTTTTTATTTGATTATCTAAATAATAACGTCAATTTCTCAGGTTACAAGAGCGATCTATTGGGAAGCTGGTTGGTCTACTTACTCAAGTTGCGACCTGTCTATGGTGATAAAAAAGTAAGTTATTTGGTGGTTAACTCAAACTTTATAAGTAAATATACCGAAAAAGATTTTTTCAGAGTTTCTGCAAACTTGCAAATTGAAAGAAGTGAGCAGAGCCTGCTAAGAGAGTGGTATTCCAATTGCAGTAAAAAGGCGAAGACAGCTAATATTTTTTATACATTATTACCGACCAAGTTATCCCGATATGTTCGCAAAAATGGTGTTAAATACTCAATAAATAAGGTGATTCAGCCTGTTTACTACAGGCTTCCCGATTGGATCAAATCACTTATTGATTTTATAGGAAAAAAATTCAAAGGGAGGGTTTCCAATCGTGAGTTGCTTGAGAAGTTGGAGTACTTGGTTAAGCAAGCTAGATTCGAACAGTATATGTCGATGATTAATGAGGAGCATGAGAAGCAGACATTGAAGCAGCTGGATGAAATCAGGCAGGAACTGACGGAGCTTAGAAAAGAAGTTCATTGACAATCTTTTCTAAAACCTCAGTAAACAATTGTAATTGCCTGCCTGATAAGAATCAGTTCATGAAATGTACAAGCTACTGTAACATTTTTAAATGGAATTAGCTTATCCATCCCATAGAGTGAGCATACTTCATTAACATTCCACTACACATAAGAACCACCAGTGCTCGCAAGTAGCCGGGATTTATTTTAAATAAGAAGTGAGATCCCAGCCATGCACCTATAACCTGCCCAGCCATCATCAAGATGCCTGCTACCCATAAAATTTGCCCAGCAAATAAGAATACAATTAAAGATGCGATGTTGGTGGAAAAATTGAGTGGTTTTGCGTTGGCAGTGGAGGTCAGTAGGTCTTGTCCCCGGCAGGCAACACCTGATAAAGCAAAAAATGACCCTGTCCCGGGACCAAACATACCATCGTAATAGCCAATAAGTGGGATTACTCCATATTGGTATTTCTTGTTTGAGATCTTGGGTTTATCACTACTATGTGTTAGTGATGGAGAAAAAATAAAGTAAATAGCGATAAATAGAAGAACGATAGGGATAATAAATGACAAAACATCAGTATTTATAAATTGCACTGCTATTGTACCCATGGTTGCGCCAATAAAGGCAAATAGCATTAGCTTTTTGATCCTATCCCAACTTATTTTTTTGTTTTTTAACATCATGTAGGTAGCTGTCGCAGTACCAATACTACCTTGCAATTTATTGGTGCCCAAAGCAGCTAGTGGCGGTACTCCACTAAGGATAAGGGCTGGTACGGTTATCAGACCACCACCGCCTGCCAGTGTATCAAGCAGACCTGCAATAATTGCAACGCAAAATAAAACAAATAGTAACTCTATAGAGAAGCTAGCGAACTCCAAGAAGGTATCTCCTTTCGCCCGGAATTAGTGGTAATTTTGTTAAATGCCAACAACAATTTATTGGCCGGTTTTTGCAGGGGTTCCTTATTTAATATGTTGAATTGCTTTCTTGCCACCATATCAGGAAATCCTCCCCTACTGAATATTGGGGCAGGGAGTGACGACTTTTTTTAATTCCTTGTTCCTGCTCCATCTCAGTTACTTTTAACTTGGCGGCTTCAAACCAAGCCTCAGGGTTGTAGACTCCCTGATTGAGGGCTTCACCGTAAAGTGCTGAGCTAAACCAGGTGCGTTCCGAATCATCGCTACACCCAAAGGAGCTGCGATCAGCAGCGGCTGAAGTAAATATGACCCTATTGGGGCTGTTCAGGGTTTCTATCCATTGACCGGAAAAACAGGCTGAAACAATAACCCATTGGTACTGTGCGTTAATATTTTCCAGCCATTGCCGCCCATCTTTCAGTGAGAAATCGTTTAGGGGAATTTCCCCCTCCGCAATTTTGAAATCTCCATTGCGAGCACCATGGCTGACCAGGTGTATCAGAAGTAAATCTTCTTTGGGGGCCATTAACTGATCAATAGCATTGAGGCTTTCCTGGATACTGGTGCGGGTAGCCAGGGGGAAACCGTATCCGCCGCCGTTACTGAGGCGCAGCATACGTTGGTCGATGCTGAAGGCTTCATCAAGGCGCTCCGCTACCCAGTCCAGCTCCCTGGCGAATACTGGTGAGGTGCCATCACCACCTACTAACAGGGTGTAAATATCGCGTACGCCAGGCCTCTGCGAGGGGAGGCTGGCTATGGCATTTCGTAAGCGCTCACTCTCGCTATAGAGACGGGCTTCTGCTTGGGCGCCAGGAATATTCGCCTGTGCGCGCCAGGCGTCTTCGCTGGGGTAATAGATGCCTCCGGAGAAATAGCCAGACTCCTCAGTAGTATTTCCTTCAGCATCCGTACTTATTCGTACACCTTCGCCTTCTGCTTCTCCATAGCGAAAAGTGGCACGGAATACCGTGCCGTCGGGCTGGGTGAGTTCACCTTCGCCGGAGTAGGAGCCGTATTCGAAGCTGCCGGTATAACGATAGCCTTCACTATCCGAATAGCTGCCCTGTATTAAGGTGCCGTATTCAAAGGTGCCTTGGTAAAGGCTTCCATCTTCTTTTGTGAGCTTGCCTTCGCCGTGGAAGCTATAGTTCAAAAACTCGCCGCTGTAAGTTTCGCCATCATTCCAATTAAGGGTACCGTTTTGTAACTCTCCCTCAAGGAATTCCCCCGCCCACTCAGCTTCATCGCAGCTATAGCGGCCTTTGCCATGGAGCTCTCCGTTGAGGAACTCGCCTTCGTAGCTACAGCCATCACTTCCAGTTAACTCACCTTCACCTGTCATGCGACCCTCTCGAAAGTCGCCACGATAATGGCTGCCATTGGGCCATTCGAGCTGACCCGGCCCATGAAACAGGCCGTTAAGCATCTCGCCTTTGTAAACAGAGCCATCTGGCAAGGCGGTACCACCTGCGAACTGGCTTGGTTCACAGGCGCTGAGTAAGAACATAAACGGCGTTAAATAGGTGTATCTCATTCCATGATCCAGCGTCCGGCTTTTGGAATCAGACTAACAAAAAATGATGCCAAGTGGCCTCTATGTTTTATTCAGCTGGTCGAATTTAAGACCGTATTTATCTAAAAGTTGGCGTACCCGGTGTGAGTCGTTGTTGGATTTTTTTGAGGTGCGGCTCACTTGAAATAATTTGCGTCCGGCCTCTGCCATCGAGTTGGATTCTTCACAAACCTGAATTAGCCCAGCAAGTTTGATTTGCTCGTAGTAATCCATCTGTTCGAAGTGGTCGCGGCCCAATAATGCTTCAATACGGGCAAGAGGTAGCGGTGAATCTGTTAGTGGGTTTTGCCATTTAATTCGCAACCTATGGATTTCCTCTTCCACTACCTGAGTCGTGATACGCCCACCGTCGGCGAGGGTACCCATACGCAGGATACTGGCGTTAAGGTCGCGAAAGTTCGCAGACCAGCTGGCCTCGCGGGAGCGCCCAAAACTCAGGTACTTTTCCCGTGCTGCTCTATTAAAGCTGACAAGATGCCCGGATTTCCTGGAGAAAGCCTCCAGCTCAAAATCTATATTGGGTTCCAGGTCTTCAATACGCTCTCGTAGAGAGGGCAGTCGGTAGGTCCACAGATCGATACGGGCGAGCAGGTCCGCGCGAAATTTACCTTCTTGGCAGAGCTGCACCAGATCCCGGTTGGTACCGGCAATCAATTGGAAGTGACTGCTAATTTCCTTATCTGAGCCGAATGGCATAAAGCGTTTGTGCTCAATCGCGCGCAATAGCATGGCTTGTTCATCCAAGCCCAACTCACCGATTTCATCGAGAAACAGCAGGCCTTTATCCGCTTCCATTAGCAAGCCTGGCCGGTGGGTGGTGGCACCGGTATAGGCGCCTTTACGGTGGCCGAACAGGGCGGACATGGCATTCTCGCCGCGCAGGGTGGCGCAGTTAACGGCTACCAGTCCGCCCTCCAGCTTGCCCCGCTGCTTGCGTAGTTCAAAGACACGCTGGGCCAGCTGGGATTTACCTGCCCCTGTGGGACCGGTAATTAGTATGGGGGCGTCGGAGCGAATCGATACCTGCTCCAGCTGCTCGATCATCTGGTTAAAAGCGAGATTGTTGGTCTCGATTCCCCCCTTCAGATAGGTGGTGCCCTCCTGGTGTTCCCTCTGGAAGCGCGAGGCAATCTGGTCGTATTTGGACAGGTCCAAATCGATGATTTGGTATTCGCCCGGCAAGCTACTGTTCTTTCGCGCCGGGGAAGTTTGCAGCAGACGCCCGGGGAAATACCCCGCCTCTGTTAACAGGTACAAGCAGATCTGAGCTACATGAGTACCGGTGGTGATATGCACCAGGTACTGCTCGTCATCCGGCTTGAAGCTATAGGCGCGGGCGAAATCCAGCAGATTGCTATACACGCTCTCGAAATCCCAAGGGTCATTGAAGTTCACCCGGTGGTGGACCACTTCGGTCTCTGGAGAGACCCGCGCAATATCTTCTGTGACCTGGTCGGCCAGGTTTTTTGAGTGGTTGTCGAAGAGGAGCTCCAGCCGATCGATCAATAGATCATCGTGCTGGCACATGGAAATGTTTGGGCGCCACTTATCCCAGCGCTTGTCGCCTTTGCCGCGCCGGTCCTTGCTGGTACCAAGAATACTGATAGCGATTGTCTTCATGCTATCTAAAATATGATTTAACTATCAAAAAAGATAGATATTTATCAATCCCTTGTCTCAAGAAATCTACTAAAAAACCCTGAGATAGAAAATAAATCGTTAAAAAACAATAAGTTATAAGTATTTTTCAGCTGTCTGCAAAAGTTGGCACCCAATTCGCTATATCAATAAATAAATGAAACACATGAATACCAAGCGCGGTTTCAAAAGGAGTGGAAGATGAAACCAATGCCATATGAAGTAATGCAGGCAGGTGGGGTACCGATTAAGTCCTGGACCCTGGGTGTGCCTTTTGAAGATGAAGCCAAAGCGCAGCTCAAAAATATCTCGCAGATGCCATTCGTCCATAAATGGGTCGCGGCGATGCCTGATGTACATCTGGGCAAAGGCGCCACCATTGGCAGCGTGGTCCCAACTCTGGGGGCAGTAATTCCCGCTGCCGTAGGGGTGGATATTGGCTGCGGCATGATGGCGGTTCGCACCAGCCTGACGGCGGCGCAACTGCCGGACAACCTGGCTGGAGTGCGCAGCGCCATCGAGCGCGCAGTGCCCCACGGACGTACTGGCCGACACCGGGGGAGAGGTCGGGATAAGGGGGCCTGGGAGAATCCACCGGACGATGCACTTGCCGGTTGGGTGCCTCTGGCCGCCCAGTTTGAGCTGCTCAAAGAGAGGCACCCGGTATTAAAAAATACTAATAATATCAATCACCTGGGAACGCTTGGCACAGGCAATCACTTTATCGAGATGTGCCTGGATGAACAGGGTAGCGTGTGGTTGATGCTGCATAGTGGCTCCCGGGGAGTGGGAAATCGAATAGGCACTTACTTTATTGAGAAAGCCAAGCGGGATATGGAGCGCTGGCATATCCACTTGCCGGACAGTGACCTGGCTTATTTCCCGGAAGGTACAGAGCACTTTGATGACTATGTGCAGGCGGTGGAGTGGGCGCAGGAGTTTGCCCGTATCAATCGCGAAGTAATGATGGTGCGAACTATCGGCGCGGTGAAGCAGGCCCTGGGGATGGATTTTGAGGCACGGATGGAAGCGGTGAATTGTCACCACAATTACGTTTCCCGCGAGCATCATTACGGCAAAGATGTGCTGGTGACCCGGAAAGGCGCTGTAAGAGCGCGTGCCGGCGAAATGGGTATTATTCCCGGTAGTATGGGGGCCAAGTCATTTATTGTGCGGGGGCTGGGTAACGAAGAAAGCTTCTGTAGCTGTAGCCATGGGGCCGGACGAGTGATGTCCCGTACCAAGGCCAAAAAGCTGGTCTCCCTGGAAGAGCATCGCGCGGCCACCGCCGATGTGGAATGCCGAAAAGACGAGGGTGTGATCGATGAAACCCCATCGGCCTACAAACCTATCGAGAAGGTTATGGCAGCACAGAAAGACCTGGTGGAAATCGTCTACACCCTCAAGCAAGTGGTTTGCGTCAAAGGCTGACGCGTTTTAGGCCAGGGATCGGCCGAACTAAAGCAATTGCCAAAGCATGCAGGTTGCCGGGCGAATTTGCCGGGTTGCCGCAACCGAGTTTGAGGCCTTTAGCCCGTCAGCGGAGCCGGTTCTGAATCCCGGCCCGGCACCACCGCCTATGGCGGCAGGTGTACCCACGGGATAGAAGTTCAAACGACTACTTTGTAGCTCATTTGGTAGAGCAGTCGATAACTTATCGATTTGTAGCAGGTTCGATTCCTGCCAAAGTCCTATCGTTATCCAAACGGCCTGGAAAGAGGCGAGAGCCTGGGGTTCGACTCCCCATTAAAAATCTACCTGGGGTCCGATAGCCTCTCGATACGGTAAATAGGATTTAGCGATTTACTGCGGAGGCACTCTGGCAACTGTGTCGTTAATTGTGGGTCTGCCCTGTGCGATCCAGCGGCAAGATTTACGGTTGTGTCTCCTGGCCAAGGATTTTGGCTGCAGGCTCAGGGGGAGCCATGTGGGGAAAATCGTAATTCCTCTGCCGCTGGGCCCCGCTCGGCACAAACGGTTTACCACCTGTCGCTGGACGGGCCCCACCCTTGCGGCCCATTGGGGTAGCGCAGTATGGAAATGGAATAAATGATAAGAACCATGATATCTCTGTTCAAAATATGGAAGAACGTGGATGTTGCGGATAGCGAGCGAGTGTTGCTATTTCGCCGCAACCGTTTTGAAGGGGTGCTGCCACCTGGCAGCCATCGTATATCCCTATTGTCCGGTGATGTACGGGCAGAAACTTATGATATTACCGATGTGGTATTCGATGAAATCAAAGCCAAATTTTTGTTAAACACCTATGGTGAGATCCTTGGTGAATACCTGCAATCCTATGAATTGTCAGACCATCAAGTGGGATTATTTTACCGGGATAATCACTTGGTCGATATTTTACCACCGGGTACTTTCCGCGCTGTGTGGAAGGGCGGTGAATCCGTGCGGGTGGAAATCGTGGATATCTCTGAGGAATACGCCATCGATAAAAAAGTCCTGGGTCTATTGGGGCGAGGTGTACGTGCTGGACAAATGCGCACTGCCCTTCAGGCGGTAAGCTACAACGAGATTCCCGATGAGCACGTGGGCCTGTTAATGGTCAATGGTAAGTTGGAAAAGGTGCTACAGCCTGGCTGTTATGGCTACTGGAAATACAACCGCTCTATCGAGGTCAAGGTACTGGACTTGCGGTTGAAAACCATCGAAGTCAGCGGCCAGGAAATTCTGACCAAGGATCGGGTCAGCCTGCGTATCAACTTGACCGGTGTTTACAAAATTACCGATGCAAAAAAAGTAGCGCTAAAGCTCAGCGATAGTACAGGTTTTATTTATCGCGAATTGCAGCTGCACTTGCGCGAGGCCGTGGGTACCCAAACTCTGGATAGCCTTCTGGCCGACAAGGACAGGCTGAATATTGTGATTGCGACCGACATCCGTGACAAGCTGGCCAAATATGGTATCGAGCTTACCAGTGTCGGGGTCAAGGATATTATTTTGCCCGGCGATATGAAGATGATCCTCAATCAGGTTGTAGAAGCGCAGAAGGAATCTGAGGCAAACCTAATTAAGCGCCGGGAAGAAACCCAGGCAATGAGATCGCTTCACAATACCGCCAAGCTGATGGATAACAACCCGGTACTGTTGCGCTTGAAAGAACTGGAAGCTCTGGAGCGGGTCAGTACCCGCATCGATAAAATTTCCGTATATGGCGGCCTTGATGGGGTGATGAATGAGTTGGTGAAGTTACGTCCCACTGCATAAATAAAAGATTTGAGCTTTAAGGAATTAGACAGTGATTGAGATAGACGGCGCCCAGTGGGCGGGCGGCGGAGAGATTTTACGGACTTCCCTCACCTTGTCCGTCTGCTTGAAAAAGCTGGTTCGAATTAACAATATTTGCGTGGGGCCGTAAAAAGCCCGTCCTGTTTACGCGCAGTCAAAGTGATTAGCCATGCCGAGGTCGGCGGCGAACCACTGGATGCAGCAGAGATTACTTTTGCTCCAGGAAAGGTGCGTTTCCAGGGGCCAGGTAATTTATTGTCGTTTAGCTTGCACTTTGAAAGGGTGATTGAAGCTTTTGAATTAATGAGTGAGCAGGGTCTGAATGCTGAGCGGATTGTTCAGTGCGGAATATTACTGGTATGGAAATACAACTTCTAGAATTTGGTGACAATGGTGGGTAAGTTTTGGTTGTGTGTCATTAAAGAATTCAAGGGCAAAAAATTAACTTTTCGGTTAAGAAAATATTTAGGTTATTATAGCTTTATCATAAAATCTTTTTGATTATTCCGTCCTAAAGGAGATTTCTGCAAAGAGGCAATGATGTCTTGGTACAAACTTGGTATTTATATTCCAGGCCTGCGAATGTCCTTATTTTGATTTCTCCTTCTGCGACAGTTTTTCAGTTTCTTGATGAACTTTATTACACACTTAAAAAGGGAATGTATAGGAATGAGTGCTAAATTCCTAAAGGTAGCAGTTCCTCTGCTAACTCTGATAACAACGGCATGTGGTGGCGGTGGAAGTGGAGGTGACGGAGGGTCATCTTCATCAGAGGAGAATCAGGCACCAGTAGCAAACTTTTCGTACAGCCAGCCAGATTCGAAATCCCGGTTGATTGTATTTGATGCATCAGAAAGTACCGATGCAGAAAGTACTGAATTACTGTACACGTGGGACTTTGGTGATGGCACCACAGGCGAAGGTGTGCAACCTGAGCATGAATATCAGGAAAATGGTCAATATGAAGTTCGCCTTGTAGTGGACGACCAAACGGGTCTCACCGATGACCAGTCCACTACTCTATCCGTCAGCAGCGGTGACTTTCATGTTTCGGGCCAGGTGTCGATTTTACAGGGTGTATTTGTCGACAGCGATACCAGTGACCCAAACACTGAGTATGTATCTAATGGTTCTATGAAAGAAGCGCAGGAAATTTCAAGTGTTAGTGAGGTAACCGGTTTCCTAACCTACTTGGATGGGAGCTCTTCGGAAGATCAATACGATTTTTACATCGCTAGCTTGGAGGAGGGTCAGGAAATATCCCTCAATATGGAGGAAGGGAGTGATGACCTTGCAGATATTGACCTTTATCTCGTCGATGAATCTGGAGACTTTGTTGATAGTTCCACGGGTTATAGCGATGAAGAGTCTGTAACGGTACCTGAAGATGGGACTTACTACGTGCTCGCTTATGCTTTTGGGGGCACCTCAACTTATCGAATGAGGTTGAATTCAGCCTCATCGGCAACCAGCGCAAGCAAGGGAATCCGGGCTAGTGATAAGTTTGTTGCAGGTCAACTTGTAGGCCGCCTTAAGTCCGATGTTAAAGCTGCTGGTATCAAAACGCTGACTTCGGCTGGTGCGATCAGGGGAGATTCAGGCGCTGATCGGCCCATGTTATTGGATGCAAACCAGGCTGCGACCGGATTTGGTTTGGATAAGTCAACTGGAACAGTCGAAAATTTAACTCGTGTTGGCATAACAATTCCCACTGAAGTACAGCGTAAGCTGGAGACCATTGATACGCTTAAACGTCTTCATGCAAGTGGTCAGTTTGAGTATGTGGAGTTAAACCGTATTCGACATAGCCAGTCGGTGAATGATCCCTTTTACCCGAGTATGTGGCACTACTCACAAATTGCTGTGCAGGACGCATGGACAACGTCTACAGGGGCAGGGGTTATAGTCGCGGTATTGGATACAGGCATTTTATCGGGGCATCCTGATTTGGAGGGCCAGCTGGTATCTGGTTACGACATGGTCAGTGACAGACTAATGGCGGTGGATGGGGATGGTATTGATCCCGACCCGGAAGACCCGGGTGACGATCCGCTCACTACTTCTGACTCCTGGCACGGAACCCATGTAGCGGGCACCATCGCAGCAGCGACTAATAACGGTGTCGGTATTGCCGGAGTAGCCTATGATGCCAAGATTATGCCTGTGCGGGTGCTTGGCTTTGGAGGCGGGACTGATTATGACATCGCGCAAGGAGTGTACTTCGCGGCAGGCCTTGATAATGACTCTGGCACAGTCCCTGACCGCAGGGCAGATGTAATCAATATGAGTCTTGGTGGATCGGGTTATTCCCAGACTCAACAGGACGCCATAAGCGCGGCTCGTGAGGCGGGTGTCATAATAGTTGCAGCTGCCGGTAACTCAGAAGAGGATGCCAGCGATTATTCGCCAGCTGGCCTCGATGGAGTTGTAACAGTGGCCGCCACCCGCGAGGGAGGTGGAGCTGCTTGGTATACCAATTACGGCTCCGTTGTTGACTTGACTGCACCTGGAGGAGAAACAGGGGAGTATGTTGTTGATGGAGGTGTGCTTAGCACTGTCGGGCAAGAAACTGACGATGGTGAAATTGAATTCACCTACGAGTGGATGCAAGGTACCTCTATGGCCGCACCCCATGTGGCCGGCGTTATTGCACTGATGAAAGAAGAGTGGGAGTCCATGACTCCTGACAACTTTGATGAGTTAGTCACAGACTTTAAGGTTTCTTACGGCGAAACACCGGACTCCCTTTACGGTTATGGCGAAATTGATGCAGAGCTTGCCGTCGCCTCGGCAAGGGCCCAGGCAGCTGGCACGACTCAGGCTGGCCGGCTCTATGTTAAGGATGGTCACCAACGTGAGTTGTGGACCCAGACGGAATTGGAGGTAGAGTTGCTCGCCAATACGACTGATGTTTCTGTAGCTGAAATCAGCTCATCGGATTCCTGGTTAACTGCTACCTACCTGGATGACGAGTCAACCGGGCTCGGCAGTTATAGTGTTGTTGTGGACGCAGATAGTCTGGAGGCAGGTCGTTACACAGGTATCCTGAGCTTTACCGCATCTACAGATACCCGCTTTGACTTGTGGATATCGGTGCAGGTTATCACCGAAGATGTAGATTCCGATAATTATGCTGGTGCTGTTTATGTGGAGTTTACAGATATTGAGACTGGTGGAACTGCTGGCCAAGCAACGGCAACTTTCGACGAGGAGAAGGGTGTCTACTACTATACATCGCCGTCACTGGATGCAACCTCAGAGTCCGGTTATGGAGTGATGGCTGGTACAGATATGGATAATGATGGTGTTATCTGCGAAGTTAACGAGCTGTGCCAACGTTTGGAAAGCGACGGTGGTTGGTATCCGGTGATTAGCGGATCTTCTCATGGGGACGTGGATGGCGTAGATATAGAATTGGAGGTGCTGTCGGACACCTTGGAAGACTTGTAATTTAAGGCTCGACATTGCCTGGTTGCGGCAACCCTCGACTCAGTGGAAGGGGTTGCCGTTCAATTTAATAACCTGTTTGCCATCGCTACAATAGCTATAAAACTTAGAGCATAATCGCCCAGGCAAATACCATTTTAACCACAGAGAGCACCAATAAATCGCCCGCTTCTAGTAATCCTTGTCACTTCACTTTACTCATTAATTTATTTTGTGGAATTTCTAAACCAAGAATCAGGTTTCACAATTTAAATTTGCCATTTTTGCATGACAGCTTACATGTAATAGCAAAGGTTGCCATACCTTGTAATCTCACTGTGTTAATTCTCTCATTGTGATTTGGTCCTATTTTTTAATATGCCTAGAAAGCCGCTGAGTAATTCTACGATGCATCTGGCTTTCAGAACGGCTCACAATCCAGATAAATTCTAGGAGGAGAGGCGTGCAAATGGTAGGTACATTGGTACATAGTAGCTCCTCATCCAGAGACACCGGACGCTTCAATTTTGTACCCTGTAAGCACGGGCGAGGTGGCGTAAAATGCCATCAGGAGTTTGGTAGAATTTATCTCTCCCCAAAAGCTCTTTAAAAACAGTAAGTTATATTTAGAGTGTTCCCCGCACCTGTGGGGCTAAACCGGCATCCCCCAATCTTCCGCATACCGCTTCGCTGTATTCCCCGCTTTTGCGGGGTCTGCCAAGTCGCTAGTAACTATTCGGGTTGCCGGTCCCACCCTTGAGATATTCCTGTAGACTTCCGGGCAGGTAGTAGTCCCAGCCGCTTTTACACATGTCCCAGCACTTCATCTCTGGAGACAGGCCAATATGGGTGAAAGTAAGGCGGGTTCCACCGGGTTCACTGGCAAATTCAAATCGGAGAGTACTGCCCTCCCACTCTTTGGGGTCATCGACCTGCTCAGAAACCATAAAAGACTCGATACACTCAAGTTCGATCAGTTTCTGCGGTACCAGGGCTTTGGCGCGGAATACCCAGTAAGACTGGCCGCCAAACCCGGTTTTGGCGGTATCACCCACCGCCAGGAAAGGGCCGCTGGTTGGAGTCCACCACTGGGACATCTTTTCAGCAACTGCCCGGTAAGCTTCTTCCTGGGTGACAGGGCTTAAGAAAGAGGTGGTGTAGTCAGGCATGATTGTCTTCCCTTTTGGTTAACATTGCTGGAGCAAATTTGAATATAACTTTTAGCAGCTGGCGCTACTTTCACAAGCTTGTATCCCCATTAATTTTGTTTGTAAATATGAAAATATTTATGGTTTTTGTTAATAGCCGCCACCTTTTATTTTTTTAACTTTGCTTAATCAATGTTATTTCCCAAAAGAAATTTTCATTCAAAAAGTTTAAAGACTTAGATTGGTAATCTTTCCAAAAGTGAGGCAACAATCTGATGTATATCAATAAATCGCTAGGTACTCCGCCTGCATAATGCATTCGCACTGGGATAACTGCTGTGATCGGGAATGGTTTCGGTCATATTTGTGCAGTTGCCTTCCACCCAAAATATTTTTGCAAAGGAACGGCGAATGAAACAACAGAAATTGTCCACCGTAATCGCGGCCATCATCCTTGGAGTTTCCAGTTATCAGGCAATCGCAGCAGAGAATGAAAGCGCAACATTAACTGACGCTCTCAATTCAGGAGAGGTGGGAGTGAATCTTCGCTACCGGGTAGAGCATGTTGATCAGGACAATATTGATGATGTAGCCGTCGCCTCAACCTTGAGAACCCGGTTGAACTGGACCAGTGGCAGCTACCGTGGTTTTGATGCATTCTTTGAGGTGGATAACATCAGTGAAATCGGTAACGACAATTACAACTCCACGGTAAATGGCAATACTGAGCATCCCGTAGTTGTTGATCCCCAGGGCACTGAGGTAAATCAAGCCTATTTAAAGTACAACGGATTTAACTCCAAAGTAATCGCCGGTCGACAGCGGATTAACCTGGATGGCCAGCGCTTTGTCGGTGGCGTGGGTTGGCGCCAGAATGAACAAACGTACGATGGCTTGCGTTATCAGTTTGGCGGAGAAGGGGAGTTGCAGCTGGATTACAGCTATATCTACAACGTAAACCGCATTTATGGTGAAGATAGTGCTCGCTCGGACCTGGACGGAGATATTCAACTGTTTCATGCCAGCTATCCGCTGGTAGAAGAGCATAAGTTGACCGCCTTCTTCTACAACCTGGACCTGGATAACGCTGTGAACTTTTCAGCGCGTACTTTTGGTGCCGGTTATCGAGGCGATTTTGGCCTGTTTGAAACCCAGCTGAGTTATGCCCGCCAGGAGGATATTGGCAGTAATCTCAGTGATTTTTCCGCGGATTATTACCTTGCGGAAATTGCCGCTCCATTGGGGCCAGTGAAAGGCAAACTGGGCTATGAGGTGTTGGGTTCAGACGATGGTGTTGGTTTTAGTACCCCACTGGCAACACTTCACAAGTTCCAGGGATACACTGATAAGTTTATAGAAACTCCTGCAGATGGTGTTGAGGATTTATATCTCGGTGCCAGCCTGGCGCTTGCCGGTGGTGACTTGGGTATTACTTATCACAGTTTTGAAGCCAATGAAGGTTCAGCGGATTACGGCAGTGAGTGGAATATCAGTTACGGCCATGAATTTAATGAATATTTCTCCGCATTAGTGAAATATGCTACTTACGATGCAGAAGATTACAGTGCAGATACTGATAAATTTTGGTTGATGCTTACAGCCAAATTCTGATTCTTTTGAGTTGGCAATTCGTAAATCGAGTTTGAAAGTGCTGGGCTCTGCTATTTAGGTAGCGGAGCCCAGCGCTGTCTTATCTCATCAGTGAATTTACAAGGAAAGGGAGTTTACTGTTCCATTTTTAAAAGGCCGGATACCTCACCTTTTGGGTCCAGCTGAGTATGTAGGTTAACAAAGACCTTTCCATCCATTAGCCCCTTGCGATAGGGCTCTTCCACCATCCATTTTCCCATAATATATCCACTGGTGCCTTCAGCGCATTTTTTTGCCAAGCCGTGTTTATCCTTGTCAGTTTTAGTCTCGGGCCAGTCGGGGACCATACCGGGGTGAGTGGGCATTCCACAGATGGTTTGGATAATGGGGCCACTGGGCTTACCTGGTTTGCAAATAGGGGGCTCTTGGCCTTGTCCAGTACATTGCATATGGAAATGTGACATTGCCACACCGCCCTTTGATAGATCGCTATAGCCAACCATAAAATTCAGCATATGTGTCTTGTTGTTGTAAGCGCCAATAAAGAAGCCACCTGCATCTTTGGGAGTTTGTGGATTGACTTTTTTACCGAGCATATTTTCATTGGCGGTGGTTAAATCAGATTTAAAAATGGTAAACATCTTGTCATTTCCTGCCTTGGACCAGGCTTTCTCACCACCAGCCCCATGTTTGGCACCTGAGGGATCTTTTTCTTTTTTATTGTGGCTATCGGAAACCGTGAATGCGGAATAGGCCAGCAGAAATACTGCCAACATTAAGAAAGTGGCTCTGGGCAATGAACTCAGTTTCATAAACCTCTCCTCTCTATTAAATCGATATAGTCATTGCTTGATGGAATGGTTGGATGCCGGGCCATCGAGGAGGCTGATATTCACTAATATGAATTGGTGTGAATCACGGGATAGGCCAGCGATATGTACTTGTAGCATATGAGCTAGCTATTGCCCCTTGAGGGTCAATTTAGGAGTCAGTATTTTTGCTGCTGGCTAATTGGGTGAGTGGAATTTGGCATGAGGGGCTGCTTGGGTTTGCCGTTAGATCTGTGAAGATTATTAATAAAGATATTGGCCAGCTTAAAAAATAGGGGCTGCAATTAGTTGCTCACCCCTAATAACTTTTTATGAAGGTTGGGTGCTGTTACCCCACATCCTTCCAAACCAATTCCCGCTCGCGGGCATAGAGGGGAATAAAGTCGAATTGCACTTCGGTGCCCCCTTCATCGCGGCGACGAATATCCAGTTTTCCATTCAAGTTACTGGCGCGCTCCTGCATGATCGACATACCGAAGTGGTTGCGTTTTTCCGGCGCGCTACTGATGCCGATGCCGTTGTCGCGGATGCGCACGTTGAGGGAGTGGTTGTCGGCCTGGGTCAGGCTGATTTGCACCATATCCCCCTGGGAGTGGTACACGGCATTTTGCGAGGCCTCGCGCACCAGTTGAAGCAGATGAATTTCCTCGTGGGGAGTTAACGGCACTTCGTCCAGATGGTAATCCAGCAGGACATTAATCTGTGGGTGCTGTTCGCGGTAAGCGAGAATAGATTGCTCCAGGATACTACGCAGACCGCCTGGGCCTATTTGTAAGCGGAAGGTTGTAAGCAGTTCGCGGAGCTGGCGGTAGGAAGAATCCAGGCCCTCTTTCAGTTCTGTAATAATTTCCTCTACCTTGGACTTATCCACCTGCTCGCTGCGATTAGCGCGATTGAGTCGGGTGACCTGGATTTTCAGGTAGGACAGGGATTGGGCCAGGGAATCGTGCAGCTCGCGGGCGATGATCGCGCGTTCGTCCAACAGGGCAACACGGCGCTCCTGGGCTTCGCGTTCATTGATGGCGATGGCAGCGGTGACGCTGTCGGCAAAGGTGGCCAGGCGCTGTTGTTGCTCTTCATCAAGGCTCTCACCTCGGGGCAGGGTGCAGGTGAGTACACCATAATTGCGCTTGTCCACTTCCAGTGGGAATCGGTACACGCGTTGCTGGTCTTCATCGGAGGGGCCGCAGGTATTCACGCAGATATGGCACTCACTTCCTGTGCACTGGGTATTGCCAAGCCCCTGTACCAGGTGCTCATAGGGCGCCTCGCCCTCCGGGGTCATCAGGCACAGGTCCAGGTTGTCCAGGTCTGCGACATTGGCAAATTCCCCCAGCCACTGGCCCAATTCCGCCCCCGTGAGTGGCCCTTCGCTAATGCGCCGCGCCAAACGGTATTGAAAGTCGAGCGCTTCGTGGCTCTTCTGCAGCTGGGAGGTTTTCAATTCCACGCGGTGGGCGAGGTCCTGGTGCGTCGCGTGGATTTCATCACTCATATAGTTGATGGTACGTGCCAGTACCCCCAGCTCATCCTCGCTGTTAATCTCCAAGCGGTGCTGGTTGAAGTCCCCCTGGGCGATGCTCAAGGAGCGATTGGTGAGTTGCTTAAGAGGTTGCTCCACAGAGCGGTGCAGTATGCACAGAGACAGGTAAACCAGGGTCACAATGGCAAACAGGGAACCCACCTGGACCAAACGCAGCAGGCTTATTTTTTCCTCGGCGATGGTTTGATAATCGAATACCAGGGTATTCACATCGCCGATAAAGGGCTCCAGCCGCTTGGCTAGTTGCAGGGAGTTCATGGCGGTGTGCCCAGCGGCAATGGACTCCAGTAGTGGGCGAATCTCACCCTCCCAGCTTTCGATCACCTTGCGGTAATTGCGCGCCGCGCGCAGGTTATCGCTGGCGGTGAAGTCGGAAATACTGAGTACCCGCGTCAGGCGCGCGGCTACCTCGTCGGCAAGTTCGGTCGTGGCCTCAATGTCTCCGGAGGGAGCGGTAGCGGCGAGTCGGTAGCTCATTGCGCGCAGTGAGCCGGCCAGGTTCACCGCGGCGGCATCGTTTTCGGCGGCATCGGAGATAATATAGGACGCCACCATAGAGCTCAGTGCTACCAGTACGGTGAGCAGCATCAGGGTGCCGATGCGGTAGACGATGGACTGTCGAATTCGGTTCAGCATTTCGGATTCACTTCGCCCTGGGGCGGTTGTGGATGGCTGATCTCTATTGTGCCGTCCATTGGCGCACAAAGTTGTGAGTACCACTAAAGACCGCCAGTTTTGCACATAATTTAACCTGACGCCTGTTTTTTACGCAGAAGCCCTGTTATTGCTGGGGTAGGGCACCACCATAACGGCCCGCTGGCGCTGTTTCCCTACCCATTCGGGGGTAGATCGTCGCTTTTCTACCCCTTTTTGGTCAGGTGATCCTGCCGTCCCCCCCTTTTATATTCCCGTTAAACCGATGCTTTAACCGCATTTCGATGCCCTGGGAGTACCGCATGAGCCATTTCCTGGACCGACTGAAATATCTGAAGAAACAAAAAGAGCCTTTTTCCGGAGGACACGGGGAAAAGACCAACGACGACCGCAGCTGGGAAGACGGTTATCGTCGCCGCTGGCAGTTCGACAAGATCGTGCGCTCCACCCACGGGGTGAATTGCACCGGCTCCTGCAGCTGGAAGATCTACGTTAAAGACGGCCTGGTCACCTGGGAGACCCAGCAGACCGATTACCCGCGCACCCGCCCGGACCTGCCCAACCACGAACCTCGAGGCTGCCCCCGTGGTGCCAGCTACTCCTGGTATATGTACTCGGCCAACCGCCTCAAGTACCCGAAGATCCGCAAACGCCTGGTAAAACTCTGGCGCGAAGCCAAGTTGAGATACAGCGACCCGGTAGAGGCCTGGGCCAGCATTGTCGAGGACCCGGCCAAGGCCAAGTCCTATAAAGAACGCCGGGGAATGGGTGGCTTTGTACGGATCAAATGGGATGAAGCCAATGAGCTGATTGCCGCTGCAAACGTCTACACCACCAAGAATTACGGCCCGGACCGGGTGACCGGCTTCTCGCCGATTCCCGCCATGTCCATGGTGTCCTACGCCGCCGGCGCCCGCTATCTGTCATTGATCGGCGGTAACTGCCTGAGTTTCTACGACTGGTATTGCGACCTGCCGCCCGCCTCTCCACAGATTTGGGGCGAGCAGACCGACGTGCCCGAGTCCGCCGACTGGTACAACTCCAATTACCTGATCGTGTGGGGCTCCAATGTGCCGCAGACCCGTACCCCGGATGCGCACTTCCTCAGCGAGGTGCGTTACAAGGGTGCCAAGACCTGCGTAATCACTTCCGACTACTCAGAGTGTTCCAAGTTTGGCGACACCTGGCTGGCACCTCGCCAGGGTACCGATGCGGCCCTGGCGATGGCCTTCGGCCACGTGATCCTGAAAGAATTCCACGTCGACAAGCCCAGTGCCTACTTCACCGAATATGTGCGCACCACCACCGATATGCCGATGCTGGTGACCCTGGAAGAGCGCGACGGCAAGCTGGTACAGGGCCGCTTCCTGCGCGCCTCCGATCTGGCGGATGACCTCGGCCAGGACAACAACCCGGAGTGGAAGACCATCGCCGTCAACCATGATGGCCAGTTGGTTTCCCCTCAGGGCTCAGTGGGCTATCGATGGGGCGAGCAGGGAAAATGGAATATTGAGCAGCGCGATGGCCTCAGTGGCGAAGAAGTGGAGCTGAAGCTCAGCCTGAAAGACTGCGCTGATGAAATTGCCCAGGTGGCCTTCCCATACTTTGGTGGCCAGACTCACGAACACGACTACTTCCAGCACACCGACCACAGCGATGTGATCGACTACAAGGTGCCGGTGAAGTTTGTGCAGAACAAAGACGGCGAGGTGCTCAAGGTTGCCAGCGTCTACGACCTGACCCTGGCCAACTACGGCGTTGAACACGGCCTCGACGATCCCAACTGTGCCCACAGTTACGACGAAGACAAGCCCTACACACCCGCCTGGCAGGAGAAGATCACTGGCTGTCACCGTGAGAACGTTATCCAGGTAGCGCGCGAGTTCGCCAATACCGCTGACAAGACCCGTGGACGCTCCATGGTGATTGTGGGGGCTGCCCTCAACCACTGGTACCATATGGATATGAACTACCGTGGCCTCATCAATATGTTGATGATGTGCGGTTGTATCGGTCAGAGTGGCGGTGGCTGGGCCCACTATGTGGGGCAGGAAAAGCTGCGCCCGCAAACCGGCTGGACCCCCCTCGCTTTCGGCCTCGACTGGCAGCGTCCGCCGCGCCATATGAACGGCACCTCCTTCTTCTACAACCACGCCAGCCAGTGGCGCTACGAGAAGTTGGAGATGGACGAAGTGGTTTCGCCGTTGGCCGACAAGAGCAAGTGGCAGGCTTCCATTATCGATTACAACAGCCGCGCCGAGCGTATGGGCTGGTTGCCCTCCGCACCGCAGCTGGGTATGAACCCGCTGCAACTGACCAAAGATGCCGCCGCTGCGGGTATGTCCGCCAAGGATTACACCGTACAGCAGCTCAAGCGCGGCGCGCTCAAGTTCGCCAACCAGGACCCGGATAATCCGCAGAACTACCCGCGCAATATGTTCATCTGGCGCTCCAACCTGCTGGGTTCCTCCGGTAAGGGCCACGAGTACATGCTGCGCCACCTGCTCGGCACCAAGCACGGCCTGATGGGTAAGGACCTGGGCGAAGCCGGCGGCAAGAAGCCGGAAGATGTGGCCTGGCACGATACCCCCAGTGAGGGCAAAGTCGATCTGCTGGTGACACTGGACTTCCGTATGTCCACCACCTGTCTCTATTCCGACATCGTGCTGCCAACGGCTACCTGGTATGAGAAGGACGATCTCAATACTTCCGATATGCACCCCTTTATCCACCCGCTCACCAAAGCGGTGGACCCGGCCTGGGAAGCGCGCAGCGACTGGGACATCTTCAAAGGTGTGGCGAAGAAATTCTCCGAGCTCACCGATGGCCACCTGGGGGTGGAGAAGGATTTGGTAACCCTGCCAATCCACCACGATACCCCCACCGAAATCGCCCAGCCCTTTGGGGTGAAGGCCTGGTGGAAGGGCGAGTGCGACCTGATCCCCGGCGTTACTGCGCCGAGCATGATCGAGGTGGAACGCGACTACCCCAACACCTACAACCGCTTTACCTCTATCGGCCCATTGCTGGAAAAACTCGGCAACGGCGGTAAGGGCATCAGCTGGAATACCGATGACGAGGTGGACTTCCTCAAGAAGCTCAACCGCACCTGGAATGATGAAAGCGCCCGCGATGGCCGCGCCCGTATCGACAGCGCCGTAGATGCCGCTGAGATGATCCTGTCACTGGCCCCTGAAACCAACGGCCAGGTAGCGGTGAAGGCCTGGGAAGCCCTGGGCAAGATTACCGGTCGCGATCACACCCATCTGGCCAAGCCCAAGGAAGACGAGAAGATCCGCTTCGCCGATATCGTGGCGCAGCCCCGCAAGATCATCTCCTCACCCACCTGGTCTGGCCTGGAAGATGAGCATGTGAGCTACAACGCCGGCTACACCAATGTGCACGAGATGATTCCCTGGCGCACCATCACTGGCCGCCAGCAGTTCTACCAGGATCACGAGTGGATGCGCGACTTCGGTGAGAACCTGTGTGTGTACAAGCCGCCCATCAACCTGAAAACCGTACAGCCGGTGCTGAACCAGAAGCCCAACGGTAACAAGGAGATCCTGCTGAACTGGATCACCCCGCACCAGAAGTGGGGCATCCACAGCACCTACTCCGACAACCTGCTGATGCTCACCCTGTCTCGCGGTGGCCCCATAGTGTGGATGAGTGAGAACGACGCCAAGCTGGCGGGTATTGAAGACAACGACTGGATCGAAATCTTCAACGTCAACGGCGCCATTGCCGCCCGTGCGGTGGTGTCCCAGCGGGTGCCCGACGGCATGGCCATGATGTACCACGCCCAGGAGCGCATAGTGAATACACCGGGAGCGGAAACCACCGGCACCCGCGGCGGTATCCACAACTCCGTAACCCGCGCGGTGATGAAACCCACCCATATGATCGGCGGCTACGCCCAGCAGTCCTATGGCTTCAACTACTACGGCACTGTCGGCTGTAACCGGGACGAGTTTGTGGTGGTGAGAAAAATGAACAAGGTCGACTGGCTGGATGGCGAAGACGTCAAAGAGCCGACCCGAGAGGAGGTGTAGCAATGAAAGTTAGAGCCCAGATCGGCATGGTGCTGAACCTCGATAAGTGTATCGGCTGCCACACCTGCTCGGTGACCTGTAAAAACGTCTGGACCTCCCGCGAGGGGGTCGAGTACGCCTGGTTCAACAACGTCGAAACCAAACCCGGCGTTGGCTACCCCAAAGAGTGGGAAAACCAGGACAAGTGGAACGGCGGCTGGACCCGCAAAAAAAATGGCAAATTGCAGCCGAAGATCGGCAGCAAGCACCGGGTGCTGGCCAATATTTTCGGCAACCCGGATATGCCGGAAATCGACGACTACTACGAGCCGTTCGACTTCGACTACCAGACCCTGCACAAGGCGCCGGAGCAGAAGCACCAACCGGTGGCCCGCCCGCGCTCGCTGATCAGTGGCGAGCGTATGGAGAAGATCGAGTGGGGGCCCAACTGGGAAGAAATTCTCGGTACCGAATTCGACAAGCGTAAGAAGGACAAGAACTTCGAACAGGTCCAGGCGGATATCTACGGTGAGTTCGAAAACACCTTTATGATGTACCTGCCGCGCCTGTGTGAGCACTGCCTCAATCCCGCTTGTGTGGCCTCTTGCCCAAGTGGCGCCATCTACAAGCGCGAAGAGGATGGCATCGTCCTGATCGACCAGGACAAATGTCGCGGCTGGCGTATGTGCGTATCCGCCTGCCCCTACAAGAAGATCTACTACAACTGGAAAACCGGTAAATCCGAGAAGTGTATCTTCTGCTACCCGCGTATTGAGGCGGGCCAACCAACTATCTGTTCCGAGACCTGTGTAGGCCGTATCCGCTATCTGGGGGTACTGCTGTATGACGCCGACCGCATCGAGGAAGCCGCTGCGGTAGAAGACGAAAAAGCCCTCTACCAGGCCCAGTGCGATATCTTCCTCGACCCCAGCGATCCCAAGGTCCAGGAAGCTGCCCGCGCCGAGGGTATACCCGAAGCCTGGCTCGAAGCTGCGCAGAAATCCCCGGTGTACAAGATGGCCATCGACTGGCAGATCGCCCTGCCGCTGCACCCGGAGTACCGCACCTTGCCCATGGTTTGGTATGTACCGCCGCTGTCTCCGATCCAGAACGCAGTGCAGGCCGGCCAAGTGGAAACCGTCACCGTGGGTCGCGGCGCCGAGATCCCCGATCTCTCCACCCTGCGTATCCCGCTGCAATACCTCGCCAACCTGCTTACCGCCGGCGACGAGAAGCCAGTGGCCCGAGCCCTGGAACGCATGATTGTGATGCGCGCCTATATGCGCGGCATCCATGTGGACGGCATCCAGGAGCGTGAACTGCTGGAAGAGGCGGGCCTGACCGTACAGCAGGTGGAAGAAATGTATCGCTACATGGCCCTGGCCAACTACGAAGACCGCTTCGTGGTGCCCTCCAGCCATAAGGCCTACGCAGAAAACGCCTACGACATGAAGTCCTCCTGTGGTTTCAGCTTCGGCAACGGCTGTAGCACCGGCAACGACAGCACTAACATCTTCGGCGGCAAGCAGCACGCAGTGCGCGAAGTTATACCGGCCAAAGTGGTCGACTGAGGTCGAGGGGAGAATACCGATGAAAGTGTTAAACCTAATTGCCCGCCTTCTGGATTACCCATCCGATGAGCTGGTGGCGCACCTGGATGAACTGACCGGCTGGCTGGCGGAATCTGAAGATCTGGATAAGCCCCTGCGCGATTTGCTGCTGTCATTTATCTCCCATTACGAGCGCATGGATGCGCTCGATTGGCAGAGTGAATACGACGGCCTGTTCGAGCGCGGCCGCGCCGTGTCCCTGCACTTGTTCGAGCATATCCACGGCGAATCCCGCGACCGCGGCCAGGCCATGGTGGACCTGATGAACCGCTACCGGGATGCGGGCCTGGAACTGAATGAGCGCGAACTGCCGGATTACTTACCCACCTACTTAGAGTTCTGCGCCACCCAGGGTGAAGCAGCCTACGGCTGGGTTCACGATATTACCCATGTGATTGCCCTGTTGAGCGCGCGCCTGTCCAAGCGCGAGAGCCCCTATCACCTGTTGATGGATGCGCTCTTACAGATGGCTGGCGTCTTCGTTGATCTGACCGCGCTCAAAGAGGAAGTCGCTAATGAGGAGCGCGACGATACCCCCGAGGCGCTGGACAAGATCTGGGAGGAAGAGGTGGTCAGCTTTACCGGCGCCAACAATTGCGACCAGTCCATAACGCGGCCCAGCGCTGCGCAGCTGCGCGACGGCCAGCCCCTCACCTGGGCCCCCAGTGCCAAAGATGCCGCGCAGAATTCTGCCCAGCCTGCACCACAGGAGTAACAAGATGAACTATCTGAATACGCTGCTCTTCGCCATCTACCCCTTCGTCGCCCTCACGGTATTTCTGGTGGGGAGCCTGATCCGCTACGACCGCGACCAATACACCTGGCGCACCGGCTCCAGTCAGCTACTGGAGCGCAAACAATTGCGTATCGGCAGTTACCTGTTTCATATCGGGGTGATCGCTATTCTCGCGGGCCATTTTGTCGGTCTGCTCACACCCAAAGCGGTGTGGCACTTCCTCGGTATTGAAGCCTCCACCAAGCAGATGATGGCAATGGGGGTCGGTGGTTTCTTCGGGGTGATCTGCTTTATCGGTCTCACCATTCTGATTAAGCGCCGTCTCACCAATCCAAGAGTGCGCGCTACTACTTCCAAAATGGATCTGGCAATTCTGCTGATGCTTTACGCCCAGTTAATCCTCGGCCTGATCAGTATCCTGGTTTCCGCCGGCCATATGGACGGTGCCGAAATGCTCAAACTGATGGCCTGGGCTCAGTCCATAGTCACCCTCGATGGCTCCGCAGCCGCAGCGGCTATCGCCGACGTAAATATCATCTACAAGCTGCATATTTTCCTCGGCATGACCCTGTTCCTGCTGTTCCCTTTCAGCCGCCTGGTACACGTATGGAGTGTTCCGGTGCAGTACTTCCGCCGCAATTACCAGGTAGTGCGCGCCAAAGCCGCGCGTTAATCCCAGCAATCGTTAACCAGGCCCGCCAAGAGCGGGCCTTGTGTGGAGTAGAGTCATGAGTGCATTACTGGCTTCCGACGCCGCCGGGCGCGAATTCGAACTGGCTGAAGCCGTGGCCGTTAACGGCAATGAAATCCCTGCAGACCTGATTTACCAGGAGATGCAATATCAGACCGCCAACTCCCCGCGCCAAGCGATTTACCGCGCCGCACGGGCATTGGTTATCGGTTGGCTGTTACGGGAAAAGGCTGCAGGGCAGGGGCTTTGCGCTGCCGATGAAGACCTGCACAGTGAGGCCTTCGATCACGCCGTTTCAGATCTTTTGAAAGGTGAGTTGCAAGTGAGCCCGGCCAGTGAAGCCGAATGCCGCGCCTATTTCGAAGCCCACCCACATAAATTTCGCTCCGATCCTCTCGCCGAAGTGCGCCATATCCTGATCCCGGCCGCACCGGATGATTCCGAAGCCTGCGCCAAAGCGCGCGCCGCCGCCGAGGATATGCTCAAGCAGATCCGTGCCGATGCCAATCCGCTGCAAGCCTTCGCCCAGTTAGCGCAATCCCACTCCGCCTGTTCCTCCGCCGAAGCCGGCGGCAGCCTCGGCCAAGTGGGGCGCGGTGATACCGTCGCCTCCTTCGAGCGTGCAGTGTTCGAGCAGGGCATTGGTTTGGTAGAGGAACCCGTGGAGACACCCTACGGTGTACACCTGATTTATGTAGAGCAATGCGAACCGGGCCGCCCACTGGAATACGAATATGTCTCGGAGCGAATCGAGGAATACCTGACCGAAAAACGCCGCCGCCAGATGACCAGCGACTACCTGCAAAAAATGGTGCAGGCCGCGCAAATCTCCGGCCTGGATTTATCGGGGGAGGCCCACTGAGGTGGCAGAGATTCGCCAACTGTTCGCACGCAATCGAGCCTGGGCGGAGGATAGGACGGCACAGGACCCGGAGTTTTTCCAACGCCTGAGCCGCCTGCAAGTACCCAAGTATTTATGGATCGGCTGTTCCGATTCCCGCGTGCCCGCCAACGAGATTGTGGGCATGGCACCGGGGGAGTTGTTTGTGCACCGCAATATTGCCAACGTGGTGGTACACACAGACTTTAATTGCCTCTCAGTGCTGCAATACGCGGTAGAAGTGCTTAAGGTTGAACACGTTGTGGTGTGTGGCCATTACGGCTGCGGCGGAGTACAAGCAGCTATGGGCCACAGCGAATGTGGCCTGGTGGATAACTGGCTGCGCCATATCAAGGATGTTTACGCCCGACACCGGCAGGAACTGGAATCCCTCGATAAAGAATCGCGTTCGGCACGATTGTGCGAGTTAAATGTGATGGCACAGGTACAAAACCTGGCCATGACCAAAATAGTCCAGCACGCCTGGGATCGAGGCCAACGCCTCAGCCTGCACGGCTGGATCTACGATATTCGCGATGGCCTGATTAGAGATCTGGGAATGCGGATGGACGACCGTGGCCAGGTACCGGAGATTTATCATGTTTATGGTGAGGTGCAGGAGGAGCGGTGAGATTCTCCTCTCAAGTTCATGGCCTCTAAAATAGTCTTTTGCCTTGGAGGAATTTGAGTAACTGGTTATATCTATTCACTGCCCATGAATTGAATCGCCAAATAGAACCACAGAAAGATTGACGTAAACCCAACAATTGCTCCAGCAAGCTCTTTCAGAAAACGCCACTTTTCAAACTCCACTTTTGATCTATAAAACTTCTTGCCTAAATGCCTAATAAATAGATACAAAACCGCAAATGTGACAAGTGGTCCCAAGACAGCAATAGGCAAGAATAAACTGCCGCTATTCGGGCTGAGAATCAAAATATAGATAGGCAGGGCCGATCCAAGAACCCCGCACCAATACCCCTCTAAAACATAGTAGAGCTGCAACTTCTGCCCACAGTCAGGGCAGAAACCGTACAAGGACATCCTAATTTCGTTACTATTGAATTGTTTACTACATTGATCGCAGATCATTGATATGTAACGCCTACACTAGTATTGCGACCCATTATCAGTCCCTGAAAAGTCAGACTAACCTGCTTGAGGTTGTAAAGCCTGCTCCCCACAGGTTGTTGACACATATCGATCTCCAGCCAAAGTCTGAACTTTAATGTAAGGCTTGGAATTTATAGAAAGGAATTCAATTTTGCCACCACGATTAAGCCAGAGTTGATGTGATATACTTTTTTCTAAATGTTCACCAATATTAAAAAAAGAACCATTTTTTGATATAGCACAGTCTTTTTTAGATATCTTAACGACGGGGTAGTTTTCTCTATACCAAAATTCAACATAGACAAATATCTCACCGTCATCTGACAGTATTCCCTCTGAATATCCATGGTGATCATAGGCTCTAGACCAAACTGGAACAAAATCTGGTCTAGGGAATGGATATTTAAAACCCTCGTAGACAGAAAGCATCCAGTTATCTGTCCAGGGATCTTGGGTAATATGGTCTCTACTTATTAATGCAGTCCATTTCCGGTTTTCTGAAGTAACAATATAGTCTTGCCAATCAGGCGGCTGATCGGCTGATACTTTTATAGAAAGTATTAGCGCTATAAAAAGTATAAAAATTTTCATGAATGGCTTGATAACCTTGTAATTGATGAGCGGAATTATGGTGCGAAGCACCAAAAGTATTAGTAAATACATCACTTACAAATTGGTGTCAGCATTCATCCTTAGCATAAGGGGCAATAATTTATTTAAGCTTTCTTGCTATTGTGACTGGAATTTAACTTCTTAGGATAGTAACACTCTCCTCTCTAAAATAACTACCCTGAGTGCCGTCGTAAAGACCACAGAGAAGCAATTATTACTAACCCACAAAAACCCCAATATATTATTTTACCGCTCAAATCTTCAACATCAACACACTGCCATTTTTCACATTGACGTATTATAAAAACATTTCTCGGATCACGCCAAAAAATGATAGATGCCAATGCTGCAAAAAATACTACTGGGTAGGATCTTACTTTGGGGGTAACCTCGGCCAAGAAGGTCGCAAGCCAAAAAGTGAAGAGTGAGGCTAAGTATAGTTTTAAGTAGCTCTCACCAGACAAAATCAAGCTGGCGATTGTACTGAAAAAAGCACATAGCCCTATAAAGAAGCGGAGCCCACTCAACCTAGATAGCCCGCCATCATCTTTGGTGAATCTGTAACCGTATCTTTTCATAGTTTATATTAACGTACTTGTAAGTGACTTAATCATAAAATGGTCAGCCACTAAATACGAAGCTAATCTTAGTTCTATATTTACACCAACTACCCGACCAGCCGAACTTCCAACTTCTTGCAGCCTTTAAAACAGATCGATCAAAAAATTTATCTGGCACTGCTTCTACAATGTTGATCTCTTCTAACCCTCCATCTGGATTAAGCCAAGCGGTTAGAACTACCCAGCCATCTACAGATCGTCGGTTCTCTCTGATTGGATAACCAGAGTCATATCCGTCAATTCGCTGAAGGTGTTGGGGGCAATTGGTAATTTCTTCAGAATGGCTAAATGTAGCTAAAAAAAGCAATATAAATAATGTAACTGTTCTCATAGCGTAATGATTTTCTCTTACCCTATTGGAATGAAAACGTCCTACTCCAGCATGGTGAAAGGCGTGTTAGCCATTGGAGACAGAAACTTGCTATGCTATCGAACCTCGAAAATATATAGTTTCTTAGGTTCGCCTTCTATTGGGACCCAAACTTCTTTCATGCCTTTAAAATCCAATACTAAATCTGCCTCTTCTAAAATCTTTTGAGCATATAGGGATTCGTCCCAGTAAATTCCACCGCATGCATAGTAATTTGGTGCTTCTTTTTCCGGTATATTTACGGTGAATTCGCCACTATTTGGCCTGCTGATTTCTAATTCATACTCTTTGAATACATTTGCAGAAATAAAATTCTTACCTTCAATTTTCATAATCTTAGGTAGCAAAATTTCTCTCGGCTCTTGAGAAGCACAGCCGCCAATGGTAAGGAAAATAAGAGTTAGGAGTAGACATTTCATTTTTCTTCTTCTTTAGTTTAAGGCTGATGTTAGTAATTGATTAAGATCTAGCTGTTCAATAGTGCCATTTTTTCGAATTTCTATTAACCGCGTTCATTGAAGTCCCACCATGTCACTTTAGCGCCGGCGACAACAACAAACTTTATGTGTTGAGTATCAGATCTATAAAGAAAACTTGTTTGGCAACAGTTATTAGGATTATCTATTGGAGTCAGATGCTTTATTGGCCAACCTTTAGATTCAATATGTTTTACAACAAGCGACTTTTGGAACTCGTAGTCTGTACTGCAAGCTATGGGACTTGAAAAGAGGAATACCCCCCCAACTAGCAACACTCCAAAGCAACTAACAAACATTGATATTTTAAGCAGCTTTTTCATTGATACATATGACCTTTTACTCAGCTGCCCCTAATAAGGAGCAACTCTCTGATAGCTTAGCGTAAAGGGCAAGACAAGGAAATATGTAACTGTCAGATATAAGATCAGCATGCTACCTTCGAACTAACGCATTTAGATGGATAACAAACTAGAAATGATATTGTGCTCCGAGAGAGGCTGAGTAGGATGAATCGGCGGGATCATTTAGAATTCCTTTTATCATAAATCGTGTAGAAGTATTTTTGCTAAGATTATATTGAAGACCCACTCCGTATTGAGGCCGTGTACTTCTATTGCTATCACTATCCTTAGTTATTACGTTGGGGTTGCATGAGACCTCATTTATACAGCCACCTTCTGTTTCATACTGTACTTGAGACTCAGCCTCCCTTGAAATTACTCCTAAATTGCCAATTAAGCTCAAATTGTTGTAGTTTTTAAATGTATATTTTCCTAGTAAATCAATTCGTAGATGTTTAAGTTGAGCCTCACTAACGCCATCTAACAAGCCAATAGTTGAATTAGTAAAATATTCTTTCTCATTTTTACTTTGTGAGTATCCTGCCTCAATTGAAAAACCGGGATAGAACTCATACCCTAAATAAGCTCCCCAGGAACCGTATGACGTAGCTAGTATTTCCGATGATTGATATTGCTGGGAATATCTCATATCGCCGGCTAAAGTCACTGTGTTAATGCTGGTTGTTAGGTTGCCATCAATGGAATCGTACCGATGTTCCAGTCCTACATAAAAGCTACTAGTTGCATAACTTTCTGAAATAGTACCAACTAATAGTATAGATGTAGTCATTAGTTTTAATAAGTTCATATTTTATCCATTTATATGATGCTTTTGAATCAAATATAATGTAGGGAGTCACAGGGCTTACTATATGCAACAAGATAGCCGGCACTTTCTAAGTACCACAATTAATTAAGTAACAGAATATCAGTTTAAAACTATAAGTAAATTATCAATATTTCTACTCTGAGGTCTTATTTATCTCCTGTGCCCCTCAAAAATCATAGTCTCTTGCCTATTTTGTTATGCATTTTGTATTGCTTCTATTTCTGACCAAATGCTTTCACAGAGGTTTGGCCGATAGGCTGACTTACGAAAAACCTCATGCTCCGCTCTATACATGTTAAGGAACTCTTCATCACCAGAGCGAAGGCAAGCTCTCATATTAGCTAGGCGGTCAGCGGCTTTAACTAGCAAAGCAAGCTCCTCTGACCCGGAAACCCTTGACATTTTTTGATATGTTGCAGACTTTCTTATTTTTCTGGTTTCTCCAGGCTCATCGCTGAGTATGCTCACACATCTGGATACAAACTCACCAAAGGAAGCTTCGATCTCTTCAGCCCTTACATCGGTATCCTCAATCACGTCGTGAAGATACGCTATTACTTCAGCTTCTTCGCCATACTCGCTAGCGATCTTTGCTACTTCATCAAGATGAACCGAATATGGGAAGCTACCATACCTCTGATCTCCGTGTGCTTGGATAGCGAAACTCCGTGCTTTATCTCTCATATTTGCCCTTTAGAGTGATGGTTTCTAATACTTTCCATAATTGGCTTGTCTGGGAAGTCGTATAGTAACCATACTTGGATGATTTTACTTTCAAGGAGCGCCTCCTTATTTATGAGTGTCCAAAATCAATGAATACAGCTCAACCCATTCACGGCAGTGGTCGGTTTCGGATGGGGCTAAAAGTTCGGCGTGATACGGACGCACTGGTCCATTCAGAGCCCAGTTCGGATTTTAATTAAAGCCTTCGAGCAATTTGATGGAGGGGCGTGTTAGTTTTTTTCAGGACAAGCAATACTACGGTGTATTAAGTTTAGCCACAGACGCCTCAATAGAAGAGAGGACATTTTCCACACGTAAGCGCAACATCTCGACCTGTGTAACTGTTTCACGTGCTCCGACTTCACCGTACCAAAAGAAGTGATTGCCAGGGACACGAGCGTTTAGTGCTCCGGAGGTTGTGTAACTCAACTGATCCATTAAGTTCTGCCAATTCTCGGGGGCAATTTCTTCAGATTTTGACAAAGCAGGAAGCACGATATTTCGGTATAAATGCTGAACCTGGTAGAGTCCCCAATTGCCTCGATCAGTCAGCGCGTGGTCATTGTCTAGCACCTTGTTACCAGAGATTGTGACGACCATAGGGAAGTCGTTTACCTTAAGGGCACCTGTATCGGCAATTGCCCAATCCAGATCTTGCACAAAGTCACCGTTTTCATAGCGAGACGCAATCATAATCGCATTTAGGGCGACCGGAATTTCTCCGAGTACATCACTCTCGAACGTCTCCCAAGGAATAATAACGTGCCCGTTCATCTCGTTCTGAGCAGTCACGTACCTCTTAAACAGCTCGTAGAATTGGGGGGCTTTCGAAAGACCGTTCTTTGACTTTGAGATTGCACCCGGTGCAGCCAGTAGCAAAGGGATAGGTGGGGTTGATGCAATTGAAACGTAAAGGCTCATATCCAGCCCGGCCGCCTGTGAGGCCTCGTAAACTGACTGGGTAATCTGTCCGCCTGCGCTCCAGCCAAGAACAATGATCTCACCCGAAAGCCCATGCTTGTCCACGTAGTGTTTGGCGACCGCAGCTACTTGCCTGCCCCAGTCACGGATCGAGAACCCAGGGTAGACCTTGGAATATACCTTGTTTCCGGTCGGATAAGACGCGCCAAGAAAAGAAAAACCCTTCTGCCCAAACCAATAGGCTAGAAAATCCTTCTTGTCGCCGCCCGGGTAGCCATAGGCGACACGAGCTAGATGAAACCCACCCGGAACGAAGATCACCAGAGGTTTTTGAGGATCGCCAGCTTTAAAATAATTCAGTGTTTCTATGCCATTGGTTAGTAGCATCTCCTCACCTGGGTAAAGGTGAGCATTTACCTTGGTGTTTTCGACCGTCCAACTCTGCACAGCCTGGGCTCCCAAAGAAACTAAAGAAAAAAAGAACGCATACAATACCTTGATATATAGCCTCATTTTTAGCCTCCTATATGGGTTTAATACCTATTTATAAGCTTTTCTCGTCATTAATCACTAAAATAGTTCTTTCTATAAATTTTCTATAAGATTTTTGGGGGAGGAATGGGGATTTGTTCTTTACATTGAATTTTTCCAAAATGCCCTTAAATTGTGTATCAATCATTATTCCTTCCACATTGATCCCTTTTTGATGAAGCTCTTGAATTTTGTTTGTCCACTCGAAAGTATTTCTCCTGAATTCAAGTAGTGAGGATTTGCTTGATGGAACACCATGCCCCGGTATTATCAAGCTTTGCTCATCACCTAGATTTAAAATAGCATCAATCGCTTCATTAAAGCCTTTAATTCCGCCAGAATAAAATGCTGGGTGCCAGCTGGTATCGAATACATCACCGACAAATATTCAATTACTTTCCTTATGGTAATAGATATTGTCGATTGCTGAATGAGACTTGACTTTAATGTGAATGAAGCTATCCAAGTTAAAGGTATTCTGAACAAGTTTTCCACCTTGCTTTTCAAAGTACTCGTTTCCACCGGTGTGGTCAGAATGTGCGTGTGTGTTTAAAATGAAAGAGATTGGCTTGTTGTGAATTAATGTTTGCTAGTGAGAACTAGCTATTTCATTGAATGAAAACCGATATTATTTCCTTCGGTATCTTGCGCTATTGCGATAAAACCATACTCTCCAATAGACATTTTAGGCACTACTACCTTCCCACCTGCTGGCTCGACTCTGGCCAGTTCAACAGAACAATCTTCGCTATCAAAATACACCAGAGTGCTATTACCTCCAGCTTCAACACCATCCATTTTACAAATTGCTCCGCTTGCACCCGGCTCTTGTTTCATTGGAAATGCCCACATCTCGGGCTGAGGAAAATCTTTTACTTCGTCAGGATTGTCTAGTCGAGTTAACTCCTCCTTGAGAACAGCTTCATAAAAGGACTTTGCGCGCACCATATTATTTACATAAATTTCAAACCAACAAACTGCATTTGTATTCATTTGACTATCCTCTATGTTAAGTATCTAAGTATGGTTTGTATTTCTGGAGACATAACGAAGTTTTAGAAAGATCATCCATATTTTACGTTGGCGCGGAGCTAGGCTCTATTTGACTAGTATGGCCAATATACCCGCCGCCTTCAGCCCACCACAATACTTCATCAAAAATTGTAGACTCAGCATTGAGTTCGGTTAACGTAGCTCTGGTAAATATAATATTATCGATGCAGGCTTCCCTGGCCTTAGTTCGACCAATCTCGAGCATGTTTTCGGATATATCTACCGCTTCAATATGTTGCACATGCGGAGCGTGGTAAATCGCCGTAGCCCCTGTTCCACAACCAAACTCCAAAATATTCATATCGGGCGTAAAGAATTTCTGAGTATCTGAGAGATTCTTCTGATAACTTGCCTCATCAGCGATAGGGCTCCGAGCATATTCCTCTGCTTTCTATCCCAGAACTTATCAGATCTAGCCATATCAGTTCTAAGGCATTATCGGCGCTGATTCCTGACTCATAACGTCTCAAGCTGCGGCCCGAAGCGCCCGACAGTCTTAACATTTTATGTTTTTAAAACCCATTAAGGACACCCCACAACTTATCCCAACGTTCAAGCTTTTCACCGGCACTCAACAGTCTTGGCTGAATTTGAATAGGGTTGCCAAGTTTATTCACGTCTTGCAATAAATTGGAATTTACTGCTCCGCGAAGCTGACCATTTATATTGCAGCCTACGGCTAGTAGTTCATTACAAGCTTTGCAATGGTAGAAATTAGCAAGCTGATCACCATTTTTTTTAGTTGAAATCCCATCACCAATGAAAACCACTGACATATTCGGATCACTTATAATGCGTAACCGGTTGGCTTGGCAATAATCACAATCGCAAACGCGTGGATTCAAACCTTCGAGCGGTCGAGCTAACTGAACTTCAACCTGCCAACGGTTACATTTACATGATCCCTTAAAGAGCATAATAAATAGCGCCAATTACGATGAAAGATACGCTCGCCTCAATTGCCGGAAAGTACTGGCGCCTTTTTGGTAGGGTTTTGGCAAAAAAGGTGACAGCAACCGGAGATCAGATTGCAGGCACTTGGTACGCCCAGCATAGGCCTGAACTAATAGGGCGAAAGTCCCCTGTAGGAAGATCACCATTTAATGGCATTCCATTACATGCTAACTACCAGCGAATGGCAACTGTAACACAGTGAGGTCTTCGGGGGAGGGTGCCGCTGGCAAAACTACAAATTGACGAATAGAAACATCACTTAATGCTTAGCCTAGAGACGAGGTAGTCAAGGGCACTGAAGCCATGTGACCTAATGGGTAGAGTAAATGATGAAGTTGTGTAGTGAAAGTCAAACCCATATCTGGGGAGATCTGTGTAACCTGCTGATATGAAGCTGTCAGCATGGCTGCTGACTCATAAGAAGGCCCAACCCACTAACTACCAGCGCGGGGATAAAAAATGGTTGAACACAGCGGCACCTCGGTCTGCACTTGGGTGTTGCCTTCGATGACCATGAATCTCTGGGCGACTCGTAAGCTGATTAAGCAATTCGAGAGGAAGTTGGAGGACTTCGCCAAAACGATACCCGGAGGCGGTTTGCGTTATCGTCTCCAGTGAAACCGAGATCGGGGCCGGCCTATCGGCTCACTCGCCACGCACGAGTAATTGCAGGTCCTCCGGATTCCCTTCGATAAGGCGGCTAAGGGATTCGGCGCGCGAGATCCGACCGTCTCTTAGCGTGTACAGGCTGATTACCTTGATTGTGAGCTGTTGGCCATCTTTCGCCTTCGCGCGCACCAGATGCACATCAGCTATCCGATCGCCCTCGCCAATTACGGAAAGGTAATCGAACCTGACGGCCGAGTACTCCATTCGGAATAAATTGATACGCGAATCGAGTTGCGATCGTCCAATCGTCGTGTCATCGATAACCTGCACGAAGTCTTCGGTAAAGTAGCGGTCGGTGACCTTGGAATCAGCGTTCGGATCACATACCGCTTTGGCCATCTCATCCAGAAACGCTTCGGCCTGTTCACTATTCATTTTTCGATTCCTCTCCGTTCGCGTCCGATTGTGGTCGAACGCATGGACAGACACCTACCACTGTCTAACGCTAAGGTTGACCGAGCTGTCATGCAGCTTAAGAAATTTAACAAACTAGGCGGAGCCTATCCCGCGAGTTTGATTATAGCGGCTTTGGGCCAATGCTCTGTGATGCGCAAGTGGGTCAGCTTAAACCTTTGGTATCCGGGTGGCAGTAAAGAGGACCGCAATTTGACACTTATGTATGATGTTCAAATCAGACTGGTGTGCTGAGCCAGATGATGCATCCTCAATCGCCTGGCGCCAAAAGGCGACTGGCAATCGAAGCATGCAAACTTATGTAAGAACTCAGTCATAGTGTATAGCCTGTGGTGGAGGGGTGGGCCATACAATGAACCATTGATCTTGACTTCAAGTATCCTCATTCACTAATTTTTGAATATAAATATTCGTCGAAGTATTGGCCATTTTTACATGACGCTTTTCGAAGAGTACCTTCATACAAATAGCCATTTTTCTCTAGGACTCTAATAGATGCACCATTTATGGAAACTACAGAAACAAATAACCGGACGATATCTGTATATTTAAAAAGCATATCCGTAAAGACTCGAACTGCCTCAGTAGCAATTCCATTGTTCCAGAACTTCCTTCCAATCCAGTAACCCAGCTCAGCGCCGCAGCTATATTCAAATTCACCTACCCTAGCCGATATACATCCTACAAGCTCTCCATTGTACTCGATCGCTTTTATTAGGCTTGAATTCTCACTATTTTCAACCCACCAACGAGCATCACTCTCTGTATAGGGTTGAGGTATAGCATCTGTTATATATTGCGTTACCTCATTATCATTAAGGTACAACATTAGTGAATCAATATCAGACTTATCAAACTGTCTTAGCTTAAGCATTTTTTAGAAACTCTACCGTAGAGACTCATGAACGACAGCAAATTAAGAAGGTGATCCTATGTGAAGGACCGTATTATATCCTTGTCAATCGTAAGTATCGGGCGTTTACGAGTAATGTCATTCTCTCATTATAAATGAGATCCGAGACCCAGGGATGAACCTAGGTTTTTTCACACATCTATCCTAGTATTCAACAATTATTTCATGCGTAACAAGGGAATTGAAATCTTTAGAATAACGTTGAAGCATATGTCTTATGTGCAAACCGTAATCCTTAATCCCTCTGATTCCAACCTTATGGCCAACAATTTTTTTGCTAGTGGGTGTAAAGTCGAAGTGTCTATTTCTTTAAGCCTACGTTTTCCTAAGCGCTTATCTAGTGTTGCTAGGGATTGAATCAATGGATTTTCGGAGTTTATAGCTTCATCAACTTTGAGAGTATGAACGAATTCCCAGCAGGCTTGATAGGCATCTTGTCGAGATAACTCTCCATACTCCACCTCACCATAGGATAGTTTCTGCTTTTCACTTACATACTCAGGCACATCGGAATCAGTAACCCAGCGATTATCTTTTCTATAGAAATTACCACTCGCTCTATTCCAAAAGGCCCTTGTACAGAAGTTTGCTATGACCTCCTTATCAAGAGTCAACCAAGCATGTCCACATGAACAGTTTCCATATCTGGTACTGTTGATCGAAATTCGGCCATCCAAAGATGGAGAAAATTTTTCTTCAACTAGAGATTTAAGCTTGCTCCATTTCATTGTGGGGTATTCCTAATTACACATAATTCTATTAGTTCACTGTATTCTGTAAACAATATTCAAAGTTAAAACTACTTATTATACAAAGTAGGGTATAGCCTTGGTAAATCGTCTTCACCCCCTGCCTCGCCAGTCGGATCACCAGCACCTTCACCTTCAGAAGTAAGGTGACCATATGGGAACTCGTCTCCCGTGCCCCTCTCTTAAGCATCATTGGCCATGTGCATGAAGCCCTCGGCTTCGGAGCCTTATATTTTTGGATACCACTAACACTTAAATTAGTAACTATCCTTAGTCCTTCAGCTTATGAGGATCAAAGATTACATCAGATTCTCCGTATACCCCATTTTAGTTTTAAAATTACTTCTCACATGATGAAGCGGGTCAGACATTAAAAAGCTCTATGACAGCAGGGGTAGAGGTTGATTTATTTTCTAATAAAACCTATGAAGTATTAAGTCAAAACCTTTTATTGAAAATTTTGCTCTTTCCATGTCTTCTGTATATTTGCCGAGGTTATTCCCATCAAGATCCCAGACATTTTCTTTAGCTAACCACGTATTTAATTCGTGATCATGACATCTGAACTGGCTTTGTGGGACTACCTTACCGTTTTTCATGGTCGGCCCAAAATTCCTACATTCTGTGCCCCACCTCCACCACTTTATATCTGGCATATTTACCATGCCTTCTCTGAGGGGAACACTAAAAACTGTGATTTCGGATTCATAGTTTTTATAAATTATGTATCTATAGCCCCACTTCCCTCCCCCCTCATAATTTACATCCTGAGTAAGTATTTCACCCGGCTCTAGATCAGCTATATCAATACTAGAAGATTGCTCACCAGCATTTGCTGGAGGCTTAAGAGCGCTGCCAAACATACCAAGTATGAATCCGACTCCAATTAAAGAGACAGTAAGAAGGCTGAACCAAAGTAATTTCTTGAGCTTTTTCATTTGATGTTCACAGAGTATTCAAACTAAGCATATCATATCACTTACTGGCAAATATCAAGAGTTTAAAAGCTGCCTGAATAGTGCGATGTTGTAAGAACTCACCAGATGAATTTAGAATATCTTTTAGGGCTGAAAATGCTCTAGGGCTTAGAACTATATTTCCTAAAGCCCATATAGTAATGTCTGGTATAGATTCTTCTTTACCTGTGTAATTATCACTAGCGTAGAAGTGCGCTTTGGGAGCTACCCATTTATCTAGCCTCGGTTTTGCACGAAATCGCTGACTATAGGATGGCATTTTCTTTGCAAGATCTGAGACATCTAGCGCAAGTGAATAATACTTTTCAAAATCACTATCAACTAAATAACTCATAACTAACGACTCCATTTTGAAAGTGTATTATCTATGAGGTACAAACGTGCAAGAATCAGCCTGATTTTATTTATCGCATTCTATACATATCTGATACTTCTAGTTTCATACTATTCTAATAATGATATTTTTGATAATTGGGTCTCATATCGAGCTTGCCAAGCTATTAAGTCCCTAGACTCACTTGTCGTGTCCATCGACAATTTAGCCATAGTTAAAACCACCTTACCGAGAAGACTGATGGAATACGACCACGGTAGACGTGTCACTCCCCATGTTTGGGAGCTCTCCCCACTAGACCTTTGCATTCAACAATATGAGAATCGTTGTAAGAATTACCACTATCGTAAGCTGAAAGTGGCGGGTGAAACCGAAGAGCAGCGGAAGGAGCGCTTGGCTGGTCTCAAGGTGGAAATGGAACAATTAAAGCGTGAACGTCGAACCATCATGACAATGGTTTCGGTTCAGAGTCAGCTTCAGCAGTACCGAGACGAGTTTCGGGGTATAGAGGACGATGAAGAGCGTATAGAAGCCTATGAGCAGGAGAGGCACCACCCTACTGAAGTTCTTGAAACAAACCTACGTCTAGTTGGTAGGGCCAAGCCTAGTAAAGAGTACACAGCTCACCATATTGTTGAAGGGAAAGGCAAGCTACCTGCTACCGCCGATGTCCGACTGACACTTTTCATGCACGATGTTAGGATAAATGATCCTGATAACGGTGTGTGGATGCCGCGCTCAAGCGAGCAGAACGGTCATTGGGCAATGCCTAAAGCAACTCCTCATAGTAAGATCCACACGCACAATTATGAGCGTTGGGTTTACGGCCAAATCAATAACCTTAATAGTGAATCTGAAATACGCGCTAAGTTGACCATTATTCGTACACACCTGAAGAATGGTACTCAACCGGAGAAGGTGACAGCGCCTTCTGATAAGAATTGGAATGGGCAATGACTTATAGGATCAGTTTTAACCACGAAGACTTTTTGAATCTCAGTATTGACCTCAAGAAGCTAATGTTCACCGTGGGTAAACGAATGGGCGGTATGAAAGCCTTTAAGAATTATCCTTGGGACAATAAGTCTATCAAGGATATTTGGGAGGATCATGGAGGGGCTTTTATCCAGATAGAAGGTTTAGATCAGAGCGTTAAACCTGATATCACTACTTGGAATGGAGCACACTTAGTGCTCTCATCAAAAGCCCACTCAGTGCTTTCTAAAGAGCTTGCGCCGTATGGGGAGTTTCTGCCTATTACCCTGGATGGTGAGCCCTATGTGATCTTTAACTGCTTGAATGCGGTTGCCGCGGACAAGTCTATCAGTGAGGCTGATATTCAAGATGACCTTTGGATGGGAATTAAAAACATCGGCTTCACCGATGAAGATGTTGCTTCAAATTTAATTTTCAAGACTCGATTTGACCGCTGTGCGAATCTCTATTGTGGAGACCGCTTCAAGACTCTGATAGAAGAGGCTGAGCTGAAAGGATTGAACTTCTCGGAGAATCTCGTAGCAGCGTTCTAACTTGGGTTAAAACTTTATAGCAATATAACCTAGTGGGGCTAATAAGAAGCCCCACAATATCTTTGGTTACAGGGAGTCTCCTAAATGTGGGAAGTCTTATAATTAACGCTTTATCCAAAAGGTGTTTCTATTAGAATAGAAGAGTGCTAAATAAGTGTTAGTAAATACTAGTTTTTGGAGCTAAAAATTTGGCTTCATACTTTTATTAAGTTTTTGTGATTTCAATGTTAAACGAACCATTATCATAGTCCAGCCATTGCCCATTTCTAAACCTAATTGACCACTCAGGATACTTCTTATCTGTCATAAATGTCAGTAACCAAAGGTCTTTGCTCAAGGATATTTCTAACTCGGGTATTCGGCCAAAGAGTTTAATCGTTTCTATCTTTCTCCCGACTAATAATGCTGGAAGCTGGTCAATTTCAGTCTGATCACTCCAACTCCCCAGTACTATTGATCGCTTGTCTTCTAGTCTCCATGACCATTCGATCATTATTGTTTGTTCACCGGAAGGATTATTCCCTCGTTTCGGTGGTGTGAGTTCTCCAAATTCTAAAAAGATCGCACTTCCATGTCCTATCCAGGCATGAGATATTTTTGCTTCCTTAAGTTCTGCTAACCTTGCCTTTGCTTGCTGTTCAGATATCGGGATGATTTTCTTCATTTAATTACTTCTATGGTCGATTCGAGAGGATCATGCTTACCCTACAACCAATTCATTTGAAGCTTGTTACAGAAAGGGAGATAGGGTAGTGAAGCGCCCCATTTATAAGTCTTGTATGCGCTTGGTTTAAACCTTTTTGTATGAATTGCATATTTCGTATACTAATTCAGGCTCAACAGGTGTGTTGGGGTGCCTTAACTTTTTCCAGTCACTTATGCCAAACACTGAATTATCGTAGTAGCGTGTAGTAACTACCGTTCCAGTATCTTTTTCACAGTTAATCCATAGCTCGTTTATTTGGCCATAAAACCCATTTTGGTCGGGATCATCAAAAGTTACTTTCAACCAGGTGGAAATTTGAGGCCAGTTAATGTTGCTGTGCTGAAAACTTATACTTGCTGTACTGTCTTGGACTAGGCTTTCTATACCTTCCCATTTAATTTCATCTTCTTTTGTCTCAAACAAGTTCAGAATCAATTCCAATATACTGTTTGATTCTAGTGAGTCGGTATAATAGTAATCATGAAATGATACCGTGTAGAATTTACTGCCCAGATGTATTCCTTTGCTATATAGCCTCATTTCATTCTTTAGGTCTATACCATCAAGCTCGTAATAAGCATTGTCGTTTTTTTCATAACTCTGCTCTTTTTGAAAATCAAAAAGATACCCCGGCCTTGAATATTTTCCAGACTTAAGATGCTTAATCTCCTCGTTGCCCCAGGCTATGCTGGGTGCAGATGCTGAGGCGGTATAAACCGTGATATAGAGCGCATATTGACCTTCTGGAGATGTGGCGATGATCATACCCTCACTATCTTCATAGCTCCACTTGCCCGGCAGTGAGACGCTCCAGTATTCATGATCAAGGTGTGTTCTTGCTTCTAAACCACTTAATTTTTCTACCGGTATATTTGTAGCGCAGGCAGATACAAATATTAACGCTAATAACCCGAAGTACTTATACACTTTTACACCCTACCGAAGGTAAATCAGAATACTCAAAAGAAATTGCATCATATCATTTGGTCCACTGATTCCAAAAATCGGAAGCTTTTCTATCCAGAAAAAACTATCTATCGATAGGATCGTCCGGGTTGGAAAAATTACTTATGAGTAGAAAGGGACTTATGTACCGGATATTGAGGCCTGAAGCACTTAATAGAAAGGGCATCGCCATCAAAAATATAGGCACAAAAATGATCTTATTAGATTTTATTCAGTTTGTTTTAGTGTCAAAGCTGCGTAAAATCGATTGATATTTATTGGTATTTTGGCCGGAATTGAGTGGCCTTTTGTGGGCCGATGAGCAAAAACCACAGGGATTCGAGAGAATCAAGATATCTTAGAGTTTTCTAAAGAACCATTTTCTCACAGGAGAACGGTAGCGTGACGTAAGAGACAGTAAAAGGCGCTGACCCAAGGTGCAGCAACACCAGGGGCCAGCTAACCAAATTGATACACAGACTATCAAAGTGGCTACATGCATAGTACGCTAGAAACCCGCTCGTCTTCAATAAAGTGGAGTACATTCAGCGGCTTGGTGCGACTCCCCAAGCTCTGGAAGCGTTGTGCCTGCCTTTTCTTCTTCTATGCCTACCGTTCCCGCGCACCACCCCGTATTTCCTCACAATGTTACTTTCTCAGCCTTCCATCGTGGGAAGGTCTACCCATGGTTTGACTATCACTAGGAAATAATTATGTTGATCTTAAAACGCCGGACGGGTGAAAACTTAAGAATTGGAGCCAATGTTTCAGTCACTGTATTGGAAGTTAAGGGTAATCAGGTGAAGATAGGAATACGTGCTCCTAAATCTCTACCTGTTCATCGCGAGGAAATATATAACCGCCTCCAAAAAGAATTGGCGCTGCGGAATTCTTGATAACTTAGTCGCGACTATAGAATGCCAGCATCATAGGCCGCGGCCAAGCGGAGGGCCTATGCATGCGTTTACTCTGGGTCTAATACTTGAAACTAACCTAGGTATGTTCTAGGTCAAATATAGACAGCTCTATTGTTTAGATAAACTCTTCCGGCACTCTCGTCAAGATTTGGTGCAGTATCTTTAAGCAGATCTCGATATAAAGAATTCACTTCCAATGTGAGCGCTAGAACGCCAGCTTGCCTTTCATCGCTGTCAAGAATACGCCTGCTTCCATCAGGAGTAATAAGCTGATTTCCTAAATAACAATTGTTTGCACATATGCTTTGCATATAATCATTAACCCGCCCTAATAACCCTAGATCATAAAAACTTGGGCTATTTAACTGATCATCCATATGATAAACCAATCCAGCTATGTCATAGCTACTCAAACTTACCAAAATTTCTTTGTGATTGGATGCATCAGCTTTAATATTCTTCAGTAGCCTGCATACTTTTTTAACATTGCCTGAATAACGTATGTCCCTTTGATCTATCAGGTGCATGTGCTTAAATGGCCAGTTTCCAAAGGTTATATCTCTCTCCTTGTCGTATAGCTGTACTTCTCTGTCCTCGATTTGATTACTATTCTGATATTTAAGCGTATCATGCCAATGAGCCGGTACGATATCCACTTTGCGTTGTAGTGAGCCACCCTCCATGGCTATGGATTTTGCCCCATTAATATTCACTTTGGCAGCTGGATATCTGCCTTTTAATATTGCCTCTGAATTTAACCTTAATTTTCTCATTCGGACACTCATTGAAATGCCCTCTTTGCAAGGAATATATGATTTATGTGAGGCCATGGGTATTTCGTATGTTATATAATTATGGAAAATCAATACATCAACATCACTGGCGCCTTTAATATGAATATCCAAAGGGACGGAACCTTGAAATTTATGTGTTGAATATATACCATGATTTTCCAAATCTTGGTTCAAAGCCCGTGCTACCCTGTTTCCTTCTTCAAAACAAATTTCTGTATACCTACTATTTACTGGCTGCATGGCGCCTATAATATATTTAACAATACCGCTTTCATTTATTTCCTGATAATCTTCTTTTATTGATTTTGAAAATTCGCTATCGAATGTCATTCCTTCTTTTATATGCTGAGGTAAGGCCCGCCTAGCATTTAGTTCATTCAGCTTTGATTCATAGTTCATTAAGTATCTCCCTTTAATTTATTTAACTTCATATTTCCTATTGTTCTACGTCCGTGTGAATTGAAATATGTTCCTTTTGCGTATCCATCTTTGATGCAAAACCTCAATTCACAAAAACCTTTGTGTGAATTGAGTTCATGAACTTGATTAAGATCAGGCTGGTTGCAATAGCTGTATGAAAGCTGCCAAGAATTATCGGGAAGTTTTAAGGCCGTTGCAGTATAACTATAACTTTCACTCTGGTCCGTTGCTAACTTAATTGAGATATTATCCCATGTTTGAACAATTGTAATTTTTGCATTCCATACATATAGAGTATCTCCCGTATCATTTATTGTTTGTCCATCAACAATCCATTCGCCAGAAAAATCTGGTATTGATAAGAATTTTCCAACTATTCTGACTTTCCATATGAAGTTATCGAAAATCCAATATAAAGCTAAATATATTATTCCAGCTGTAATTATAAATGTACCAGTAAACTTCGCACCTGTTAGTGAAGTGATAGAAATGAAAAAATTAGTTATAATTGGGCTTAAAATAAAAGATGCAATGCCTAGAAATCGGCCAACAATTTGCCTCTTGTGATCAAAAATAGCATATGGGTGTACAGATTTCTGCATCTCAAACCACCTCTAAATTTAATGTTTTCCAAGCGAAACATTGCAATTTATATTTTTTCTTTCAAGGAAAATTTAATGAATAGTTCCTCAAATATAGAATGCTTGTATTAGGTGATGCCGTAGGCTTCACCTGAAATTGCACATCAGGTATTAATAGTACGAAACGTCGGCATTACTATCCGTTGATACCCGTTTTATTGATATCCTGCCAACTGATTTTCGATCAGTGTAATACTTGCCTGAAAGTGTTAGTGCATTACTATCCTCGATAACATCGAAAATAGTTGATCCTATGTACTCTCCCCAAGATGGATTCTTAGGCGTCGAACGATAAACGTAATATAATTTCTTTTTATTAAGCTCAATTGTTGGTGTCGTTTCAAGAGTGATCGATTTTACTGTCTCACCATGCATATCTATTTCAGTAATAAGTAGTGCTTGTCTTATAATTGCCCTTACTTCAAATGTTTTTCCGTCTTCAGTGATAACTTGCCCAACCCAAACCCCATTTAAATCAGGGTATAGATCTTTTTTAAAAAACTTCACTAAGCGCCAAATTTGACGAGATATAAATGGCGATAACAATATAAACATTACAACAGTTGATGCAGCTACTGAAATCGTCGTAAGTTTAAAAATGCTAACATCAATGCCAGTAAGTTTTTCAATAATTACGTAAGCTGCAACTCCAATTAATATTGAGAGTATGACAACAATTTTTAAAAGTAAATCAAATCTAACTATTCTAAACATGCATTGCTTCACTTAAGTGTATCAAAGTGCGACAATTGATTTTTTCCATTGCTCTTCGAGTTTAATAAAGCAATATATGCTTCTCTTAAGCTAGTTCCTACTCCAGCAGAAAATGTAATTCCTTTTGATGAGCATGAGCAAATACAGAGAAAAATCTCTTCAAAATTACAATCACTTTCAGTTCTTGCGACAACGCCATCGGCGGCACTAAAAATTACATCAAAACCTCTGCTTAATAATAAGTCAGCAATTTTTTTTGTGGACTCTTCAAGTTGCTTGCTAACTGAGTGCAATTTATCCTCATCGTTATTCAAATAACAGGATGTTATTTTTCTTCCTACATCATCACCATCAATAGATATATATTTCAAAGACGTTTCCCACTGAAAAAACAAAGCATTGATTGTATCAAAGTTTACATAGGTTACCATTTATGTATACCCGTCAGTATGGAAATAATGCTTGATGAGAAATGTATTATTGAGTGTGTTGAGACTGGAAAGGGGCAGGTTAGTATATGTTTATATGAATTTATATGCCTATAAATCAATAGGTTAGCGTTTTATTAGTATAAATATTTTAAATTGATTCTGAGTTTTAATTTTGACTACATGCGAAATCGAGAAAGATGGGCCTGTATATGTATGATGGCAGAACAACCGCAATATAATAGATAATATCCCTCCATTAGTGCCCGCTAGACCTGAGTGTTTTATAAATGTTACAAGCCAGTAAGTTTAAAAATGGTACTGTTATACCAGCAATGTCTAGTCTCAACCACTAGAAGAAAACAACGCCGCCACCGCCAATAAAGTAGCCACCCAAATCCCACAAAGAATCTTCCAAAACAAAGACGCATCCCCTTTCTCAGTAGGATCTTCCCTTAGGTAATCGGGGTTAGGGTTGGCCAGGTCGCGCATAAATTCAGTCAGCGTGGAATAGCGCTGTTCCAGGTCGATACTGCATCCCCGTTCCAGGGCGCGGTCGAACCATATGGGGACTACCGGATTGAACTGGCTGGCGGTGCGGTAGCGCAGGCGTTCGAAGTCGGCGTGGGAGCGGCAGTTTTCGATTTCCTCGCCGTAGGGCAGTTCGCCGGTAAACATTTCGTAGGCAATAGTGGCGAGGGCATAGATATCGCCGCGAATGCCGCTGTTATGCCCAAGGATATAGTGGGGGTCGGAGTAGCTGGCGGTGCCCAGCGCTTCGGGGTGCTCCAGGGGGCGGAAAATCTCGGCACTGCCGGCTACGTAAACTGAGCCGAAATCGATAATTTTTACCCGCCCATCGCCGTCGATCATGATATTGGCTGGGCGCAAATCCTGGTGAATGGTTTCCTGATCGTGGAAGGCCTGTAGTCCGGTGGCAATCTCTTTAAGGATACGAAACGCTTCCGCCGGTTTGGGAAAGCGGTTGTTGGTGATCCACTGCTCCAGGGTGCTGCCCTGAACATACTCCATCAGGTAATAGAGCGCGGTGCGCGGGCGGGTCTGGCGGTGCAGGCGCACTACCTGGGGGCTGCGAATACGCAGGCCTATCCATTCCTCCTGAATAAAGCGGTCGATATAGTGGATATCGTCCTCGTAATTAACCGAGGGGGTTTTCATTACCAGGATTTCCCCGGTGGCACTGTCGCGCACCAGATACAGCTGGCTGCGTTGGGAGGAAAACAGCTCCCGCTCTACCTGGTAGCCATCCAATACCATGCCCGGTTCCAACTCCGGCGGGAAGGGCAGGCGGGTAAGCTGGCGGCTGTAGTCGTCCAGGGTGGTTTGTGGCAATGCTTTTACCTTTACCACTAATGCGGAGAGGTTATCGTCACTGCCGTTTTCCTCGGCGAGGCGCACCAGGGTTTCCGCTGTTTCCTGTTCGCTTAGTTGGGTATCTGCCAACAGCTCCCGCAGTAAATCCTGTTTGATAAAGTCGTGCACGCCGTCGCTGGTAATCAGCAGCACATCGTCCTTAGCCAGGCTGAGCTGGCCGTAATCCACTTGCAGGCCAGTATCCATTCCCAGCGCGCGGGATAGCATCTGTTGGCGGTGGGCCAGGGTGATGTTGTGGTCCCGGGTGAGGCATTTAAGGTTGTCACCGCGCAGGTGATAGATACGGCTGTCGCCAATATGGAAATAGTGGGCAGTGCGGGATTTAAAAATCAGGGCAGAGAAGGTGCAGAGGAAGCCCTTTTCCTGTTGGGGAAAGTCGTGGCTCTTGCGGTATAGCTTGCTGTTAATGGAGGCGAGGATTTTCTGTCCGGCGTGGGCCACAGACCAGGTATCCGGCACCTTGTAATAGTCCCGCACAAACTGCTCGGTGGCGGTGTGGCTGGCTTGGGCGCCGGCTTCGGCAGAGCTGACGCCGTCTGCCAGTGCGGCTACCGCGCCCAGGTATTCCTGCAAGTGCGGGTTGTCTGGCCAGTGGTAGATTGCGGCATCTTCATTCTGCGGTTTGATGCCGGCACTGGTGCAGAGGCCGTGGCTCAATCGCGGTGTCTGGGCTTCGGGGTTTGCCTCGGTTTCTGTTTGCACCCCGGAATTGGTTTCGCTCACAGCTTTCTCCACTTTCTTTTCGTCCCCTCAGATCAACGGCAAAAAACAAAGAAGGGCCATTGGCCCTCCTTTGCGTTTGTTGCTGGATAACTGCTTTCCGATCACTCCACGCTGATCAGCTGCACTGTGCCATCCGGTAGCACTTCGGCGATATTGCCTTTGGGCTCTTCCAGGAACAGGCAGGCGAAGAAGATCAACGCCGCTGCGCCGCAGATAATCAGGAAGAACTGGCTGTAGCTGACATAAGACAGGGCGGTAAGGAAAGTAACCGCACCCACGTTGCCGTAGGCTCCGGCCATACCGGCGATCTGCCCGGTCATGCGACGCTTCACCAGGGGCACGATGGCGAATACGGCACCCTCACCGGCCTGCACGAAGAAAGAGCAGCACATGGTGGCAACTACCGCAGCGGGAATCCACCAGCCGCCGTTGATCTGGCTCAGTACAAAGTAACCCACTGCCAGGCCGCCGATCAGGAACATCAGGCTGCGGCGGCGTCCCAGTTTGTCAGAGAAGTATCCACCGGTTGGGCGAGCCACCAGGTTCATAAAGGCGAAGCCAGAGGCGAGCAGGCCGGCCTTCACCGGGCTCAATCCTTCAAAGGTTTCCAGGAAGAACAGGGGCAGCATAGAAACCACGGCCAGCTCTGAGCCGAAGGTGACGAAGTAGGCCAGGTCGAGGATGGCTACCTGCTTGAAGTTGTATTTCTCCAGCTCGGGCACACCTTCGCGCAGGTGGTCTTTGTTTACATTCCAGATCATACGGGTCTGGAAGGCGAACAGTACTACCAGCAGTCCCCACATTGCGTAGGTGGCATTCTGGCTCAGCAGGGCTACGCCGCTGGGAGACAGTTTGTAAGCCAGCGCTGCCAGTGCCAGGTACATGGGCACATTCATCAGCAGGTAGAAGTAGAAATCCCGCTTGCTGGTCACTTCCAGGCCGCCGCTTTTCTTCGGCTTGAAGTAAGTGGAGCCTTTAGGGGTGTTGCGGGCAACGCGGTAGTAGATGATGCCGTACAGGCCGGCGATGATGCCGGTGAGGCCCAGGGCATAGCGCCAGCCGTCTTCACCGCCGAACAGCAGGGCGATGGTGGGTAGGGTCATGGCACCGGCAGCAGAACCGAAATTTCCCCAGCCGCCGTAAATACCTTCTGCCAGGCCTACCTGCTTGGCCGGGAACCATTCACCCACCATGCGGATACCAATGACAAAGCCGGCACCCACAAATCCCAGCAGGAAGCGGAACAGGGCCAGGGATTGGTAACTGTCTGCGGTGGCGAAACCCAAACAGATTAAAGATGAGGTCATCAGCAGCCCGCTGTACACCAGGCGCGGCCCCAATTTATCCACCAGCATACCGATAATGATACGGGCGGGGATGGTGAGTGCCACGTTGAGGATTAACAGGGCTTTTACTTGCTGGCTGGTGAGGTCGAACGCTTCCTTGATAAAGACCATCAGCGGAGCGTGGGAGAACCACACCACGAAAGTCAGGAAAAACGCAAACCAAGTAACGTGCAGCGTCTTTATTTTGGGATCGCCCCAATTAAATAAATTGAGGCCGCTGGATTGACTCATGACTATTTTCTCCGGCTTCTCAGAAATTTTTAGAGGTGGATAGGGTCATGACCGATAGTATTTGAGCAGCGCCAGAGGGAAAGTGCGCAAAAGGGGTAAGTGGAAGGGAAATCGATTTGTATATGGAAGGGAGTAACCCCTTGGGGTTAGTAGCTCGGAGTGGGTAGGGGCGGTTTTTAGTGTGTTTCTACTCCAGTGGGGGTAGTTGGTGGAAATTGATAATGATTAAAAAGGGTTTTTGGGAGTAATTGTCGCTAGCCGATTTTTTGTGCATCTTGCCAATAGTTTGCCTCTGTAGATTTCTCGCCCCCGCTGTAATTCTGTGATCACTTTTCTCGGGCGGGGGCTCAATGCAGTGAATAACCGGGGTGGCAATTAATTTTCGACAGCCAATATTTTGGAGATGACTGCCGTGCAATATACACAGCAACTCGCCGGGCGCGCGCTGATATTTGCCTCGGCCATGTTCGCCGCGAACTTTTCTGTTTGGACGCTTTATGCGGTATTGGGGGTAGAGATTCGCGGGCAACTGGACCTGTCTGCAACTGAATACGGGGTTCTACTGGCTGCGCCGATTTTGAGCGGGGCGCTGCTGCGTTTTCCGGCGGGATTCCTGGTGGAATATTTTTCTGCGAAAAAGCTGATTTTATTGCAGATGCTGTTATTGCTGCCGGTGCTCTTTTTGTTGCCCTTTATCGGTAGCTATGGGGCCCACTTGCTGGCGGGGTTGTGGCTGGGTATTTCCGGGGTGTCTTTTGTTTTGGGGATTCGCTATATCAGCCCGTGGTTCGAAAGAGGGCGGCAGGGTACTGCGATGGGCATTTTTGGTGCAGGAAATGCCGGAGCCGCAATTACCCTGGCATTGGCTCCAGCCATTCAAAATTGGTTTGGTCGCGAGTGGATAGGGCCGGCTTATGGAGCCGGGATTATCCTGATGATGGTTTTATTCGAATTTTTTGCACCAGAGGAAACCCGCTATATGCGCAGCCGGGGAAAACCGGATCTACGCAGCCATTTAAAGCCTCTAACGCAAATCCGGGTTTGGCGTTATGGGCTCTACTATTACTTTGTTTTTGGCAGTTTTCTCGCGCTTTTATTGTGGTTGCCGAATTACTATCTGTCGGTGTACCAAGTCAGCACACCGGTAGCAATGGCACTTACCCTGCTGTTTGTGGCCCTTTCCAGTTCACTGCGCGCTTTGGGGGGCTGGTTTGCCGATCGCTATGGTGCGCGCACCGTCAATTGGAGTGTTTTCTGGACCTGCCTGGTCTGTCTTTTCTTCCTCAGTTATCCGCCCACCAGCATGACAATTCACGGGGTGGAACGGGATGTGCATTTAAATATTGAAGTGGGTATTGAGCTGTTCACTTTACTGCTACTGGTTATCGGTATCGCCCAGGGATTTGGCCGTGCGTCTGTTTACAAAGCGCTGCACGATAATTTCCCCGCGCATATGGGGAGTGTTGGCGGTACCGTAGCCACTATTGGTGCCCTCGGTGGTTTTACCCTGCCTGTTCTTTTTGGTATCGCTCAGGACTTAGTAGGTATCCACAGTGCGGCCTTTATGCTGCTCTACGGTGTGCTCGCTATTTGTATGTTGGTTATGTATTTGGCGATTCAAAGAGAAAATTATATGCAGCGTTTACAGTACGCACAGCAAAATAATTTCCTGCTTGAGGAAACCAGCGAAGCCGAGGCTTTGCCGGATAGGTAGTGCCCACTACCAATAAGGGATTACGCCTGAGTAAAGGCTAGGGAGTAAAGATTAATTAAGCAGGAAAAAATCTATGGTTTCAGTCGAGTCTGAAAAATTGTAATTTGTCACTGTTCACTCCGTTGTTGCAAAGGAAAAGCGTCATGACCGTTTCCAAATTCCCAAAAATTCTCGGTGCCTTACTGTTGGGGGCATGCAGCACTGTCGCATTGCAGGCCGCTGCGCAGGAAAGTGAAAATGCCACTCTGGTGGATGCGTTGAAATCCGGTGAAGTCGGATTGAATCTGCGTTACCGCGTAGAGACTGTTGATCAGGATGGTATTGATGATGAAGCAGTTGCATCCACTTTAAGAACCCGCCTCAACTGGCGCAGTGGCAGCTACCGTGGCTTTACCAGCTTCCTGGAAATGGATGATGTTACTGCGATTGGCAATGACAGCTACAACTCCACCGTTAATGGTGAAGGCGAATACCCGGTAGTGGCTGATCCGGAAGGAACTGAAATTAACCAGGCCTATATTCGCTACAATGGTGACAACTCCATAATTACCGCCGGTCGCCAGCGCATTAACCTGGACGGGCAGCGATTTGTCGGCGGTGTTGGCTGGAGACAAAACGAGCAGACCTACGATGGTGTTCGTTATCAGTATGGCAGTGCCGATAGTTTCCAGCTGGATTATAGCTACGTCTACAACGTTAACCGTATTTTCGGTGAAGACAGCTCCATTTCTGATATCGGCGGCGATATCCAACTGCTACACGCGATTTATCCAGTAGCTGAAAACCATAAAATCAGCGCTTTTGTTTACAATCTGGATCTGGAAGATCTCACCGATAATGCCAGCCGCACTTATGGGGTAGATTACAAAGGTAAATTTGGTCCGGTAAAAGCCAACCTGAGTTATGCGCACCAGTCAGATATTGGTGACAACCAGTATGACTATAGTGCTAATTATTACCTGGCAGAGCTTGGCGCTGATCTGGGTCCAGTTGCGGCAAAACTCGGTTATGAGGTTTTGGGTTCCGATAACGGGGTTGGTTTTAAAACCCCGCTGGCAACCCTGCACAAGTTCCAGGGCTTTACTGACAAATTCCTCATAACACCCGAAGACGGTGTCGAAGATCTGTATGTTGGCGGTTCTATGAAAGTGGCCGGTGGCAAGCTGGGCTTGACCTACCACAACTTTGAGGCTGCCGAGGGTTCCGCTAGTTACGGTGACGAGTGGAATCTGAGCTACGGGCACAAAATCACCGAGGATATTTCTGCACTCGTTAAATACGCAACTTATCGTGCCGATGAGTACAGCACTGATACCGATAAGCTTTGGATCATGGTAACCGCTAATTTCTAAGCGGCTGAAAGAACTCCTTAGCGAGGCCCCCGGCTTCGGCCGGGGTTTTCCCCGCACCTTGAACCTGTTTTTATAATTTATAAATTTTAATCGACTGAAGCTCCACGTTTTGATGTCTCCCCGAGGAGCATCAGTTCGAGCACCAAGGGAGTACCACCTTTGCCCCAAGCATAAATTAACCAGCTTGATACACTGACATCAGTTTAAACACCGAGTCCCGCTACCTAAACCGCGTCGTTTTTTATTGACGTTGCAAGGTGCCGGGACCGTGGCCGTACCGGCCACCAGGGTCTAGCGGGAAACTGCGCGGCCTCCCGACATTGGAAAGGCGTTTAATGTTACAAGACAATTTTGGCCGTAGGTTTTACTACCTGCGCCTGTCCGTGACGGACATCTGCAATTACCGCTGCAACTACTGCCTGCCCGAGGGCATCGGTTGCGGACGTTCCCTGGAAGGGGAAAATCCTCTCTCAGTCGCTGAGGTGGGCACATTAGTGCGCGCTTTCGCTTCACTGGGTACGGAAAAGGTACGCCTTACTGGCGGAGAGCCCTCCCTGCGCAAAGACCTGGTGCCGCTGCTCGAAGCCGTGCGCGCTAGCGATAAGATTCGCCGCTTAGCCATCACCACCAACGGTTACCGCCTGCCCAGTCAGATAGACGACTGGCACCACGCGGGCCTGGATCAGGTGAATGTCAGTATCGACAGCCTCGACCCGGATCAATTCCACCATATCACCGGGCACAATCGCCTGGATAAAGCCTTAGCCGGCCTGGATCGCGCCCTGGCCTTGGGTATCGATACCAAGGTCAACGCAGTGCTGATGCGCCAGTACAACCTGGCCGAGCTGGATAATTTCCTCGCCTGGATTCGCGAGACTCCGGTGACCCTGCGCTTTATTGAATTAATGCGTACCGGCGATAACCGCGAGTTCTTCGCCAGCAACCATGTCTCCGGCGGCGATATAGAAACCCTGTTGCTGCGGGAAGGTTGGGAGCAGGTGATCCGCACCCGCGATGCCGGTCCGGCGCGGGAGTATTTCCACCCGGATTACGCCGGTCGTATCGGCCTGATTACCCCTTACGGCAAGGACTTCTGTGCAAGCTGCAACCGCCTGCGGGTATCGGCTCAGGGCAAGCTGCACCTGTGCCTGTTCGCCGACCAGGGCTTTGATATGCGCGAAATCATCGCCGATGGCGATAGCGAGGCGCTGGCGGCCCATATCCGCGAGTTGATTGTGGATAAGACCGCAGGCCACCAGTTGCACGAAGGTTTTACCGGTGCTACCCGCAACCTGGCGATGCTGGGGGGCTAGGGTTATGGCCAGGGCTTTCGTTGGCAAATCGACAATCGGCGTGGTGTTGGCCGGTGGCCGTTCCAGCCGGATGGGCCGAGACAAGGCCCTGCTGGCACACCCCCAACAGGGCAATTTTTTGCAGCATGCCGAGGCCTTGCTGGGTGGGCTGCCGCTGGCAAAAGTCGTCACCAGCGGCGCCCGCCCCGGAGCGATTGAAGACCTGGTGCCAGAGCGGGGCCCACTGGGCGGCCTTTATTCGGTAGCCCTGGCAACCGGTGCCGATGCGGCCCTGGTGATCCCGGTAGATATGCCCCTGCTTGGGCGGGAGCACCTCGCAGAGTTATTGGCGGAGGGGCAGGCAAGTGGCCGGCCCTGTTATTTTGAAAACTTCTTTTTTCCCCTGTGGCTGCCTTTAAATGGCGACTGCCTGGATTACTTGCGCCGTGCCGTTGAGGGCTGTGCGCGCAATTCGGTCGGCTCGCTGCTGCGTCACCTGGGGGCCAAATCCATACCCATAAAAAGTGCTGGCGATTGGCATCGCAATATCAATACGCCGGCAGATTATCTCGGCTTGAGTACGCCGGATAAAACTCCAGAAAACAGTTTTTTGAGAGACCACTGATTATGTCCGCACACGCTAGCAAAGAATTTGTACCGCTCAATATCGCGGTACTTACCGTATCCGATACCCGCAACGAGCAGACCGATACCTCTGGCCAGTACCTGGTGGAAGCCCTAAAAACTGCCGGCCATCAGCTCGCGGATAAGCGCATTACCCCGGACGATGTTTACCAGATGCGCGCGGTGGTCTCCGCCTGGATTGCCGATCCCAAAGTACAGGTGGTATTGGTGACCGGCGGTACTGGTTTTACCGATCGCGACTCCACGCCGGAGGCCCTGAGCCCGTTGTTCGATAAAACCGTCGACGGCTTTGGCGAGCTGTTCCGCCATATTTCTCTGGGGGATATCGGCAGCTCTACCGTGCAGTCCCGCGCGCTCGCCGGCCTGGCTAATCGCACGCTGATATGTTGTATGCCCGGTTCCACCGGAGCCTGTCGCACAGCTTGGGAAGGCATATTGCTGGAGCAGCTGGATGCCCGGCACAAGCCCTGTAACTTTATTCCTCATGTGCGCTTTGCCAGCGCGCCCTGCGAGAGCCGGGGGTAATTTGTGAGCCACTTAACCCATTTAAACCAGCGTGGCGAAGCCAGCATGGTGGATGTTACCGAGAAGGACATCACTGACCGCAGCGCCCTGGCCGAGAGCAGTATCAGTATGAGTGCAGAGGCTTTTGCACTGCTGAGCCAAGGGGCGCACAAAAAAGGCGATGTGCTCTCTGTAGCTCGTATCGCCGGCATCCAGGCCGCGAAGAAAACCTCGGATTTAATTCCCCTGTGCCATCCACTGGCGTTGACCAAAGTAGCGGTGGATTTCGAATTGCAGCCGGAAAAACACGGTGTGCATATCACCGCTTTCTGCCGCCTGGCCGGGCGCACTGGGGTAGAGATGGAAGCGTTAACCGCAGCTTCGGTAGCGGCGCTGACCATTTACGATATGTGCAAAGCCGTGGACCCGGCGATGGAAATCGGCCCGACCCGCCTGCTGCAAAAAACCGGCGGTAAGCGCGGCCACTGGCGCGGCGATGCCGCGGACAAGGCGTAAAAATTTCAGAGGTGTAAAGCGATGGTAAAGGTTCTGTTTTTCGCGCGTCTGCGCCAGCAATTGGGCATGGGCGAGATTACCCTGAAGGACTTTTCCGGCAGTCTCAGCGAGTTGCGCAAAACCCTATGTGAACAGCACCCGGACTGGAGCCCGCACCTGCAAAGGGATGATATTCGTATGGCCCTGAACCAGGAGCTGGCAGAAACCGGAGCCCAGGTGAAGGCTGGGGATGAAGTTGCATTTTTCCCGCCGGTTACCGGCGGTTAGTGGTGCCAATATGACAGCTGTTGATCGTATCGAAGTCTGTGAAACGCCCCTCGACGTAGCGGCTGAATATACTGCGCTGCAGGGCAACAGTGGTGATGGTGCCTGCGCTCTGTTTGTGGGTTCGGTGCGGGACTTCAATGCCGGTAGTGATGTCTGTGGCCTGGCCCTGGAACACTATCCGGGCATGACCGAAAAAAGCCTGCAACGGATTATCAATGATGCCCGCGACCGCTGGTCCCTTGGGCGTGTGACTATCGTCCACCGTGTTGGCCCCATGCAGATCAACGACGAGATTGTTTTTGTCGGCGTTACCAGCCCCCACCGCCAGGCCGCCTTTGCTGCCTGCCAATACATCATGGATCGCCTCAAAACTGAGGCGCCTTTCTGGAAGCGCGAAGCGGTTGCGGATAAATCCGGTAATCCTTCAGAGCGCTGGGTCGAAGCCCGGGCCAGTGATGCTGCGGAGATGGAAAAGTGGTCCGCCGGCTGAGCCTGCTGCTATCCGCTTTACTGGTGGCCATCGCGCTGCCGGTTAATGCGGATAACTGCACCTTGCGGGTGGCGGTAGCGGCCAGCTTCCGCCCGGCACTGGAAGAGGTACTGCCGGAATTTGAGCGTCGCCATGCCTGTGTGGTGCAAATCAGTAGCGGCAGCTCCGGGGTGCTCTACCAACAAATAGCGCACCGCGCGCCCTTCGATTTATTCCTGTCTGCGGATCGTGAGCGACCTGAACTGTTGGAAAAGCAGGGCGGGGCACTGGCCAACAGTCGTAAGACTTACGCCCTGGGTTTACTGGCCCTCTGGCACCCAAAATCGGAATCGAATATCGAGCAGTTACTGCAAACCTGGCCCGATAAAATTGTATTAGCCGATCCGAAAGTAGCGCCGTTCGGCAGTGCCGCACGGCAAGCGCTGCAAAGCCTGGATTTGTGGAAGAAAAAACAAACTCAATTAGCCCGGGCCCACAATGCAGGCCAAGCCTATTTAATGCTGGATTCCGGCAATGCGCAGCTGGGCTTTGTCGCCGCCAGCCAGATGCAAGCGGCCGGCCGCGATAACTATTGGCTGCTGCCGCAGCATTTGTACAAACCCATTGAACAGCAGCTGCTGATTCCCACCCAGAGTCGCCGACCTAAAGAGGCACAATCCCTCGCTAACTATTTGCGTTCAGGGGAAGTGCAGGCGCAGTTATACCACTTGGGTTACGGTGTTTTGCCAACTCAAGATCGAAGTAGAGATGGAGGGAGTGGCTTATGAATATCGCCACTGCCGACTGGCAGGCCTTGTGGCTAACTTTAAAATTGGCCGGATTAACCACCTTACTCCTGTTTATTATCGGCGTGCCCTTGGCCTGGAAATTGAGCCAATGGCAGAGCCGCTGGCGCCATGGCATAGAAGTATTAATTACCCTGCCGTTGGTACTGCCACCCACGGTTTTGGGTTTTTATTTACTGCTTTTATTTTCCCTCAACTATGCCCCCGGGCAGTGGCTGTCACAACTTTTTGATGGCCCTTTGGTGTTTTCCTTCACTGGCCTGGTGTTTGCGTCAGTGATTTATTCCCTGCCGTTTATGGTGCAGCCGCTGTTGGCCGCGTTTAATGCCAATGGCCAGCGCCTGACCCAGGCTGCCGCAGCACTGGGTATACCGCCCTGGGCGGCATTATTAAAAGTTCTTTTGCCGGCGAGTCGCGCCGCTATTGTGAGTGCCTGCGCTTTAACGTTTGCCCATACCCTGGGTGAGTTCGGGGTAGTGCTGATGATTGGTGGCGCTATTCCCGGTGAGACCCAGGTGGTTTCTATCGCTCTTTATCAGCATGTGGAGGCGATGGAATACGGTGCGGCGCACCGGCTGGCTTTGATGTTGATGGGAATTACTACGGTACTCTTACTCGCTGCCCGTTGGCTGGGATATAGTTTGGCCCCGCGCGGATCAAACAACGAGCAGGCTAAACCGGTAATGGGGGTGCTGGGCTAATGGAAATCACCTTACCCCTTTTCGGTACTGCGTCTACCACTTCTGATTCCACCGGATTGAGTGTTTCAGGGCTGGTGACTCCGCTTAACGCTGCGACTCCCTGGCAATTAGAGCTGCCAGCCTCTGGGATTTTTGGCCTTACCGGCCCCTCCGGCAGCGGCAAGAGCACATTACTGGCTGCTTTGGCTGGCCAACGCCATTGCCGTGGCAATATCACTTTTGCCAATACGGTTTGGCTGCGCGGACGCCGCGCCCTGGCTACCCACAAAAGAACGCTTTCTTTGGGCTTTCAGGACAGCCGCCTGTTTGCCGGCCAGTCGGTGGCAGATAACCTGGCACTGGCCCGCCGTTACAGCCGCAGGCCATTGCCCGAGGAAGAGTGTGGTCGGCTGCTAAAGGCTTTTGGTATTGAACCGCTACTCCATCAGCCGGTAGAGCTATTGTCTGGTGGAGAGGCCCAGCGTGTGGCTGTATTACGTCAGCTTTTTAACAATGCGCCGCTGCAATTATTTGATGAGCCGTTTTCAGCGGTTGACCGCGCCCAGGTACTGCGGCGCCTATTGCCGACCCTGCGGGATTTCTGGGCCCGATATCCGGCACTGGTAATCTGGACCAGTCACGACTTTGATGAAATCCAGCTGCTGGCCCAGCGCTGTTTGTGGATGGATTCTGCCAATTTGTCCGCACCACTTTCTTTACCTGAAATTGCCCAGCGCCTGGATAGCCACGGCGTAGGGGATAGTTGTCGCAGCCGGATTGAAGCGCGGGTGGAATCCCTAAGCGATGGTCTGCTCACTTTGGATTTAGGGGGGATTTCCATCTTTGCTGATAGGGTGGCGGGCCATTATCGCAGAGGCGATACCGCAGCTTTTCTGCTGGAAGCTGGAGATATCAGCCTCAGTGTAGAGAAGCCGGGCCTGTCCAGTATCCTCAATTGCCTGCCGGTAACTTTAGTTGCCAAGCAGAACCTTACCGACGGCCGCATTCGTTTACAGTTAGCCGCTGCTGATCAAATGTTCTACGCAGATATTTCCCGTCTCTCCTGCGAGCGCCTAGAGCTGCGTGAAGGCACTACCTACTTTGCCCAGTTTAAGGCCGGTAGTCTTGCCGGTTTGTAAATTTCCTATTTTTCATTGAACTTGCCCCGCTAGCCTAGTATTGAAGATGACTGCGAGATGTAGGGAATTTAAATATGGCTGGGGGGATAACCTTTCCCAAGACTACTTAAGGTATGGGTGCCGATTAAGATTCTATAGGGATGTATTTATTGTGGGTCTTGGGAGAAGGTATTCCTTTCCCAACGGTGCATAGCAAAAATAAAAAAGGGGAGGTTAAACCTCCCCGCAAATGCGGTTTCCCGCCTGTGAGACCAAATTAAGGATTGTAGAATTCGCCGTTCTTGCGCAGGTAGAACCAGTAATTAATCACCAGGCATACCGCGTAGAAGATGGCGAAACCTGCCAGTGCGTATTCCGGGGTAGTGGCTTTGATCTGCTCACCGAAAACCTTGGGAATGTAGAAGGCACCGTAGGCGGCAACGGCTGATGTCCATCCCAATACCGGGCCTGCCTGTTCTTTCGGGAACACCATGGCGATGGTGCGGAAGGTAGAACCATTGCCAATACCGGTAGCGGCGAACAGCAGCAGGAACAGCAGGAAGAAGGGCAGGAAGAACTCTTCCGGAGTGGCTGATCCGTAGGCAGCCTTCATGTAGTAGGCCACACCCAGGGCGCTACCCACCATTACTGCTGCACAGATCTGGGTGACCAGGGCACCACCGATGCGATCGGAGATCCAACCACCTACCGGGCGTATCAGGGCGCCGATAAACGGACCCATCCAGGCGTACATCAGGGCACTGGGGCCATTGTTGTTGATGGTATCGTGAGTCATAACCCCGTCCACCATTACATGGCTATAACCAAAGATTACCTTGATAGCCAGCGGGAAGGCCGCCGCGAAACCGATAAAGCTGCCGAAGGTCATGGTGTAAATCACACTCATTACCCAGGTGTGCTTGTTGTTGAAGATACGGTACTGACGCTGCAGGCTGGTTTTGATCTCACCGGGTAGCAGCTTCAAGCCGAATACTGTGGCAGTGATTACCAGTACCAGCACGATTTCCTTGGGCACACCCCAGCCTGAACCGTTGGCCGCTTCAGGAAGCAGTAGCCACAGGCCTACCACTGCGGTGAACAGGCCGATTCCCAGCATCATGGTCATCTTCACCATTGCGCCGAGAGAACTGCCTACATCCGGGGTAACTTCTTCGGTACGCAGATTGTTCATACCTAACCAGCCGACAAAGGCCAGCGGTACCAGGAACAGCAGCCATACAAAACCGGCATTCTGAATCCACGCCTCAGAACCGGCCGGTACCTTTCCAATCAGGGAGCCAGAGCTGCTCACCAGGGTCATGGGGTCGCCGCCAGCAGCGCCGAATGCACCGAAGGTCATAAACAGCGGTACCAGGATCTGCATGGTGGTAACACCGAAGTTACCCAGGCCCGCATTCAGGCCAAGCGCCAGCCCCTGCTTTTCCTTGGGGAAAAAGAAGCTGATATTGGACATGGAAGAGGCGAAGTTACCACCGCCGATACCAGACAAAAGTGCCAGCAACTGGAATACCCACAATGGAGTTTCCTTGCTCTGCAGGGCGATACCGGTGCCGAGGGCAGGAATCATCAGTAGTGCAGTAGTAAATACGATGGTGTTGCGCCCACCGAACAATCGAATAAAGAAACTACTGGGTATTCGAAGGGTAGCGCCGGTGAGGCCGGCAATTGCCATCAGGGTAAATAGATCGGCTTTGGCGAAGGGAAAGCCGAGATTGAGCATTTGAACGGTAATAATGCCCCAGTAGAGCCACACGGCGAAGCCGCACAGTAAACTGGGAATGGATATCCACAAATTCCGGTTTGCGATTTTCTTGCCCTTGGACTGCCAGAATTTGCTGTCCTCTGGGGCCCACTCGTAGATGTCAGACACGGCGGCCACTCCTCCTCGAAATGATTCGTCCAGCCACTATGGGCCGGGGCTTATCCCTGCTCAATTACCAACAGTAAGTAACCCCTTTGCCCCCGCGCGTATTAGCTACCCCTTTGGGGGTAAGCGCAGGCGCTGAGCCCTGTGTTAAAGTCACTGTTCAGAATTAGTACAATTTACAGTAATGAAGCAGGACACCCCATGACTTCTTCTGCCACGGTAATGATGGTTGATGACCATCCTCTGTTTCGTAAAGGTCTCAAGCAGTTGTTTGCTATGGAGCCGAGCCTGGAGTTGGTTGCCGAGGCCAGTAGCGGGGAGGAAGCGCTGGAACTGGCCAAACAGCACGAGCCGGACCTTATTCTGTTGGACCTGAATATGCGCGGTATGGACGGGCTGGATACCCTGCGGGCAATGCGCGCAGCCGATGTAGCCTCACGTATCGTGATACTCACAGTTTCAGATAACAACGCGGACGTAGTTTCCTGTATTCGCGCCGGTGCCGATGGCTATCTGCTGAAGGATATGGAACCGGAAGATATTCTCGACCAGGTCATCCAGGCCACGCACGGTAAGCTCGCCATCAGCCAGCGCCTCACTGAAATTCTCGCCTCAGCTCTGCGCAAGCCGGACAATTCCGGTGCGGATACCCTGTCGACGCTTACCAGTCGCGAATACCAGATCTTGCAATTGATCGCCGATGGCCTCAGTAACAAGTTAATCGCCCGCGAACTGGATATCAGTGATGCCACTGTAAAGGTTCACGTTAAACACTTATTGAAAAAGTTGGGCATGCGCTCCCGAGTGGAAGCTGCCGTGTGGATGGTTAATCAAAAGCGACCGGAATCGCAAAACCGCAGCCACTGATTTGTCCCAACTGCAAAGGAATGAAGTAAGAGATATTGTCCATGCCCACTATCGACTGCTGTAGCCAACCGGGCCTGATGCCCATCGAAAGCGCCCGCGAAAAACTTCTTGAGGCACTGAGCCCAATCAGTGGGACTGAGACTTTGCCCTTGGCACAAGCCGCCGGTCGAGTATTGGCTGAGGATGTTATCTCCACAGTAAACCTACCGCCCTGCGACAACTCCGCAATGGATGGTTACGCCCTGCGCTTTGAAGACCTGGCCAGTGGCTTGCCGCTGGAACTGATCGGCAAATCTTTTGCCGGTGCACCTTTTGACGGTGTGGTGAACCCGGGCACTTGCGTGCGCATTATGACAGGAGCCGCAGTACCGGCCGGTGCAGATACGGTGGTGATGCAGGAAAATGTTGATGCCCAGGGGGAGTCGATACGAATAAACGGCAAAGTTCGTGCTGGCGACCATATCCGCCGCTGCGGTGAAGATGTGGCAGAAGGGGCTAGCCTGCTTAAGGCCGGAGAATGCATCAGCGTTCCCCATATCGCCCTGCTCGCCGCAGCCGGTGTCGGCATAGTGGAAGTAGTGCGCAAACCAGCGATCGCACTTTTCTCCACGGGCGATGAACTGCGCCAGCCCGGCGAGGCCTTGGGCAAAGGCGATATCTACGATAGCAACCGCATTGCTCTGTTATCCGCCCTCGAACAGCTGGACCTGGATGTTTTGGACTTGGGTATATTGCCCGATAACAAACAGGCCATTACCAATGCCTTGCAACGCGCTTCCCAAGAGGCCGATGCCATTATTACCTCTGGTGGAGTCTCCGTTGGCGAAGCGGATTATACCCGTGAAGTATTGGAAGAACTGGGAGAGATCGGTTTCTGGAAAGTGGCGATGAAGCCCGGTAAACCTTTTGCCTTTGGTCTCCTACAGGGAACTCCCTTCTTTGGCCTACCCGGCAATCCGGTTTCTGCCCTGGTAACTTTCTATCAGTTGGCCGTGCCGGCTCTGAGTGTGATGAAAGGCGATCAGTGGACTGGCCTACAGACCTTACAGGCAAAACTGTTAAAACCCCTTAAGAAAAAGCCCGGTCGTACCGATTTTCAGCGGGGTGTTTATCGCAGTGATGAAAACGGGGCATTGGTAGTTGAACCTGTTGGTACCCAGGGGAGCCATATTCTTTCCGGCCTGGCTGTTGCTAACTGCTTTATTGTTTTGGCGCGAGAGAGTGGCAGTGTAGAGGTTGGGGAGCAGGTGGTGATTGAGCCTTTGAGGGTGCCGTTGGGGTAGGGGAGTGGCCCCTGCCCAAAACTGCAGATTGATGGGAGTTTTTGTATATCTGTAGAAAAAACTACCTGCATAAAGATTGATTTATAGCGTTATATTCTAGGGAGCTCTCTCTGGACTATTAGCAATAGTAAAATATTGAGAGGAATGAGTTTAGGGAGTTACTTAGCCAATCAAACCCAATTATCTCTATGAGATAGTCGATATTTATACCTAATTTCTGGACAGAGAGTCTTTTTATTACTTTTAACCGTTGCCGACCCTTAGTTTGGGAGTCCTAAAATCCCAGCGCTTTATATTAGACCATTTTGTTCGTTCAGCATCTCCTAGGCCATGGCTTAGAGTGAGCTTATGGATTGGGGCTCTTGCAAGTAGAGCTAAAGAGAGTCATAGAGTATTTCGTATCAGGAGCAATCAGTTAAATTAATGACGGTTGCCACGTCTATAAAACTAAGAACGTCTGTTTGGTTACCAGCCTTCCCTTAGCCCTCTTGACCTGACTAATATTGCAGGTCAGTTTTCCAATCGAATATCAATTAATTGGCTTTTGGTTCGGTTTGCAAGGCGCTGACTCAGCCAGGATAGCCACTTCCTCAATTTTCCCCTATTCTCTCAACAAGAATAATGGCGGAACCTGGCATGATTGATCAAATATTAACCTTGAAGCAGGTCGCAGAATATTTACAGCTTGCGGAAAAGACCGCATACCGGCTTGCAGCGGAGGGAAAACTCCCAGGCTTCAAGGTAGGGGGAAGCTGGAGATTTAAGCAGTCAGATCTAGAAAAGTGGATCGAACTACAAAAGCAGAATATCAACGAGGACAATAAGTGAGCTTTAAATTAACCTTGGGCAAATTAGAGAGCCTACTACTCACCGCTTGTGACGATCTGCGTGGCAGTATGGATGCTACCGAATATAAAGAATATATATTTGGAATGCTTTTTCTTAAGCGAGCGAGTGATCTATTCGACCAGCGTCAGGAAGAAATCCGGTCAGAGATGGCTGGTAAAGGTATAGATACTGAAGATATTGAAATTGAGCTTAATGACCCTGATCGCTACTCAGGGAAATACTTCTATGTACCCGAGCGTGCCCGCTGGAACACACCTTGGGACGAAGAAGTTGTCCAAAATGATAAGCAGGGCAAGCCAATACTAGATGATAACGGTAAACCAAAAACTAAAACCGTTCGTCACCCTGCACTCAAACACGTTAAGGAAAATGTTGGCACAACATTAAACAAAGCCTTAGAGGCTATTGAAGATGCCAACTCTGATGCACTACAAGACGTACTCAAAGGCATCAACTTCAACCGCAAGATCGGCCAGCGCACACTAGACGACGACACATTGGTTAATTTTGTTCAAAACTTTGAGAAGATCCCTCTCAAAGATGAAGACTTTGAATTCCCGGATCTACTAGGCGCGGCATACGAATGGCTGATCAAATACTTTGCCGACTCCGCCGGTAAAAAAGCCGGAGAGTTCTACACCCCGGAAGAAGTCGTGCGTATTTGTGTAGAAATCTGCGATCCACAGGAAGGAATGAGTGTTTATGATCCCACTGTAGGCTCGGGTGGCATGCTGATTCAAATGCGTGACTACCTGCGTGAAAATGGTGGTGATGCCGGCGAGCTATCCCTCAATGGCCAGGAGAAAATCGGTACCACCTGGTCGATTTGTAAAATGAATATGCTACTGCACGGCATCTCCCATGCCGATATTCGCCAAGAAGACACTATTCGAGAGCCGCAACACCTTGGTGAAGATAACGAACTCAAACGCTTTGATAGAGTACTGGCTAATCCACCCTTTAGCCAAAACTACATCAAGAAAGACTTAAAATTCCCTGGCCGCTTCCCGGTGATGATGCCCGAGAAAGGCAAAAAAGCGGATTTGATGTTTGTTCAGCACATGCTGGCTGTACTTAAACATAACGGCCGCCTAGCTTCTGTTATGCCTCATGGCGTGCTCTTCCGAGGTGGTGAAGAACAACAAGCTCGCAAACACTTTATTGAGCAAGGCTATCTGGAAGCCATTATCGGCTTACCCAGTAACTTATTTTATGGCACAGGTATCCCTGCCTGCATTCTGGTGATGAACAAGGCTGGCGCAGCCGAACGTGACCATGTGCTGTTTATCAATGCCGACCGTGAGTATCGCGAAGGCAAGGCGCAAAACCACCTCCGCCCGGAAGATATCGATAAAATCATCCATGCCTACCGTTCAGGCGAAGATATTCCCGCTTACGCGAGAAACGTGCCCAAAGCAGAAATTGCAGCAGAGGATTACAACTGCAATATCCGCCGTTACGTCGATAACGCCCCACCGCCTGAACCCCATGATGTTCGTGCTCACCTACACGGCGGCGTCCCGTTAGTCGAGGTCGATAGCTTAGAGCACTTCTGGTCTAACTACCCCGGTCTTCGTGACGACTGCTTTATTCCAAAAGATGAAATCTATGTAGATCTCGCGCCAGCGATTAGCGAAAAGCGAACCATTGCTGAGTTCGTCGCTAATCACCCCGGCGTGGTGAACCGTCACCAGGAGTTGATGCAACAGTTGGAAGCCTGGTGGCAAGGCAGCTTGCCTTTAGTCGAAGCCATGGCCGCAGACCCTGAAAACCAGCACGAGAATGCGGGTAATGTGTACATGATGCGCAGTGCCATGCTCGATAGCATCGAGAAAGAACTCGCTGGGCAACACCTGCTCACTCCCTCACAAGTGCGCGGCGCTTTTGCCAATTACATCGCAGTACTCAAGGCAGACTTTAAATCCATCGCCGCCAGCGGTTGGGGACCCGAGTTAATCCCAGACAATGAAATCCTGCTGAGCCAATACCCCGAAGTGCTGGAAGAGCATGAACAAGCCCAAGCTAGGCTCGCCGAACTACAAGCGCTCTTTGCAGCGGCCAGCGAAGAAGACTTTGAAGACACCGAAGACACGGGTGTACTACCCGGTGAAGAAGTTAAAAATAAAAAAGACGAACTCAAAACAGCCAATGCCGATTGGAAAGCACAGCTAAAAGCTGTGAAAGACCTAGCGGGCAATATCTTCGCCGAAATCAAAGTCGCAGAGCTGTTACCTAAAGGTATCAAAAAAGCTTTCTATTGCAGTGAAGGTCTTACACAAAAAGAGCCACTGTTTGAAAACGGGCAACGTATTTTAGATCTAGCGACTGAAGTTGGCCATGCATCAGAGTATGCAGAATCGCTCATTGAGGTGATGGATCAAGGAAAATTAAGCCTTGAGCGCTTCCAATCCATCAGCCAAAGCCTTGAGCGTCATAAACTTCTAGAGGATGAGATCAAAGCGCTTAAAGCCACCATTAGAGGCATCGAAAACAAACGCGATGCATTAGTAGAAAGCGCTCGAGAAAAGATTACCAGCAATGACGCCCGCGAAGTAATTATTGAGCGCTTAAAACAAACGCTACTCATAACATATCAATCCTATTTACATATAGATCAACGCGCTTGCATAAAGGCTATTGAGAAGCTTTGGAAAAAATACGCTGTAACCACCAAAACCATTAAAACTGAGCGCGACAATGCCTCTAATGAGCTACAAGCATTTTTGGTGGAACTAGGCTATGAGTAAAACGACCATTAGAAAATTCAAACTCAAGGAACTTGTCTTTCGACATATGTCCGGACCAAGCCCGACGTGCGAAGAGAGATCCATATCGGACACGCAAGAGTGGGGACTTTTAAAAACAACGGCTGTAGTTTGGAACGGATGGAATCCAAGCGCTCACAAAGTGCCACCTAAACAATACTGGAACAATAAGAATATTGAAGTAAAAAAGGGAGATGTGATTGTAACTAAAGCCGGTCCTAGGCAGCGAGTTGGCGTAGTTGTTTATGTCGATGAAACCCCACCTCAGCTGATGGTAAGTGGAAAAATGATAGGGCTGCGTCCGGACCCTAAGGTCGTCGACGGACGTGTTCTTGCCGCCGCTCTTTCATCTGAAAAGGTCCAAAGATATATCGACTCTAGAACCACAGGAATGGCCGAGTCTCAACTTAACTTTACAAACGAATTTCTATTGAATACTGAGGTAGCAATCCCAGATTTTGAACAGCACCCTCGACTTGGAAAGTTAATATCCCTTCTCAGTGAAGAAGCCCGGAAGACCGAAGAATTAATATTTAAATATCAAAATATTAGATTAGGTATTATGCAGGATTTATTCACCAGAGGAATCACTGACACGGGATCTCTTCGCCCGAAACACAACCTTTCCCCTGAATTATATCAAAAGCATTCTGGCACCTTACTTCCAAAAGAATGGAGCATAAAGACACTGGGGGAAATAACCAATCCAAACCATCCTATATGCTACGGGCTAGTTCAACCAGGGCCGCATGATTGGAATGGTGTGCCAATAATCGCAATACATAATTTGAAAGGAAGCTACGAAAAGCTTCATTACTCATCAAGATCTATAGAATCTAAGTTTTCTCGAAGTCGAGTTAAAGAAGGCGATGTATTGTTATCAGTAAAAGCCACCGTAGGGAGAGTAGATGTTGCACCAGATGGATTTTCTGGGAACGTAAGTAGAGATGTCGCCAGAATTAGGCCGATAGACAATGTTAGAAGTAAGTTTCTAAAATATCTATTGCAAAGTGAGCACATGCAAAAAGAGCTTATGAAGATTGTTGTAGGCTCTACGAGAATGGAATTATCGATCAATAGACTAAAGGAAGTGCCAATCTATATTCCTCAACCAAAAGAACAAGAGCAAATAGAGAAAAAAGTAGACGCCATTAATCAACTTATATACTCCGAAGAACAATATCTTGAAAAAATTAATCTAAGTAAAAGCGGACTAATGCACGACATATTAACCGGGAAAGCTTCGATCGCAACCAGAAAACCTGAGGAAGCTCATGTCTGAATACACGGAAGTTGAGCAGCCGTTTCTACAGCAGCTTGAAGGGCTGAAGTGGTCTTGTATCGACCAGGGTCAGGAAGTCCCCCAAGAGCCTAGGAATAGCCTTCGTCAAAACTTTCGCCAGTGGATTCTACCCGAAGTCTTCAATACCGCCGTATCCAGTATTAATAAAACTAATACCGGAGAAGAATGGCTGAGTAAGAAGCAGCTACATGACCTTCATGACCAGATCTCTCGCCAGCCGAATCGAACCTTGCTGGAAGCCAACGAAGCTATCCAAAAGCTGTTCTTTAAAGCACAAGTTGATGTTAATGAAGTGACCAGCGAGCAAGACCCGGTAGTTAAACTGATAGATTTCGCAAACCCAGAAAACAATACCTTTCATGCCATCAATCAGTTCCGCATCGATACGCCGGGCTGCGTAAAGCAATTTATCATTCCAGATATTGTGCTGTTTATTAATGGCATTCCATTGATTGTTGTGGAATGCAAAAAAGGCGGGCCTAATTGTGCCAACCCAATGCCCGAAGCCTTTGAGCAATTACAACGCTATATGAACCAGCGTAAGGCCACCCAACAGCAAGGTTTAAAGGAAGGCGAACCGAAATTATTCCACACCTCAATGATGCTGATTCGCACCTGCGGTTTAGAGGCTGATTACGGCACCTTCACCTCGGGCATTGAGCACTTTTTCCCCTGGAAAACCCAGTGGCCCGCTGATGATACCACTGCGGAGGGAATGACACAGCAAGAGCAGTTGATTAACGGCATGCTCAACAAGACCAATCTGTTAAGCATCCTGCGCAGCTCCACCGTATTTATGGATACCGATGGCGGCCCTCGCATTAAGGTCGTTTGTCGTTACCAGCAATTTCGCGCCGCCAATAAGATTATTGAGCGCTTGCGTAGCGGTGAAACAGCTGCTGAAAAAAGCGGCGTGGTTTGGCATACACAGGGCTCCGGCAAGAGCTTGACCATGGTGTTTGTAGCACGCATGTTACGCGCCTCCAAAGACTTAAACGATCACAAGATTTTGCTCGTTAATGATCGGGTAGATCTGGAAGATCAGCTTGCTGAAACCGCGACTATTATTGGCGGCCGGGTTAACACCATAGAAAGCACCCAGACTCTGCGCCGTGATCTAGCGACTGATAGCTCTGACATCAATATGGTGATGGTGCATAAGTTTCAGCAACGGGAAGAAAACCTCCCCCTCAAAGTCGCTGAAGCACTGGGAACCTATCAGGCAATGCCGTCGGGTCAAACCTTTGGTGTAGTAAACGACTCCGCCCGTATTGTGCTCATGATCGACGAAGCCCATCGCACACAAGGCTCTGATCTCGGTGATAACATTTTTGAAGCTTTCCCAAACGCAGCGCGTATTGCCTTTACAGGCACACCATTAATTACTGAGCGTCATGGCGAAAAGAAAACTCATAAGCGCTTCGGTGAGTATATAGATACTTACCGACTGATGGATGCGGTTAATGACGGCGCCACCCTGCAAATTCTCTATGAAGGCCGCACCGCAGACTCCGCCCTAAACGACAAACACGGCTTTGAAACCGAGTTTGAAAACCTCTTTAAAGAGCGCTCAGACGAAGAACTGCTAGCCATCAAGAAAAAATATGGCGCCACGGGCGATATTCTTGAGGCCGAAGAACGTATTAAGGCCATAGCCAAGGATATGGTCAATCATTACCTGGAGCATATATTCCCTAATGGCTTTAAGGCCCAGGTGGTCTGCCATTCTAAGTTAGCGGCAGTACGTTATCAAAAAGCTATAATGGATGAACTGCAAAGCCAGGTTGAAACATTAAAGGCAGAAAATGAACCCGACTTAGAACTCATCGATAAAATCAATTTTCTAAAAGCCGCTGTAGTGGTATCCGGCGATGGCACCAATGAAGCGGCATATATCACTGAATCCCGTAAACAGGCCAGGGCCTGGAATGCGGTCGATAACTTTTGTAGATCTTTTGATTATGACGACCCAGACAAGGCCTATACCGGCATCGCATTTTTAGTAGTCTGCGATATGTTGCTCACCGGCTTTGATGCCCCAATCGAGCAAGTGATGTACATCGACAAAAAGATTAAAGAACACACCCTGCTGCAAGCCATAGCACGTACTAACCGTATCAAAAAAGGCAAAAAACGGGGCTATATTGTTGACTATATTGGCTTAACGGAAAACCTAACCGAAGCGCTGACCCTGTACGCAGCCGCTGACGAGCAACAGGAGTTGGCACAAGGCCTTAAAAGCATTACCTCAGAAATGCCGGTACTGGAGGAGCGCTATCAACGTCTATTACAGCTGTTTGCCGACAACAAAATTCATCAAGTCGAAAATTTCGTTCAAGGCAGCTTATCCGATATTGAAGCCGATGCCGCTGTGGTACATGAGGCCGTGAAATTACTTAAAGACGAAAAGATCCGCGCTGATTTTGATGTTTATCTAAAAAAATTTCTGATGAGCATGGATATTATCCTTCCTCATCAAGCCGCCCATCCTTACCGAATTCCAGCCAAGCGATTCGGCTATATACTCCGCGTTGCCAAAGAGCGTTATAAAGACAACAGCCTGAGCCTCGGTGATGCTGGTGAAAAGATTAAGGGACTAATCAACGAGCATCTAATCAACCTGGGTATTAATCCTAAAGTTGCTCCAGTTGAACTGCTTGCCGATGATTTTATTGAAAACCTCAACAAGCATGCGGGGAGTAATGCCGAGGCAAAAGCCAGTGAAATGGAGCATGCTATTAGAAAGCACTGCACCGTTCACAACGATGAAGATCCTGCTTTTTATAAAAACCTATCAGAAAAAGTCGAAAATCTTATTGACCAACACCAGAATGACTGGGAGAAGCTCGCTGAGGAGCTTGAAAAATTAAGAAGCGAAGCGCTTACAGGGCGTAAAACTGGCGAGGAAGGGATGAGTAAGGAGGCTACAACCTTCTATGAACATATCGCCAATGAAGCCTTTGATGATGGAAAAGTACCTGCTGAAGCTAAAGAAAAAATGAAGGCTCTAATGGAATCGATAGTTGATACTTTGCAATATAGTATTGGCAGTATCGATTTTTGGAATAATGCTGACAAACAAAAAAAAACCCGCAGTAAAGTAAAAACTGCTCTAACCTTAACAGGTATTGCAGAGCTTAAGAAGAATAGAGAACGCGTTGCTATTGAAGTTATGAAGCTGGCAAAAAATCGTCATGATGAGCTCATTAAAGGCATGAGAGCAGGTAAGGTATGATGAATGCTAGAAGAGTCCGTGATATTGATTATCATCTGATGCCGGGTAGCAGCCGCTCTACTATAGACATAATAATAGAACGCAATGGCTCAATTATAGTACGCCCCCCTAAAAATTTTACTGAAGAACAAATCGACGCTGTTGTTGAAAGTAAACGAATGTGGATTTACCGCAATCTAGCCGAATGGCGGGACTTGAATGCTACAGCTGTCGTCCGTGAGTGGGTAAACGGCGAGACTTTTCTCTACCTGGGTAGGTCTTATCGACTCTCTCTTGTTTCTGATCAAATCTGTGACATTAAGCTGCATGAAGGAAGATTTTGTCTAAATCGTACGCTTATCGATGTTGGAGGCATAGAAGCTGCCAAGCGAGCTTTCGAGCAGTACTACACGGTAAAAGGCATGAAGCGAATTCAAGATAGAGTGAAACTTTTTGCTCCAAAAGTAGGAGTTAGTCCAATTTCAGTAAGAGTGAAGGATTTGGGTTACCGCTGGGCTAGTTGTTCGAAAGCTAATGCTCTCTCTTTTCATTGGAAATGTATGATGGCTCCACTTAAGATAATTGACTACATAGTTGTTCATGAACTTTGTCATATTCATGTGAAAAATCATTCAGATAGTTTTTGGAATGAGGTGGATAAAGTTATTCCAGACTATAAAACACGAAAAAATTGGCTTAAAAATAATGGGGCTAGTCTAGATCTATAATCAGTGTTTTAATTTTTCTGTTGCGTATTGCATGCGAATTGGTTGTTAATTTTTTATATATCTTCTTCAGTACATTCAAAATTACAAATTAATAATTCATATTTACTTCCGTTTTACACTACTTAAGCTTTCTATTTGCCTTCCATGAGCTTAAGTATGCTTCGCTATTTTGGTTTCTTGTACTGTCTTAGCTCGATTACGTACGAATCGAACCTGAGTTTGAATGAAGCCTGGGAGTTGGCCATATACAAAGAAGCCTGCATAAGCGGGGAGCGTGCGTGAGGATTAGCTTCGCCCTTTGGGCTCGCTGCTCTGCGGCAGCTATGCTGCCTCCGAGTCGAACCGGAGTTCGAACGAAGTCTGGGAGTTAGCCATATATATAGAGCCCCGCATAAGCGGGTAGTGCGCGCGAGGATTAGCTTCGCCCTTTGGGCTCGCTGCTCTGCGGCAGCTATGCTGCCTCCGAGTCGAACCTGAGTTCGAACGAAGCCTGGGAGTTAGCCATATACAAAGAAGCCCGCTTATGCGGGCTTCTTTGTATATGGCCCGCCCGAGAGGATTCGAACCTCTGACCTTCGCCTCCGGAGGGCGACGCTCTATCCAGCTGAGCTACGGGCGGTTTAATTGGCTATCTGTGCCAATGGGAGGCGGATTATACAGAAGCTGGGGGGCGGGTTAAAGGACATTCTGTTGGCTTATATAGTCTTTGGCAGGTGGCGGTGCAGTGCTTATAATGCGCGGCGTAGGAGTTTGCGACGATATTTTGAACGTTTGTGGGCCAACTCACTTCGGTCCTTTTGGGGGAATATGATGAAGCGTATTTTGGGTATTGTGGCGGCACTGGCCGTCAGTGCGGCTGCGGCAGTGGCCCAGCAGTCTGTTGATGAAGAAATCGCAGAGCGAATTGCTCCGGCAGGTGAAACCTGCATGAAAGGTGAGGAGTGCGCGGCGGCGGTAGCGGCGGCTCCTGAGGCTGCCAGCACCGGTGGTGGTGCTCGCAGTGGTGAGGATATCTACAATGCCAGCTGCCAGACCTGCCACGCTGCAGGTGTTGCAGGTGCTCCTAAATTCGGTGATGCCGCAGCTTGGGCACCGCGAATTGCCAAGGGCATGGATACCCTGTACACCAACGCAATTAACGGTATAGGCGCTATGCCTGCAAAAGGTCTATGTATGGACTGTAGCGACGATGAGATCAAAGCTGCTGTGAACTATATGACAGAGAACAGTAAGTAAGCTGTTTCACTGTTGGAAAAAGGCTGCTCATTGAGCGGCCTTTTTTGTTTTGGATAACTGCTTTTGCAGGTATGGCAATACTGGAAAATATTTAATCAAACATACTCAACAACGACCCCAAGGTTTCCTCTCCCTTCGCCTGATTCTGCTCCGGTGTCGCCTTACCAAATCCTTCCAACAACACATCCTCTTCCGGCAATTCGTCAATAAAGCGGCTGGGTGTGGTGTCCTGGGTTTCGCCGAACTGTTTGCGCTTGCCCGCCAGGGTCATGGTGAGGGTTCGCTGGGCGCGGGTAATGCCCACGTAGGTGAGGCGGCGCTCCTCTTCGATGTTGTCGTCTTCAATACTGTTGCGGTGGGGAAGTAAGTTCTCTTCCATACCGATCATAAACACGTGGGGGAACTCCAGGCCTTTGGCGGCGTGCAGGGTCATAAGGCTGACCTTATCGGTAGCTTCCTCTTCTTCCTGGCGCTCCAGCATATCCCGCAGGATCAGTTTGGAGATGGCCTGTTCCAGGCGGATATCCTGCTCCAACTCATCGTCCGTGCCCTCCATAATCTTGTTGAGGCTCTCCAGCAGCCAATACACATTTTCCATGCGCTTCTCGGCCACCTTCTCGCTGCTGGCGTTTTGTGAGAGCCAACCGGCGTAGTCGATATCTTCCAGCATTTCACGCAGGGCACCATTGGCGGTGGTATCGCGACAGTTGCGCTGTACCCCTTCGAGCCACAGGGCGAAGCGATTCAGGCGCTCGTAGCCCTGCTCGTTGATATGCTCCTTAAAGCCCAGTTCCGAGCAGGCTTTGAACATGGAAATCTCGCGGCCCTTGGCGTAGTTGCCCAAGGCTTCCAGGCTGCTGGTACCTATTTGGCGACGCGGGGTATTGATAATGCGCAGGAATGCGTTGTCATCATCCGGATTCACCAACAGGCGCAGGTAGGCCATCACGTCCTTGATTTCAGCGCGGGCGAAGAAGGACGTGCCGCCGGACATCTGGTAGGGAACCTGATGTTCCTGCAGTTTCATTTCGATCAGGCGCGCCTGGTGGTTGCCGCGATAGAGCACGGCAAAATCCATAAACTTGCAGCCGCGACGGCTCTTTTGCAGAAAAATCTCGTTGGCGACCCGCTCCGCTTCCTCGTTTTCATTGGCCACCTTGAGCACGCGGATCTCCTCACCCAGACCGCGATCGGACCACAATGCCTTGTCGAATTCGTGAGGATTGTGGGCGATCAGGTGGTTGGCCACTTTCAGGATGCGGCTGGTAGAGCGGTAATTCTGCTCCAGTTTGATCAGACGCAGATTGGGGAAGTCGGTCTTGAGCGCACTCATATTCTCCGGGCGCGCGCCGCGCCAGGCGTAGATAGACTGGTCATCATCTCCCACCACAGTGAGGCCGCCGCGTCCGCCCACCAGCAGTTTCACCAGCAGGTACTGGGAGTTGTTGGTGTCCTGATATTCGTCCACCAGCAGGTAGCGAATCTTCTTGCGCCAGCGTTGCAGCAACTCCAGATCTTTGTCGAACAGCTGCACCGGCAGCAGGATCAAGTCGTCGAAATCGACGGCATTGTAGGCTTTAAGGGCTTCGCAGTAGCGATCGTAGGCGATAGCGATGGCCTGCTCACCGGGGCTCTGTGCCTGCTCCAGGGCGCGGCGCGGGGTGAGCATATCGTTCTTCCAGTTGGAGATCTGGTTCTGTACCCGATCCAACAGGTCTGTATCCAGGTCGCCATCCCTGAGCATCAACTCCTTGATCAGGGCGCGGGCGTCTTCCGCATCGAAGATGGAGAAGCCGGGCTTAAAGCCGGCGGCGCGGTATTCCTTTCGCAGGATATTCAGCCCAAGGTTGTGAAAGGTAGATACGGTGAGGCCGTGACTCGCTTTGGAGCGCTTGCCATCTGGGCCCGCCAGCAGTTTGCTGACCCGCTCTTTCATCTCCCGTGCCGCCTTGTTGGTGAAGGTGAGGGCGGCGATATTGCGCGCGGCGTAGCCACACTGCTCGATCAGGTAGGCGATCTTGCGGGTAATTACGCTGGTCTTGCCGGAGCCGGCACCGGCCAGCACCAGGCAGGGGCCATCGACATACTTCACGGCTTCGGATTGGCGGGGATTGAGCTGGGTCATAGATGGGGCTGCATCTTCGCGTCGCGGAAAAGCGGGAGATTCTAGCAGTCTTGGCTCGAATCATCCCAGTACCAGTGCGAACCACCGGCCACACGTATACTTTGCCCTTGGGATTGGCTATAACTGCGCCTTATTCCCTGCTTGTGTAACCCCATGCAACAACCCATCGCCGGCTACCACCTGGATGAAGAGGATCACTGGGTGGCGGAGCTCGCCTGTGGCCATTTCCAACATGTACGCCACAATCCTCCCTGGACCAACCGGCCCTGGGTGATCACTGAACAAGGGCGCGAGTCCATGCTGGGATTCCAGCTCAATTGCAAGAAATGCGATGAGGGTGCACTGCCCGATACGCTCGAAAAGGTTGTATAACCATGACAAAACTCTGGGTTGATGCCGACGCCTGTCCGGTCGCCATCAAGGAAATCCTGTTTCGCGCTGCTGAGCGCACAGCCACAGAACTGACACTGGTTGCTAACCAAGCGGTGCGGGTGCCGCCGTCGCGCTATATCCGCTCCGTGCAAGTGACAGCGGGTTTTGATGTGGCGGATAACGAGATAGTGCAGCGCTGTGAGTCGGGGGATCTGGTTATTACCAGCGATATCCCTCTGGCCGCAGAGGTGATCGACAAGGGTGCTGAAGCCCTTAATCCCCGTGGGGAGCGCTATACCAAAGCCAATATCCGCGCGCGTCTGAATATGCGGGACTTTATGGATACCCTGCGCTCCAGCGGCGTGCATACCGGCGGACCGCCGGCTCTGAGCCAGGCGGACCGCAAGGCTTTCGCCGATCAGTTGGATCGGTGGCTGGCAAAGAGTCGCAAGTAAGTTTAAGGAGAATTGCCATGGAGAATTTAAGGCTGAAGCCAATGGAGGAGCGGCAATTCCCAACATTGATGTCCTGGCTGCCAGACAGGGAGCAGTGCCAGCAGTGGGGTGGTCCCGATTTCAGGTTCCCATTCGAGCAGAGATCTTTTTTGGAGGATTGTCGCTGGCCGGAGTTACCCAGCTATGCACTTCAGGACAGCAGTGGTGATGTACTGGCTTTCGGCCAGTATTACCAACACCTGGGCCGCTGCCATCTGAGTCGCTTAATTGTCACTCCTAATCATCGTGGAGCCGGATTAGGGCGAGCCCTGGTAGCACTGCTTGCACAAACCGGTGCTATAGCCCTGGGTGCAACAGAGTGCTCTCTATTTGTTCTGCGTACTAATTTAGTGGCACGTAATCTTTACGAGAAGTTGGGGTTCGTGGGGGCTGCATATCCAGGGCAACGTGAATGGCTGGAGCAGTGTGATTTTATGATCGCACCGTCTAAAGCTTTCCTGCAGAAACAAAAAACGAAATAGTTATTTTCCAATGCCTGAATTAATACAACCCATTACCGAACGCTTGCAGCTGCGCCAGTGGCGAGAAGGAGATAAAGCCATATTTGCCGAAATGAATGCTGACTCTAGAGTGATGGAATTTTTCCCCTCACTGCTGACGCGGCAGGAGAGTGATGCCGGTGTTGATCGTATTACTGTGCATATTGAGAAGTACGGTTGGGGCTTTTGGGCATTGGAGTTGAGAGAGACCAAAGAATTTCTCGGATTCGTCGGTATAAAAAATGTGGCTGAAGATTTGCCCTTCTCACCGGCGGTAGAGATTGGCTGGCGCTTGGCTTTTCCCCACTGGGGAAAAGGCTATGCCAGTGAGGCTGCACAGGCATCTTTGGATGTAGCTTTTAATACCCTGAATCTCAGCGAAGTCGTTTCTTTTACTGCGCTACAAAACCTTCGTTCCCAGCGGGTGATGGAGCGACTGGGTATGCGGCGGGATTCTCTCGTCTTTGAACATCCACTAGTCCCCAGCGAAAGCCATCTGCAGCGGCACTGCCTTTATCGCTTAAGTGCTAATGATTGGAAAAAATCTTGATGTGATTAGCTTCAGTTAGCTCGGGAACCATTACTTTTTCTTGGGTTCGGATAGGTGGGTGAATATGAGGTTCACCCCCTCTCCAACAATAACCAAGCAAATATAGCCCCGCCTTTAATTTTAGGTGAGGGCAGGGAGTTCTCGCTATGGGTTTTCTTAAACCGGCCTTTATAACGGCAACTGGTTTTCTGCTAGCGGCTTTGCATATCGGCGTGTCCGCCGAACCTCTACTTAAAGTCAGTAAACGCCCAGATGGATCAGCGCTTTACTGGTCTTTAGAGCAGCCATCGGCTAATGGGAACTATGGCTTGTTTCTGATAGCCCAGGGATCTGGCTGCCTACCTGCTGTTAAAAATACTACTATCCAACAGGCTAAAGAGTTAGCGGCAGGATATGTTGTTTTAATGGTAGAAAAATATGGTGTAACTCACTCTGACAGCCCGGAAGAGCAATTTAAAGATTGTTCAAAAGAGTATGTAGCTAACCATACAGTTGAGCAGCGTGCAGTAGATGTAGAGCAGATTGTCGACGAACTGCGCGGGGCTGATTGGTGGAATGGCAAACTGGTCTTGTTCGGCGATTCCGAGGGTGGTGATCTTGTTGCACGACTGGCGCCGAGGCTAAATCCCGATGCGGCAGTGGTATTTTCAAGTGGATTGGGGGAGTCCTTTGCTCAAGTGTTAAAGAGTTTGGTTCCGCCCCACGTAGCTAAAGAGGTAGATGCCAAACTCGCCTATGCCCGAGCTAACCCAGAAAGCGCAGAAGTCTGGGGTGGTAATTCTATGCGCTGGTGGGCCGATGTCGTCGATCGGGTACCGGTCAATGATTTATTGAACAGCCATGCCCCCGTATTATTGATCCAGGGTACAGAAGATAAATCTGCCCCGGTCAGTTCCGGCCGAGCAACACGAGATGCCTATGCATCAGCCGGACGTTGTGAGCTGACTTATTGGGAGTACCCCGGTTACGATCACTATATGACAGATAAGGATGGCGTAAATCACCGGGAAGAAGTCTTTAAAAGAATTGCTGGATGGATTAATAAGACTGCACTAAATGGGGCTCCCGGGTGTATCCCTGGTGCCGGTAAAAGTTGAGACTGATCAATGAATATAAGAATCCAATTAGCCGCAATAGTAATGGCAGCTTATTCCAGTTTTTCGGCAGCGGAAAACTATGCTGTCTTACCACAACTGGAAACCTACAAAGTACCAGAATCCTGGCGTCAGCCAGTAGCGCCTCTAAAGGTTGCAAGTAACACGTGGCAAATAGGTACCGAGGGAATTACCTCACTGTTATTAAAAGGCAAAGAGGGATCGATTCTAATTGACGGCGGTATGGAGCAGACGGCCGAGCATTTATTGGAGAATATGCGCAGATTGGGAGTTGCCCCCTCGGATCTCAAATTAATCTTGCACAGCCAAGCTCATGCAGACCACATTGGTTCTATAGCTGAGCTAAAACGCGTAACTGGTGCACAGGTGGTAACCAATGCCGAGTCAGCGGTGTTAATGGCTCGCGGTGGTGCCAATGATATTCACTTTGCCGATAAAATCTTATATCCGCCAATAAAGGCGGATCGTATTCTGCACGATGGTGAGCAAGTGGTTTTAGGGGATTTGCGCCTGCGCGTGCATTTTATCCCAGGCCATACCCCGGGCAGTATGGCCTGGACCTGGGAAGACAAAGTGGATGGTAAAATTACAGACATAGCCTATGTTGATAGCCTTTCAGCGCCCGGTTATCAACTGATTGATAACCGCCGCTACCCCAATATCCTAGAGGACTTCCGTGCAAGTTTCGCCCGTGTGCGCGAGTTACCTTGTGATTTACTACTTACCCCCCATGTACCTGCCAGCGGCTGGGAGTTTAAAAACACAGCTATACAGAAAAAATCAGTAAGCTGCCTTCAGTATGCACAGAAAGCGGAAGAAAAATTAAATGAACAGCTAGAAGCTGAGAAAGATTCTGCTGACTAGATATTGGCGACATAAAATATGGTCCGGCAAACTAACGCCGGGCCAAAAATTGATGTACTTTTGGCACAAGATAGAAATACATTAATGGGACCAGAATAGCGGTCATTATTAGCGCTTTTAAACCAATTGCAATTTGTAATTCCAGTGCCTGCATCCCCAGAAGTAATAGAGTAACAATAGGGTAAACCAATGCCCAGATGCATAGGGCATGTAGTATCGGTTTCTTCATTTGTTCAATTCCTCCATAAATTTAGAAATTGTCTTAAAATACCCGGGCAGTATTTTCTGTAAAAATTGTTTTCCACTCTTGGTGAGGGCTACACATTTTGCCCTGCCATCGCTAGAATCTGTCTCCATAGCGATAAGCTCATCTTCCACCATACTTTTCAAGGTTCGTGTCATTACCGGCCGAGAAACATCAATGCGCTCTGCAATTTCTGAAGCCAGCAAACTGTCTCTTTGAGGCTCCCGGTCGATAACGATCATTACCAGGAAACGCAGCTGGGAGGTTCCGTGCTCGGAAAAATAACCCTCCAGCTCCCGCAATAGCAGACTCGCATCGCGCATCATGGTAAGGGCGCCCTGAACGGCAGCGGGATTTTTTACAGAAAATCGTTTGGCATACCCATCAACCATCTGTTGCGTGGGAAGTTCTTTGAGAAAAAACATCGGGGGTTACGCTAACCTCTCCAGCTTATTAATTTCCACAGGCTCTTTTAGCCACTCTTGATAGGCTTCGAATATCGGAGCGATATAGGGCATAGCGTAATGCTTGTCTAAGTCTTCCTGGCTACGCCACTCTTCGTATAAAAACAGGTGTTTCCCATCCTCGTGCACAGCAAACTGCAGGCAGCCCTCTTCCTTCAACGTATTAGCCACTATGGATAGGATGGCCTGCTTGGCTCGCGTAAAGAACTCCGCCTTGGGAGAAATCTTGGCAATAATGAATAGATGCTTGTTCATACATAGTGCCTTTATATAAAAGTGGTTACCATGATAACCATATGGACGATTATGTCAAATGATCACCACGCCAGAAAAATGATGGGCTACTACCAAATGTGGCGGAAAGAAAAGATTGGGGTACTCAGAGTTAGGTGGCCAAAAATAGTTTGCCACTACAGTAGCAAGAAATATCAAAAATCAACGTAGGTATTTTTGTATGCTCAGTTTCGATTGTTTACATGTGTGTATTAAAACACAAAGTGTTCAATAATTGAGGATACGATAGTGCCTTTTAAAAACAGAAAAGCAGCTAACCCCCTATTCTCACCTGAAGAGGTTGCGGAAACCCACAGAATTCTAGCCAGAGTTCGCAGCCAGGCATACGGTAGAACCAGAATTAAATTATTTTCACAGTCTCCTGGAAGCGGAGTTCACACTGTGCTGGCAAGGAATCAGGTTAAGGGGGGGATTTGTTGTGCGCTGTCGCTTTATTGGCTTAAAGGCCAACTTAGCGACCCAGTTAACAATCAGGGTTACTTAAACTCTTTAATGGGACAAGGCGGAAGTGGCATAACTAATGCCATAATGCCAGCAATACAATTGAATAATGCGATAAAGGCCCCGGATACTCAGCTACAAGATGCCAACATTTGGTTGCACGATAGTGGTTTCACTGGAGCAGTGAAACGTAAAAAATCCGTAAGCTGGGTGTCAGCAGGGGTCAGTGACTATTTTTGTGAGGCGCCATCGATTAATCCATATCGTTTGATCGCTATCCGAGGAGGCTATGACCATGCTATGGCCCTGGATCTTGTAAATTTAGAATTTTTTGATCCCAACATAGGTGCATTTCAATTTAAGCACCTGATGTACCTTAAAAATTTTTTGAACGACACAGTTTTTCCTCTTTTAAACCGAGTAATGGGAAGTAAGGAGTCAAATTATTTGGGGAGACACTATTTTTCGTTGGTGCAGATGGGGTGCTACAGAAAAAATATAAATAGACAGTATTTCAGCGTTTGAAATGCCTAGGTCCTAAATGCTCTGAAGGCTCCCTAGATCGGACCTTCTTGTGGAGTTGTTCAGAGACTCCTAAGCTGTTGCCCGACCCGATATGTACATTGTATTGGCAAATTAGGCTTTAGCCGTTTGACGCCTATCCAGATTGCGGTAGGCAAGTGCCTCGGCAATTTGCGCAGTACTTATACTCTCTAAATTAGCGAGGTCTGCCAGGGTTCGAGCTACTTTAAGAATACGGTGGTAGCTACGCGCGGATAGCCCCAGTTTTTCCACCGACTGGCGTAAGAGGTGCTTTTCCTTTTCCCCCAAGGCACAGCACTTTTCCAGCTCTGTGCCTTTTAACAGGTTATTTGTCTTGCCTTGCCGCTGTATTTGTTGCTGGCGCGCGGCACAAACTCTCTCTCTCACGGCATCGGAAGTTTCTCCGGGAGCTGAATCCTGTAATTGCACAGCATTCATAGTGCCCACCTCCACCTGCATATCGATACGATCCAGCAGGGGGCCAGAGAGTTTGTTGCGATATCGATCTATCTGGTCCGGCGTGCAGCGACAGCGGGGCTCACCTAAATACCCACAAGGGCAGGGGTTCATAGCCCCGACCAGCTGAAAGTGGGCGGGGTAGGTGACTTGGGCTCGGGCGCGGGAGATTCGCACTTCACCATTCTCCAGGGGTTCCCGCAGTATCTCCAGGGCGTGCCTGGGGAATTCGGGCATTTCATCGAGGAATAGGACTCCCCGGTGCGCGAGGGAGATCTCACCGGGCCTTGGGGTGCTGCCACCACCGACCAGCGCTGTTGGTGAGGCGCTGTGGTGTGGGGCCCTGAAAGGGCGCAGGCTCTGGTGAGGTAGGCCTGCGCTGGAGTAAACGCTCGCTACCTCTAATGACTCTTCAGTTGTCAGCGGGGGCAATATACCCGGCAGGCGGCTGGCCAACATGGTTTTGCCGGTGCCGGGAGGACCGTAAAAAAGCAGATTGTGGCCCCCGGCTGCTGCCACTTCGAGAGCGCGGCGGGCCTTTAGTTGGCCGCGTACATCGGCTAAGTCCGCGCACAGGTGCTCTTCGGCAACAGGCTCTGCAACAGCTTTAGGCATAGATTCACGCCCATGAAGTTCGGCGCAAACCTGCAGTAAGGAGCTGGCGATTCTGACTTCGCCGGTTGCCAGCGCGGCTTCCGCACCGTTCTCCGTAGGCACAACCAGTTTACGGTCTTCATTGGTGCAGGCTACCGCTGCCGGTAAGCTACCACTTACTTCCCGCAAGGCGCCGGTGAGTGCTAGCTCGCCAATAAATTCATAGTGTTCCAGAATCTCGGTGGGAACCTGCCCCGAGGCGCTGAGAATACCGATGGCGATGGCCAGATCGTAGCGGCCACCTTCCTTGGGTAGGTCGGCGGGGGCGAGGTTGACGGTAATACGGCGCTGGGGGAAGTCGAAATGGCTGTTGATTAGGGCGCTGCGGACACGGTCGCGGCTCTCCCGCACTGCCGCTTCCGGTAAACCCACAATATGAAAAGCAGGGAGTCCATTTGCCAGGTGGGTTTCTACGGTAACCAGAGGTGCAGAGACCCCGAGCTGAGCTCGGGAGTAGGTGACTGAGAGGCTCACGATTTCATCCTTGAAGTGGCTCCCTGGGCTTAGTCCTTGGCGGCGCTGTCTCTCTGCGCCAGGGCCTGCTCCAGCATTTCGACCTTATCTTCGAGTCGTGCCAGCTTTTCCCGGGTCCGGCGCAGTATCTCTACCTGAGTGTCGAACTCTCGCTGGGAGACCAATGGCAATTTATCCAGTGATACTTCCAGAGCACTGCGCAAGTCGCTGGTCACCACGGCGCCCTGTTGTTGTAGCTCTTTCAGCAGCTGTTGCAGTTTATCTGCTGCCACGGGCATTTCCTCGCTAAATAAGATGGATTTGAATAGCACGGGATTGTAACCCAGTGCATTTTTTGGAAAAAGCAGCCTAACAGCGCACCGTTCTGAGCGCACCTTAATCTTTACCTCCCCACTTCAGTGCAAAGGAAGAAAGGCAGTTCCATGTTGGTGCAGCACTTTGTCTCTGAGTTTCTATTCGTACGAATTTTACTAATTCAATTACTCCTAACTTATTGATTTTGCTTGCGGTTGCAGTGTTGGCATCAAGTCTGCAAACAATCTGTGCAGGTGTCCCATTAACGATCATTGGGAGTCTGGGAAAGTAGCAGTTCACGAGACGCAAGCGACCCTCTGTCACACCCGACAGTGAAGGACTGATTGCAGGCGGCGCCATAAAAGCACTCGAAAAAACAGCTTCAAAAGCCTTGGAGGATCAAAGTGGAAAATAAAATGTATAAAGTTGCCACTCTCGTTACCGGTGCCGTTCTCGCACTGGGCGCCGCAAATTTATCGATGGCTGCCGAGGGCGGTCCCAGCATTAGTGCCAATGTGGGTCTTGTTTCTGACTATAGATTCCGTGGAATTAGCCAGACTGATGGAGGCCCGGCATTACAGGGTGGTGTCGATGTCGATCTTGGAAACGGCATTTATCTTGGCACCTGGGCATCCCAAGTGGATTTTGATTACGAGACTGATCAAACCGACTACGAACAGGATTTTTACGGCGGTTATAGCGGAGATATCAATGACAGTGTCAGCTTTGATGTTGGCTACATCTATTACGCCTATCACGGCGGAAATGCCGATGAAGATTACCAGGAAATATACGGCAGCCTGAGTTTTTCAGATTTAACGTTGGGGTTTGCCTATTCCGATGATTATTGGGCGGATACCGGTGAATTTTATTACCCTTATGCGGAATATAGTTTCGCTCTTCCCTCAGATCTTTCTCTTGATCTACATCTGGGATTAAACCTTTTTGAAGAAGAAGGTTTTCTCGATGGATCTGATTCCTATATCGATTACTCCGTTTCCCTCAGTAAAGAATTTGGCGGCTTGAGCCTGAGTGCTTCTTTCGTGGGCACCGATGTCAGCGATAAAGAGTGCTACGAGACCGACTGGTGTGAACCTACATTGCTCGCCGGTGCGACTTATACCTGGTAATACAACAGGGTCTTCGCTAATGCGAGGGCCCGTTTTTCTTTAGGGGAAATACCATGAAATTAATCACTGCAATCGTTAAACCCTTCAAGCTGGATGCTGTGAGAGATGCCCTGCGGGAGTCGGGCGTAAATGGTGTAACGGTCACTGAAGTGAAGGGCTTTGGTCGCCAAAAAGGGCATACGGAATTGTATCGCGGCGCAGAGTATGTGGTGGATTTTCTTCCAAAAACCATGCTGCAAATAGCGGTGGCAGATTCGCAACTGGATGCGGTTATCGAGGCAATTGGTTCCAGCGCGCAGAGTGGCAAGATCGGCGACGGAAAAATATTTGTCACTGAACTTGAGCAGGTCGTGCGCATACGTACCGGGGAAACCGGTAGTACAGCAATTTAATTAACAACCGAAAACATAATTTTAAAAAATATCCAGATTTGAACGGAGAGGAATATGGAGAACCAAATTTTTCAATTGCAATATGCAATTGATACTTTTTACTTTCTGATGTGCGGAGCCTTGGTAATGTGGATGGCCGCTGGCTTTTCCATGCTGGAAGCCGGCTTGGTACGCTCCAAAAACACCACGGAAATTCTGACCAAGAATGTGGCTCTGTTTGCGATTGCCTGCATTATGTATCTGCTGACTGGCTACGCCATTATGTACGATGGTGGCTGGGCATTGTCCGGTATTGAGGCGTTTAGTCTGGAAGGTGTTCTCAGCGATTCAGCTGAAAATGGTTTTGAAGGTGACTCCGTTTATTCTGGAGCTTCAGACTTTTTCTTCCAGGTGGTTTTCGTAGCTACCGCAATGTCCATTGTTTCCGGTGCAGTTGCCGAGCGTATGAAATTGTGGAGCTTCCTGGCCTTTGCAGTAGTTTTGACCGGTTTTATTTACCCGCTGGAAGGTGCCTGGACCTGGGGTGGTAAAGAAGTTTTCGGCCTGTATAACCTGGGTGATCTCGGTTTCTCTGACTTTGCCGGTTCTGGCATCGTGCATATGGCGGGTGCGGCGGCTGCGCTCGCCGGTGTCCTGCTACTGGGCGCGCGCAAAGGTAAATACGGCCCCAACGGCCAAGTGTATGCCATTCCCGGTGCTAACTTGCCGCTGGCTACCCTGGGTACCTTTATCCTGTGGATGGGCTGGTTTGGCTTCAATGGTGGCTCGGTATTGAAGCTGGGCGATGCTGCCAGCGCACACTCTGTCGCTATGGTCTTTGTAAATACCAATACTGCTGCTGCCGGTGGGGCTATTGCCGCACTGGTCACTGCCCGTATCCTATTTGGCAAGGCTGACCTGACCATGCTGTTGAATGGTGCCCTGGCCGGCCTGGTGGCAATTACGGCAGAGCCTTCAACCCCGACTGCGCTGCAGGCAACCCTCTTCGGTATGATTGCCGGTGTGCTAGTGGTCTTCTCTATCATCACCCTGGATAAACTGAAAATTGATGATCCGGTAGGAGCAATTTCCGTACACGGTGTTGTCGGTTTACTTGGCTTGTTATTGGTACCTGTGACTAACGATGGTTCCAGCTTCAGAGGGCAGTTAATTGGTGCACTGACTATCTTCGGCTGGGTATTCGTCAGCTCTCTGGCGGTGTGGTACCTGCTTAAGCTCGTCACTGGTATCCGTGTGAGCGAAGATGAGGAGCAAGAGGGTGTTGACTTGACCGAATGCGGAATGGAAGCTTACCCGGAATTTATGAGCAAATAAGTTAACAGTGTCGGTGCTGCCCCATAACCGGGGCAGTGACCTGGGTAAGGTTCTCTCGACGAGGACGAATCAGGGGAAATACTCAAGATGAAATTGATTACGGCTGTAGTAAAGCCCTTCAAATTGGATGATGTACGCACTGCCCTGTCTGAAGTGGGCGTGCAGGGAATGACCGTCACCGAGGTAAAAGGTTTTGGGCGCCAAAAAGGCCATACAGAACTCTATCGTGGCGCCGAATATGTGGTGGATTTTCTACCTAAAGTAAAATTGGAACTCGCTGTTGATGACGAGATGGTGGATTCCGCTGTTGAGGCAATCACAAAGGCGGCGCAAACCGGCAAAATCGGTGACGGTAAAATATTTATCACGGCTCTCGAGGAAGTCATTCGTATCCGTACCGGTGAAACCGGTAGCGAAGCTGTGTAGCCGTTGATAGCTCTTTCTCAACCTAGCGATTGAGTATCACCAGGGAGGCTCTGAGTAACTCCTTGACGCCTCCGAAAGCCCCGTAAGGGGCTTTCCCAAACTTATGGTAAGCCCCACCATCTCGCCTTCTGCTCTTTGTTCTCTATCTTTCATTATATTCCCGCTATTGGCCTGGCATGGAAATTTTCATAACTAACTGAAATATATCCATTCGCTTTCCCAGCAAAAAACTCTACAGGCCCCTCCTTATGTTACTGGCACGGGGGTTGGTAACTGCCTATAAATTAATCGCCGCTTTTTACGCGGTAGGGGATTGCCACTGGGAAGTGGTTGTCAGTCTTGTTGGCGCCGCAGGAAAGGGGCGGCACAGAGGTACTCCCTCTGTAACAGGAGTAAAGGTTACAGGGTTTTAGCTATGAAAGATGGTTATGAAGATCAGGGTAAGAACTCTCGCAGCAAGGACTCCGAGGAATTTGCAGAAGAACGCAGTATCACATCTCGTCAGCGAGCCCGGAGCCAATTGAGCTCCGATGTAGAGGAGTTTCTCGCCGGTGGTGGTGCAATTAGTGAAGTTGATCCAGAAGTTACCGCCGATCCCCCGCGTAAACCGCAGCCGAAATACGGAAGCCGCCCTATCTAATCTCAGGCTGCTATCGCTCCGCCGAAAGGCGGGGCGATAGTTATCATAGCCATCTAACCCACTCTTGGGGCCACAATTTGTTAACCACTACTTGTCGAGTAGCTTAGGCAGCAGGCGCTCCAGGACTTCGGCGATATAGGACAGGAACAGGGTTCCCAGACTGGATCGATAGTATTGGGGATCAGGTGAGCCGACTGCCAGGGCGCCAACCTGATTAGCTAGTGGCACTACCGCTGCCGAAGCTATGTGCTCGGCATCTTCTGCAAATAGAAACTCTTTCTCCCGCAGACGTAAAACACCACAAATAGGGCGTCCGTTGCGAATTATGCCGCCAATCGCCGTCTCCGCATCCGCGAATGTACTGGTATGTACCTTGCCCAAACTCTGCCTTGAAACCGGTATTGGTTCGAATAGGGTCAGGCTGGTGAACTCCACATTAAAGTCTGCAGAAAAGCTGGAGTAGAGAACCTCTGTGACTTCGCCAATATTTTCCGCTTCCAGGAGTGAGAGAATCAGTCGGCGGCTGTTGAAAAACAGCTGGTCGTTATCGCGGGCATTGTGTAGCAACTGGTCAAGACGCTGGCGCATCTCAATATTCCGCTCCCGCAAGAGATTGGTCTGATGTGTCATCAGTGATACGGTTTTGCCATTATCTCTGGGCAGCTTAATGGTCTCCAGAAGCTCCATACGCTCTTCGAAAAACTGAGGGTTTTGAATCAGGTAGCGGGCCACCTGCCGCGCCAGCAGTTTATCGTCGCGCTGGTTTTCCTTGTGTGTATCGGCGGCAATCTCTTCAGGGGGCTGATTGGCGTCTGTGTATTCCATTGTGTTTGCTTTATCTGGCGCGGGTGGGGCATGGGACGATCGGGTTGGGGAGAGCCCAACGCCCGTAGCTGCCCCTGACGTATAAATGATAATTCAGTGCCAACCACCCGGACTTTTGTTTAGAGAATAATCTGCCCGTGAAAAACCGTAGTTGCGGGCCCGGTCATAGTAACTGGCTGGCCCGGTCCGCTCCAGTGAATTGTCAGCGCGCCGCCGGGTAGATGAATGCGGACTTTGTCATCCACCAGGTTGCGCAGGTGGGCGTAAACCATAGCGGCGCAGGCTCCGGTGCCACAGGCGCGAGTTTCACCAACACCGCGCTCAAATACCCTGAGTTGGGCTTCATCACGCGTTTCTATTTGCAGGAAGCCAGCATTGACCTTTTGTGGGAAACGCGGATGGCGCTCAATCAGTGGGCCCAGTCTTTCCACTGGTGCCGAGGTGATATCTTCAACCAAGAGGACGGCGTGAGGATTGCCCATCGATACGGCACCAATGGTAAAGGTCTCCCCATCTACATCGAGAGGGTAGGAGTCTGCACGACGATCGGCAGCAAAGGGCACCTTCTGGGGCTCGAGAACCGGTGCCCCCATATCGACACTAACTTGATCACCATCGAGCACTTTCAGGTGCAGTAAACCTGCGGCAGTTTCTACTTTGATATTTTTCCTGCCGGTGAGGCGGCGTTCGCGCACGAAGCGGGCAAAGCAGCGGGCGCCATTGCCGCAATTTTCCACTTCACTGCCATCGGCGTTAAATATGCGATAGCGGAAATCTGCCTCGGGTGTGCGGGGCGGCTCCACCAGCAGTACCTGGTCGCAGCCCACGCCGAGGCAGCGGTCAGCCAGGCGACGAGTTTTTTCCGGGGTCAGTTTAATTTTTTGGCTGACGCCGTCGAGCATCACGAAATCGTTGCCGAGCCCATGCATCTTGCTGAATTTAACGCGCATTCCATTTCTCTGTTCGTACTGATTTTCCGCTGCTTAGGCTGCGGTTTGGGGCCCGGGCTGAAAAATGGACCCCACTGCGATGCAAGTAGCTGATCAGGCTTTTTCGGGGACAGTGGTTTCGCCGCGAACCAAGTCGGCAAAAGTCTCCCGCTCACGCACCAGGTAAGTTTTGTCGCCATCCACAAGCACTTCAGCGGCGCGGCAGCGGCTGTTGTAATTGGAGCTCATGGTGAAGCCGTAGGCACCGGTCGACAACATGGCTAACAACTGCCCCTCTTTCAGTGATTGGGAGCGGTTCTTACCCAGGAAGTCACCAGTTTCGCACACCGGACCGACAATATCCCACAGGGTACTTTCACTCTCGTCCGGTGTCACTGGCACAATATCCTGCCATGCCTGGTAAAGGGCAGGGCGCAGGTTGTCATTCATGGCGGCGTCGACGATAGCGAAGTTGTGCCCTTCGGTGCGCTTGAGGTATTCGACTCGAGTTAAAAGGGCTCCACCATTGGCGGCAATGGAGCGCCCAGGTTCGAGAATCAGTGATAAATTGCGCTCGCCGATACGCTTGTGGACTTCTGTCAGGTAATCTCCCACAGGAGGGGGCTCTTCACCGCGATAGCGCACGCCGAGGCCACCACCCAGGTCCAGGTGTTCAAGGGTAATCCCCAGCTCGGCGAGCTGATCGATAAGAATCAGCAGGCGATCCAGGGCATCCAGGAAAGGAGCGACTTCGGTGAGTTGAGAGCCGATATGGCAATCCACACCGGTAATTTTCAGGTACTCGGAATCTGCAGCGCGCTGATAAACCTCGATAGCCTTCTCAATGGCAATACCAAATTTATTTTCTTTGAGTCCGGTAGAGATATAGGGATGGGTCTGGGCATCCACATCGGGATTGACCCTGATAGAAATCGGGGCGCGCTTACCGCACTCTGCGGCCACCCGCTCCAGGCGGTCAATTTCTGCCTCCGATTCAATATTGAAACAGTGCACTCCAATATCCAGGGCGCGCCGCATTTCCTCTGAGGTTTTGCCCACACCGGAAAATACGATTCGGGATGGATCGCCGCCGGCGAGCAGTACCCGCTCTAATTCACCGCCAGACACAATATCAAAACCCGCACCCAACTGTGCCAGCAGTGACAGAATACCCAGGTTGCTATTGGCTTTAACCGCGTAGCAGATAAGACCGGGGCGATCGCCGAGAGCCTCGGCGTAATCCCGGTATTGCCGCTCAAAGTGCGCGCGGCTGTAGACATAAGTTGGGGTGCCGAATCGCTCGGCAATTTGTTCCAGTGAAACCTGTTCAGCCCACAGGCTACCGTCACGATAACTAAACTCTCTCATATTACCGGTTCTTACTCTTCTAAATCTTCCTCGACATTGGAGTCATCCGCTGTGCCCGATTCGTCGTCGACTTCGATAGTCGGGCCGGTCTCAATAGTGTCATCAATACCGAAGTCGGGCTCATAGCCGTCTTCAGATTCAATTTCGTCAACAGTTTCCACTGCCTGTTCTGCTGCAGAGCCGGGTTCGCCGGGTTGTGCAGCACCGCTGGTGGGTACTGTCTCTGGTGGACCGCCTGGAATATTGGAGGCGGGCATGGCGGGGTCCTGGGGAAGATAGAGAGGACCTTTTTGGCCACAGCCCAGTAACAGTGCAGTGGCACCGATGGTAATGGATAATAGAGAGAGTCGTTTTTTGAGCATCGATAACATCCTGAGAGTCGGAGATTCGCAGCGGTAACCGGCAAAAGCCTGATAGTATAGCGGCCCACCTGATTCAACACATTACTCGGTAACAGAAGTAACCAAAGATGAGCCAAGCGGAATATGATGCGGCTGTGGAGCAGACTCTAATCGGTATTGAGGATGCACTCGATCACTGCGATTGGGATATTGACTACGAACGCAGTGATGCGGTGCTGACCCTGACTCTGGAGGGCAATGGCAGCCAGGTAATTCTCTCGCGCCAGTCCGCCAACCGGGAGCTGTGGGTCGCCGCCAAATCCGGTGGCTACCATCTATCTTTTGAAAATCCCGGCTGGAACTGCACCACGACCGGTGAGGATCTGCCCACTTTACTTGACCGCGTATTGAGCGAGCAGCAAGGCGAACAGGTTTCCCTCGGCTTATCCGCTTAAGCGCGCTGAGAAATTTCCTCCCGTGCGCGCTTGCAGGCCGCGCGCACCTGGTTCGGTGCGGTACCGCCAATATGGTCGCGCGCCGCAACTGAGCCCTCTAAAGTCAGCACCTCAAATACATCTTCGCCAATTTCTGTTGAGAATTGTTGTAGCTGGGCCAGGCTGAGTTCGGATAAGTCTTTATCCTGTTCAATGGCAAAGGATACCGACTGCCCGACAATCTCGTGAGCATCGCGGAAGGCCACCCCTTTACGCACCAGGTAATCGGCCAGGTCCGTCGCGGTGGAGAAGCCCTTGGCCGCAGCTTCCAGCATATTTTCTTTTTTCGCCTTCAGTGCCGGCGCCATATCGGCAAACGCGCGCAGGCAATCCAGTGCGGTATCAGCGGCATCGAATAGCGGCTCTTTATCTTCCTGGTTGTCTTTGTTATAGGCCAGCGGCTGGCTCTTCATCAGTGTGAGCAGTGCAATCAGGTGGCCGTTAACCCGACCGGTTTTTCCGCGCACCAGCTCCGGAACATCGGGGTTTTTCTTCTGCGGCATAATTGAGGAGCCGGTGCAGAAGCGATCGGGCAGGTCAATAAAGTCGAACTGGCTGGAAGTCCACAGCACCAGCTCTTCACTGGCCCGAGACAGATGGGTGAGCAGCAGCGCGGCGAAAGCACAGAATTCGATAGCGAAATCCCGGTCGCTGACCGAGTCGAGGGAGTTTTCTGTGGGGGCATCGAAACCCAGCAACTCCGCCGTGCGTGCGCGATTGATCGGATAGCTGGTGCCGGCCAGTGCTGCGGCCCCCAACGGTGAGCGGTTAACCCGTTTGCGGCAATCCATGAGGCGCTCGAAATCCCGGCTCAGCATGGCGTTCCAGGCCAGTAAGTGGTGGCCAAAGGTCACCGGTTGCGCGCTCTGTAAGTGAGTAAAGCCGGGCATAATGGTATCGGCTTCGCGCTCCGCTAAATCGACCAAGCCATTTTGCAGGCGGGTCAGTTCGGCAGCAATCAGATCGATGCGCCCACGCAGCCACAGGCGGATGTCGGTTGCCACCTGATCGTTGCGCGAGCGGCCGGTATGCAGTTTCTTGCCAGTGGCACCAATGCGTTGGGTCAGGCGCGCTTCGATATTCATATGGACATCTTCGAGCTGCACAGACCAGGGAAATTCACCCGCTTTTATCTCTTCGGCGATGCCCTTCAGGCCGTCGGCTATCTTGTGATATTCATCAGCACTTAATACCCCTACTTCTGACAACATCTGCGCGTGGGCAAGTGACCCCTGGATGTCTTCCATTGCCATACGCTGATCAAAAGTCACTGAGGCGGTAAATCGCTCAACAAAGGCATCGGTGGCTTCGCTAAAGCGGCCACCCCAGAGTTTGGCGGCAGGATTGTTGGAGGACTCAGAGAGGGATTTTTCGTTACTCATGGTTTTCCTGGCTGCAGTGAGGTGAAAGGCTGGGGAGCTTGGTGGTATCTTGCGCTTGGAACTTTGGGACAATCAAGAATAACAACTGCATGTCATCCCCCTGGCCGTCGGGCATTATAGCGCAGAAAATTCGAAAATATTGCACAGGAAATAAGGATTCTGCGCTATCTGGGCAGCTTCCGTTTCTGCCAGACCTCTGTAGTGTCACCTCTCTGGCGGTACTGGTGTTGATGGGGGAATTGCTGGCATTGGTGCTGGTCCTGGCCCTGGATGGTTTACCCGAATTCAGTTGGCAGCGCCTGGGGCTGATCTCTCTGGTGATCCAATGGGTGATATTGCCCTCGGCCGCGCTACTTTGCCGGCTTCGGCCGAGCCTGGCGAAAATGCCCCACAAACTCGCTGGCGGCTTGAGTTTTATTGCAGTGCTGTCGGTGCTCATATTGGTGATGGCAGTGCAGCGCTCCCTGCGCGCGGTGCTGTTACAGACCAGCTTTGACAGTTGGGGGTTTGCGGGCGACTGCCTGCTTGGGGCTATTTGTGCGGGGGTGGTATTGCGCTACGCCTATCTTCAGCAGCAACTCTACAACCAGCAGCAGGCGGAGCTCGGTGCCCGAATTGAGGCACTTCAATCGCGGATTCGCCCCCATTTCCTCTTTAACAGTATGAACAGCCTGGCTAGTTTGATCGCTGTTGATCCTGATCGCGCGGAGCGGTTGGTAGAGGATTTATGTGCATTATTTCGTGCAAGCCTCGCCGATCCAAAGCTGGTGCCTTTAGCGCAAGAGATTACTCTAGCCCAACGCTATTTGGAGATTGAAGCCCTGCGTCTGGGGGAGCGTTTGCGCCAGAGTTGGCAGCTAGACGAGGGCCTGGATAAGGTTCAGCTGCCCAGTATGTTGCTACAACCCCTATTGGAGAATGCGGTGTTGCACGGTGTGGCACAGTTGCGGGCAGGCGGAGAGATCAGTGTACAACTCTCGCAAGAGGGGGGCATGTTCAAAGTTGTTATTGAAAACCCATTGCCACAGGACAGTGCAGTTCCTGCGAAGACTGGTAATGGCATGGCGACAGAGAATATTCGCCAGCGTCTCACTGCATACTACGGCGATCGCTTCAAATTTACCGCCCGTCGGGAGGCGGGCCGGTACCGGGTCATACTACAGCTACCCTTATCACCCCGGGAAGTGGACCGGCGGGAAATAGAGTCCACCACAAATTCCAAGAAAACGATCGAGGTGATGGAGTGACCCAATTGCGCGTACTGATTGTTGATGATGAGCCTTTGGCTCGTGCCCGTCTGCACCGGCAGTTGGAGAGGATCGATAATTGTATTGCTGTGGGAGAAGCGGCAGATATTGAAGCCGGACTATCACAGATCCGCGAACTCGACCCGGACCTTGTGCTACTGGATATTGAAATGCCCGGTGGTAGCGGCCTGGAATTGGCTCAGCAGTTATCCAGTTTCGCGTGTCCGCCGGCAATAATTTTCTGCACTGCCCACGATGAGTTTGCTTTGCCCGCTTTTGCCACCTCAGCGGTTGGGTATCTATTAAAACCTGTGAATGTCGAACAGCTGCGCGAGGCGGTTTCCAAAGCGCAGCGTCTGAGTAAGCCGCAGCAGCAGTTGTTAACCAAGCAGGATCTGGAGGAGCCCAGTGGCCGTAGCCGTATTAAGGCGATAAGTCGCCTGGGGGTGGAGTTGCTGGATGTAGATTCCATCCGCTGTCTGGTTGCGGACAGCAAGTATGTTGTGGCCCATCACTCTGCTGGAGAGACCATTCTGGATGAGTCTCTAAAAGAGCTTGAGAGTGAGTTTGGACAGCGTTTCGTGCGTATTCATCGCAGCGCGCTGGTGGCTGTGCAATATATTGTTGGGTTGCGCAGGGACGGTACAAATTACCGGGTAGAGCTGGATGGCGTAACAGCAGCGCCGCTGGTGAGCCGGCGCATGCTGCCCTCGGTAAAAGGATTGATCGCAGAGATGTGTTAGAGCTTAAATGCTTCCGCGGATAAAAACAGCGATTACGGCTGCCACCATTAATACCGCAAAACATACCCTGATTATTCGCGCTTGCCTGGGTTTATGGAAGACAGGCCGCAGGCTTCCTCGTTAACCAGGCAGCTAATTGGGCCTAGTTGCTCGTCGATCGCATTGAATAGCTGAACAATATCTTTCTCCGAGGAGATATCGGCGCGAACGGCTATTGCTAAAACACCAAAAGACCGAAGCTCGGCGATCAGTTCTTCCGCTTGCTGCTTGCGCTGCCGGTAGCTAATGGCAATCAGGTACCCCCTATGGGCAAGTAATTTGGCTGTCGCGGCACCAATGCCCCGGTTGCCACCAGTGATCAAGGCGACTTTTTTATTCATATTGATTGGTCACTCTTTAAACGGGACATTGCGCAGGAAAATAGAGGCTTATTGAAAAGCTATTTTCTTCCAATAAAAATGCTGCAGAAAAGAGCCTGCGAGATCATTCAATATCGGGCGGGATCAGCTTTTGCATCGCGGAAATATCCGCAGCGGATTATACCGGGTGAAAACCGTTTACAGGCTGGGGACCTTTGATATGCCTGTAAACGGTTTTGATCTGGCTGGATCGGGGGCTAGTAGAGCTGAGGACCACCGTCTCCGTACTCTGAATCATTTTGTAGACTCAACTCACCAGCGGCACTATTTAAGTACTCGGCATCGGATTCGGATTTGAGCTTAATCATCAGGCGCAAATCGTTGGCAGAGTCGGCGTGGGAGAGGGCATCCTCATAGGTAATTTCTCCCCCGTCGTAGAGCTCGTAGAGTGCCTGATCGAAGGTTTGCATTCCCTGCTCACCAGAGCGCTTCATCAACTCCTTGATCTTATCAACTTCGCCCTTGCGGATCAGGTCCGACATCAGTGGGGTATTGATCATGATCTCCAGGCAGGCACGGCGGCCATCGCCATCGGGGGTCGGTACCAGCTGCTGGGCCACCATCGCCTTCAGGTTGAGGGACAGGTCCATAAACAACTGTTTGTGGCGGTCTGCCGGGAAAAAGTGAATGATCCGGTCGAGGGCCTGGTTGGCATTGTTGGCGTGGAGGGTGCACAGACACAAATGGCCGGTCTCGGCGAAAGCGATGGCGTGGTCCATGGTTTCGCGGGAGCGTACCTCACCGATCAGAATAACATCTGGCGCCTGACGCAGAGTGTTTTTCAGGGCTACATCGAAAGACTCGGTATCCAGGCCCACTTCGCGCTGGGTCACAATACAGCCGCGATGCTGGTGGATAAATTCGATCGGGTCCTCAATGGTGATGATATGGCCCTTGGTGTTCTCATTGCGGTGGCCGATCATGGAGGCGAGGGATGTGGACTTACCGGTACCGGTGGCGCCGACAAAAATAATCAGCCCGCGTTTGGTCATGGCCAGGTCTTTGAGTACATCGGGTAGTCCGAGTCCATCGATAGTGGGGATTTTGGTTTCGATGCGACGCAGCACCATACCCACCAGATTGCGCTGGAAGAAGGCCGATACCCGGAAACGCCCCACGTTGCGCACTGCAATCGCGAAGTTCAATTCCTTTTGCTCGGCAAACTCGCGCCGCTGTTTCTCGTTCATGGTTCCCACCACCAGCTCGCGCGCCTTCTCTGGCGTGAGCGCGGTGCTGCTGCAGGGCACCACTCGGCCGTGCAGTTTGATGGAGGGCGGGACGCCCGCCGTGATAAATAAATCCGAAGCGCCCTTCTCTACAACCAGTTGTAGAAGTCTTTCAATATCCATGGTGTTTACCGCGTTTTATCTCGACTTTTCTTCCCCAGATTGGGGGCGGGTTTTGGCCGTTTAGAAGTTCTCCGGCATCTTGGCTTTCTCGCGAGCCACTTCGCGGCTGATAATGCGGCGTGCCACCAGGTCTTCCAGACATTGGTCCATGGTCTGCATGCCGACGCTGGCTCCGGTCTGGATGGCCGAGTACATCTGCGCGATTTTGTCTTCGCGGATCAGGTTACGGATGGCTGGGGTACCACGCATAATTTCGTGGGCAGCGACCCGGCCACCGCCGTTTTTCTTCATTAGCGTCTGGGAGATAACGGCCTGTAGGGATTCCGACAGCATTGAACGCACCATGGCTTTCTCCTGCGCCGGGAATACATCCACCACACGGTCAATGGTTTTGGCGGCGGAAGTGGTGTGCAGGGTACCGAATACCAGGTGACCGGTCTCTGCCGCAGTCAGCGCCAGGCGAATGGTCTCCAGGTCCCGCATCTCACCCACGAGAATAATGTCCGGGTCTTCACGCAGTGCAGAGCGCAGTGCCTCGGCAAAGCCGTGGGTATCCCGGTGTACCTCACGCTGGTTCACCAGGCACTTCTTGGATTCGTGCACAAATTCGATCGGGTCCTCAATGGTGAGGATATGCTCGTATTTATTGTCGTTGATGTAGTCCATCATCGCCGCCAGGGTAGTGGACTTACCGGAACCCGTGGGCCCGGTTACCAGCACCAAGCCGCGGGGAGTATCTGAAATCTGCTTGAAAACCTGGCCCATTCCCAGGTCTTCCATAGTGAGAACCTTGGAGGGAATGGTCCGGAATACGGCGCCGGCACCCCGGTTGTGGTTAAAGGCGTTTACACGAAAGCGGGCGACACCGGGGACTTCAAAAGAGAAGTCTGTTTCCAGTAGTTCTTCGTAATCCTTGCGCTGCTTATCGTTCATGATCTCGTAGATCAGGCCGTGTACCTGCTTGTGCTCCATCGAGGGCAGGTTGATACGACGCACGTCGCCGTCGACACGAATCATCGGCGGCAGGCCCGCCGAGAGGTGTAGGTCCGAGGCGTTTTGCTTGGCGCTAAAGGCGAGGAGTTCAGTGATATCCATACTGCTACCTTATGGTTCTTGTTTGGGCTCAGGTAAAATCGCCGCTCAAATCGGTAAGGGCACCAGTATATGCGCAAAGAGACAATCGTCGAAAACCTGAATGCAGTAGGTGAGCGGATTGTGACATGCTGCAACAACTGCGATCGCAACCCCGCAGAAATTACCCTGTTGGCGGTTTCCAAAACACGACCGGCGGAAGACCTGCGGATTGCTTTTGCAGCTGGCCAGCATCACTTTGGCGAAAACTATTTACAGGAAGCCCTGCAAAAACAGGATGCCCTGTCCGACCTGGATATTCACTGGCATTTTATTGGGCCGCTTCAATCGAACAAAAGCCGCGCTGTGGCGGAGCGATTCCAGTGGATGCACACGGTGGATCGCTTAAAAATCGCCCAACGTCTGTCGGCACAGCGTCCCAGTAATATGGCACCACTCAATATCTGCTTGCAGGTGAATATCGATGGCGAGCAGAGCAAGTCTGGCATAGCTCCACAGGATTTGGTGGCTCTGGCGCGTGAAGTGATGATATTGCCAGGGCTGCGCCTGCGTGGCTTGATGGCGATTCCCGCTGCTCGTGACAATGTATTTGAGCAGGAAAAACCGTTTATCCAGTTGGCAGGGCTGCTGCAAAGTCTTCGCGAAGAATTTCCCGAACAGGCCCTCGAAACACTATCCATGGGTATGTCTAAAGATATGGAGGCTGCTATTGCCTGCGGCGCCACTATTGTGCGTATCGGCACGGATATTTTTGGGGCACGAAACTATTCTGCATGACAGAATTAGTATGCAAATAGATTTTTTTGGATATGGAATGACAAAATCTGAGACTGTAGATGTAGCGCTGCTGCTTTTATCGGTGAGTGCAGTATTGTCTCTGTCTGTTACGAATAGTGTACTGGTGACCTGGGTAGCACTTGAGTGGTTGGCTTTTATCTGCCTGCTTTCATTTGTCTCTCCCAAAATCTCATTGATTACCGGCTTTTTGAATTCGGCAGTTACCGGAATACTCGGAGAGGAGAGCCGTTATTGGCTGTGGATTCTGGCGATTGCTCTTAACTTGATTGCGATTGTGGAAACATTTCCCTTTTTGTTTAGCTAATTACAAACTGTTAAATCAGCTTGATTCTGCAGCGAAAACGGCCGTAAAGGCCGTTTTCTTTTACTTGTAATTAAACAGTTATTGCTCAGTCGCGGTGAGCTGTTTTTCAGGAAGGCACGCATCTTTGGAGCTTACCCGTCACCATATTCGACCCGACGCAGGTCCCGGCGATAGCTCTTGGTATTGGTTAGAAAGGTGACAAAAATGCCATCCTTCTTGCATATCTCCGTACCCCCTTTGGAAGGGGCCACCTTGATGTGGCACTCTTGTTATTCCCATAGAGTGACCACATATTATCGAATTCCTCCAAAGGAGGAATGGTGAAAAACCTTTTACCATCTGAAGCTACCGAGGTGATGAGAGTGAGTGCCGCAGACCCTAAAATCGTCTTTATCGGAGGTGCCGGCAATATGGCTGGTGCGGTTATAGGTGGTTTGGTGGCTTCTGGCCATCCAGCAGATAAGATTATTGCTACGGGTCGCGACCTGGCCAAGCTCAATGCTTTTGCGGAAACTCATGGTGTCAGCATCAGTGATGACAATGCTGCTGCGGTTGCAGAAGCAGATGTGATTGTTCTATCTGTTAAGCCACAGGTTATGCGCGCACTGTGTGAGGAGTTAAAGCCACATCTTGCCGAGCGAACGCCGCTCATTATCACTTTTGCAGCGGGCATCCCTCTGGCTGCTTACCAGCGTTGGATGGGAGAGCACCTACCCATTGTCAGGGCAATGCCCAATACTCCCGCATTGGTACAAACCGGGGTTACCGGTCTCTATGCCGATAGCCAAGTAACAGATGAGCAGAGAGAGCTTGCCGAGCGTATCGTTGATGCAGTGGGCATCTCTTACTGGGTTGACGAAGAACGCGGCATTGATCAGGTAATTGCAGTAGCGGGATCGGCACCAGCTTACTTTTTCCAGTTTATGGAGGCCATGATTGATGCGGCCTCCGCTGGTGGTCTCGCTCGCGCTGATGCGGAGCGCCTTGTGTTGCAAACTGCTCTGGGCGCCGCCAAACTGGCCGTCGCCAGTGATGTAGATGTCGCGCAATTAAAACGCAATGTAATGTCGCCGGGTGGCACTACTGAGCGTGCCGTTCAAAGATTTGAGCAGGGTGGATTGCCACAATTGGTAGCCGATGCCATGCGCGATTGTGAGGAGCGGGCTGCGGAAATGGCAAAAGAATTAGACAGTTAATAGTACGAGTCTAAGTTGTGGAAGCAGCATGGGCTGCCGTTAATCTTTTTGTTTAGGGTTTATCCATGGTCAATACCTTTAGCAGTATCGGCGTTTATGTCGTAGGCATAGTGGGCATTTTGTACCTTTTTGCCGTGTTGTTGCGTTTCTTATTGCAGTTGGCCCGCGCGGACTTTTATAACCCCTTATCCCAGGGTATTGTGAAGGTAACAAACCCTTTGCTACTGCCATTGCGCAAAGTAGTGCCGGGACTTTTTGGTGTCGATATGGCGTCGGTGGTGCTGGCGTTGTTAGTCGGCTGGGTGATGATTATGGCTTGCGCCATGATTGCCGGTTACGGTGTGGTTAACCCCCTCAGTGCACTGCTGTGGTCATTGATTGGCTGTATATCCACTGTGATAGCGGTGGTGTTTATCGGCTTGTTGATTTCTATCGTTGCCAGCTGGATTGCTCCGAATAGTGGCCACCCGGTTTTGATTCTATTGCATCAACTCCTGGAGCCCTTCTGCGGCCCTGTGCGACGACTGATTCCACCATTGGGAGTGATTGATATCAGCCCGATTTTCGTCTTTATCCTGCTTACCGTGGCCGACAAGCTGTTATTTGGCTTTGCCCAGATGGCCAATATGCCCGCCTTTGTCTATAGCCTGTTCTGGCATATACCCGGCTTTTAAGGAGTAGTTCAAAGGTTCCTTAAATTGTGATCGGCTGAACATTTCTTCAGCCGCGCGCACTGGATCGCATTTGGCGCGGTGTTAGACTCATATACTATCGATTGACGGCCTTTTCCCTCATCCCAGGGGTGGGTCGATAGTCACCAGGTCTCAATAACAAGAACACCGTGAAATGGAAGACGCACTTTTACGCCAGCATATTTCTGACTACGACCGTTGGAAAAAGAACCTCGATCGTCAGTTCGCCCACTTCAGCCAATGGCTTGAGCAGCACTTCTCTAACTCTGCAGGCGCATGCCAGGTTGTACAGCAGGCCCGCGCCCTGCTTGCCGATGACCAGTTCACCTTGGTTCTGGTAGGGGAATTCTCACGGGGGAAAACTGAATTGCTCAATGCGCTGTTGTCGCAAACTTACGGCCAGCGTTTACTTCCTTCGAGGCCCGGGCGCACCACTATGTGTCCCACGGAAATCTTCAGCGATGGCAGCGAACGCGCCAGTTTGCGGCTACTGCCGATCGAGACCCTGGCGACGAATACCAGCCTGGAGAGTTTCCGTCGAATTCCGCAAAAGTGGGTAACTCACGAGTTTGATGCCAAGGATGCGGAGTCGACCCGTGAAACTTTATTAAAGGTTGCCTCGACTAAGTCGGTGATGCCGGAAGAGGCCGCTCGCTACGGTTTTGACCGGCGCCACCTGGATGGCAAGGGGAATCTTGTCGAGATCCCCGCTTGGCGCTTTGCTCTGATCAGCTTGCCGCATCCACTGCTGGACCAGGGGTTGCGTATTATCGATACCCCTGGACTGAACGCCCTAGGCAATGAGCCGGAACTGACTTTGAGTACATTGCCTGGGGCCCAGGCCGTCGCCTTCCTGCTGGCTGCCGATGCCGGGGTAAGTGGCACCGATATGAGTATGTGGGAGACTCACCTGGCGCCATTGCAGGAGCATCGCGGAACATCCGTGATGGCCCTGCTCAACAAGATGGATGTGCTCTGGGATGATCCCGAGGAGGATGCGGAGCTGCTGTTGCGCCGCATGCGCGCTGAAGTGGCAGGTCTGCTGTCTCTACCTCAGGACAGCGTTGCTGGCGTTTCTGCAAAAATGGCCCTGCTAGGCCGACAGCAGCGTGATCCGGATCTGCTGCGAAATAGCCGCTATGGTGAGTTTGAGCGGATGTTAGTGCAGCGCTTGTTGGAGCATCGCCATAAAATGGCCGAACATCGCTCACTGCACCAGGCGCTGACATTGATGGCTGATACCCGCGACCTGCTCAAGCGTCGTTTGAATAGTGGACGCGCTGCACTATCTCACTTGCAGCGTAATAGTGGCAGTACCTCTGAGCAGTTGGCAGAACTGGAGCAGCTACAGACAACTGTTCGCGATCAACACAAGCTTTGTCACCAGGAGTTGCTGACGCTCAAATCGAGCCAGCGAATGCTTTCGCGACAAAGCACCTCTCTGCTAGCGCCAATTTCCAAACAGCAATTACAGTCGCTGATCGACGATACCCTGGCTACCCTCAACCGCCGCTGGACGCCCATGGGTCTGGCCAAGGCTATTGACACATTTATGGAGGGGGTGGACCTCCAGCTGTCCAACCTTGAGCGGGAGGTAGATCAGGCTAACCGCTTGCTTGATGCGGTGTTTGAACGCTCCAGCTTGAAGAAAGTTGACGATGCAGAGCAGTATTTCACTATCCGCAAATTTCGCTTTGCCCTGCGCGGCCTGCATCGGCAGGCCGCGCAGCTACGACGTTCCCCGCAATTACTGCTTGCGCGTCGCAGCCGCCTCAGTGAGCGCTTTATTACCACGCTCGCCAGTGAAGTGGGCAGGCTCTACGACGATATGAGTAACAAGGCGGAAAACTGGCTGGAGCATGCCCTTGAGCCTCTTAAACAGCATGCGCAGTATCAAAAGCAATTACTGAACCGCCACCTGATTAAGCTTACAGAGCTGAAACAGAAAACTCGCAGTCGTCGCACGGATCTTCGAACTCTGGAGGATGAAGTGCAGCGCAATGATAAGGCTCTGGTGGCGTTGGAAGATTTGCTGCGGCACAGCAGTTCGGCACCGCAGCCGGTTGCACCTGCACCGCGCGCTCACAATGTGACACCTTTGAAGGCCTCCCATACCACCTGAATCGGGTGCTGAGGAGTTTCTGAGAGCCCGCCAGGGATTTTACGGAATTAGCCAGAGGCTCCCAATTGTTATTGGTTCTGACTGGCATTTGTTATAAGTTGCAGTGTTCTCGTTCACTGATTGCTTAGGCATTTGCCAAGCAATACCTTTCAACATGACAGATACAGTACCTTGTCAACGGAAAATTCTACCGCTTCCCCGAAAGCTCAAGCTGCCACTACCGATGATGCTGGCTCAGTGGGTCTTGTCGAGCCCAAAAGTCACAGCTTTAGTGAGCCGCTGGAACTGGCCTGTGGCCGAGTGCTCAAAAATTACACTCTGGTTTACGAGACCTACGGCGAACTCAATGGAGCAAAGAGTAATGCAGTCCTGATCTGTCACGCGCTTTCGGGACACCATCACGCTGCAGGGCGACACAATGCCGAGGATAAGCGTCCGGGTTGGTGGGACCATTACATCGGTCCAGGCAAGCCGATCGATACCGATCATTTTTTCGTAGTGTCCGTTAATAATCTCGGTGGTTGTCACGGGTCTACGGGTCCCATATCCATAAACCCGGAGACCGGCACTACCTGGGGGCCGGACTTCCCATCGCTGCGCGTGCGCGATTGGGTTCACAGCCAAGCTCGCCTGGCGGATATTTTGGGTATTCATCAATGGGCAGCTGTGATAGGTGGCAGTCTCGGCGGGATGCAGGCGATGCGCTGGTCTCTGGAATACCCCGAGCGTCTGCGCCATTGCGTGGTTATTGCCTCTGCCATGAAGTTGTCTGCACAAAATATCGCCTTTAATGAGACGGCGCGTCAGGCGATTACATCCGACCCGGATTTTTGTGACGGGCACTATCTGCAAGAGGGTAAGTTGCCCCGTCGAGGCCTGGCCGTTGCGCGTATGATCGGTCATATCACTTATCTTTCCGACGACGGCTTGGGGCGGAAGTTTGGCCGTGAATTGCGCAGTGGCAGCTTTCAACAGGGGTCGGATGAAGAAGTGGAATTTCAAATACAGAGCTATTTACGCCACCAGGGAGCGAGTTTCTCCAACACTTTCGACCCCAACACCTACATCCTGATGACACGAGCGCTGGATTTCTTCGATTTGGCGCGGGAGTACGATGATGACCCGGTAGAGGCCTTCTCCCATGCAAAGTGTCGCTTTTTATTGGTGTCATTCACTTCTGACTGGCGCTTTGCACCTGAGCGCTCCCGGGAAATTGCCGATGCACTGATGCATGCGGATATACCGGTGAGTTATGCCGAGGTGGAGTCGGCAATGGGGCACGACGCCTTCCTGCTACCCAATACCCGCTATGAAGGGGTATTTCGGGCCTATATGCAGCGAGTTGCGGCCGACATTGCTGAGGAGGTGTGCTGATGAGGATAGATTTGGATGTGATCCAGGGCTGGATTACACCTGGCAGCCGGGTTCTCGATCTCGGCTGTGGCGACGGTGCGCTGCTCGAGCAGCTAGGGATAAACAAGAACGTTAAAGGCTATGGCCTTGAAATCGATCCCGAGCAAATTGAGCGTTGCGTTGCCCGTGGCGTCAATGTTGTCGAGCAAAACCTGAATACGGGGTTGGGCAATTTTGCCGACGGCAGCTTTGATGCCGTGGTCATGACCCAGGCACTACAAACCCTGAGCAAGCCACACTTGGTTGTGGAGGAGATGCTCAGGGTCGGCCGGGATTGCATCATAACTTTTCCCAACTTTGGACAGTGGAAGGCTCGCTGGCACCTCGCATTTTCCGGGCGTATGCCGGTATCTGATTTATTACCTTACGAGTGGTATAACACGCCCAATATTCATTTTTGTACTTTTACTGACTTTGAGGTGTTGTGTCGGGAAAACAGCTGGACCATCCTGCATCGCCAGGTGGTTTCTGAGTCCTTGGCGGGCCGGGCACTCAAAGACTTTTTACCAAATTTGTTTGGTGAGACAGCCATATATCATCTAACTCGCTAAACTAAGATTTGCGCCAGCTCTTTTGTGGAGGACTTTGGCGCGAGGGACAGATTGAGTGAAGGGCACCCAGGGGCCCTGACTGGAGTTGACCACCGAACTTATTGGTAGAGGTGGCGGCTATAACAACTGGAGGTGGAGTGTGAAACGTATCCTTGCCGTGGCTGCTTCTGTGGCCCTGCTATTTTTGTCTGCCGGCGCTGCTGCGCAGGAAGCACGTATAATTAAAAATTATGTTGATTTTGGCGACTATCGAGTGGTCTATTCAGTGTTCAACAGCGATTTTATCCAGCCGGACATCGCGCGTCAGTACCAGTTGGCGCGGGCAAAAGACCGGGCCTATGTGAATGTCTCTGTAGTTAAGAAGGATGGCGGAACACATGGTCTCAGCGCTGAGATGTCTGGGACAGCAACTAATCTGATCCAGCAGTCGAGGCCGCTTAAGTTTAAGGAAATCCGGGAAGGGGATGCTGTGTATTATCTCGCGCCCCTACGATTTGAGGCTGAGGAAACCCTCACCTTTAACGTAGATGTCAAACTGCCCAATGGTAAAAATGAGACGATCAGCTTCCGTCGCAAACTGGATCGCTAGTAATGCAATGAGATTCCGCTGGCTTGGGTGCCCGCCGAATCCACTCCCTATGAATTGTAATGCGGGCTCAGGCCCGCTTTTTATTTGAAGTGACATGTTAAATAAAATTGTTCTTGCCAGTGGTAATGCCGGCAAACTTCGCGAATTTTCACAGCTGTTTGCCTCGTGGGAGGTAGAGGTTCTGCCCCAATCTGAGTTTGGGGTGAATGACGCTGATGAAACTGGGCTGAGCTTTATTGAAAATGCCTTGATCAAAGCTCGCCATGCCAGCCGCATCAGTGGCTTGCCGGCGTTGGCGGATGATTCAGGCTTGGCGGTGGATGCATTACGCGGCGCACCGGGAATCTACTCTGCGCGTTACTCGGGAGTAGGAGCTACGGATGAGAAAAACAATGCAAAGCTGTTGGAAGCCCTTAGCGATGCCGAGACAGACCAGCGCACCGCCAGTTTCCACTGTGCCCTGGCTTTTGTGCGCCAATGGGACGACCCGGTGCCATTGGTATGCAGCGCTAAGTGGAGCGGTACGATTTTACGGGAGCCCGCAGGGGATCAGGGGTTTGGCTATGACCCGCTGTTCTTTGTTGAGTCCGAGGGGATGACTTCTGCTGAGTTGCCGAGGGAGGCGAAGAATCGCCTGAGCCACCGGGCCAAGGCCATGGCCCAATTTGAACTTTTGTGGCGACAGAATATGCAGGGTGCCGACCTTGCCTGATAACAGCGCCGTATTACAACTGCCGCCGCTCAGTCTGTATATTCACATTCCCTGGTGTGTACGCAAATGCCCATACTGTGATTTCAACTCCCACCAGGCCGATAGAGATCGCGTTAACTCAGATTATGCCCTGCCGGAATCTGAATATGTGGAGCAGTTGCGCCTTGACCTGGTAAGCCAGCTGCCCTGGGTACAGGGGCGTAAATTGCAGTCCATATTTTTTGGCGGCGGCACACCGAGCCTGTTTTCCCCACAAGCAATTGGGAAGATCCTGGAAGGTGCCGAGCAAGTGGTCGGATTTGCGGACGATATCGAAATCACCCTGGAGGCTAACCCCGGCACTTTTGAACAGGCCAAGTTCACCGGCTACCGGGCTGTCGGGGTTAACCGCCTGTCCATTGGAGTGCAGAGTTTCGACTCCAACCAATTGCAGCAGCTGGGACGTATTCACAGCGGTGAAGAGGCCGAGAGTGCTCTGGCAATGGCGCGCCGAGCAGGCTTTGAGAATATTAACCTCGACTTGATGCACGGATTGCCCAAACAGACTGAAGAGGAAGCCCTCAATGATTTGCGTCGGGCAATTTCCCTGGCCCCAGAGCATATCTCCTGGTACCAGCTAACAATTGAGCCAAACACGGCATTTTACAGTGCGCCGCCGGTTACCCCCGGCTCGCAGATGATTGCCAGTATGCAGGGCAGTGGGCGAGAACTGCTCGCGTCGGAGGGTTATTGCCGCTACGAGGTGTCGGCTTACAGTAAATCCCAACTCGAGTCCCGCCACAATATTAACTACTGGTCTTTCGGAGACTATTTGGGTATTGGTGCCGGTGCTCATGGCAAGGTGACTCTGGTGGAAAGTGGACAAATTTTGCGCAGTCGACGTACTCGCACACCGAAGGATTACCTGTCCATTGGCAGGCAGCAACCAGGGTTGCTGCACAGCGCTTTATCTGAACCCCATACTGATCAGGTTGAGAGTGAGGATTTGCCGCTGGAGTTTCTGATGAATACCCTTCGCCTAGTGGGGGGGGTTCCCAGCGAGACTTTTACACATTACACCGGGTTGCCACTGTCTGAACTGCAAAAACAGTGGCCCACTCTGATAGCTATGGAGCTTGTGGAGTGTTTAGACGAGCGAATTGCCGCCAGTGCTTTTGGCTTTGACTATATCGATGAGGTCCTGCAGCGTTTCCTGGAACAGACGTAAGTCTGTTGGCAGGAGAGACTTGAAATCCCATTTTGCGCCCCAATTTTGAGGGCAATGGTGCATCGCAGCTGTAAAACCACTGCTGTGACCGTGAGAAGATGCGTTGGCTGTGCCCTCGCATCGAGAAACTAAAGAACAGGAATGCAATATGAGCGAGCACTCAATCATCAACGTATCTGACGCTGAATTCGAAGCAGAAGTTCTCAAAGCTGAAGGCCCTGTGCTGGTAGACTTCTGGGCACAGTGGTGCGGCCCGTGCAAGATGATCGCTCCAGTGCTGGAAGACCTGGCTGGCCACTACGGCGATAAGTTGAAGATCGTAAAAGTAGACGTTGATGCCAACAAAGAGAGCCCGGCAAAATATAATGTCCGCGGTATCCCCACACTACTGTTGTTCAAGGGTGGCAATGTAGAAGGCACTAAAGTCGGCGCATTGTCCCGCGCACAGCTGACTGAATTTATCGACAGCCAGCTGTAAGACTGTCGTTTCTATCCTGCAAAGGGGTAAATTTCTTTGCAGGATGGGAAACACCCGTTATACTGGCTGTAATTCTGAAATAGTTCAGCGGTCTTGAATTAAGTGAGACGAGCTGACAAAACGCCCCTCCACAGGGTCCCTGACCATCCCCGGTGCGTATACTCCTCGAGTTGAACTTGTTCTGATAATGCTCCATAAATTGATTATGGAGAGCATAAGTTTACTGAGTACTGTGGTCTTGGTAGAAAAAGGTACCTAGGTGTTTCGGGTAAATAGACGAGCTAATCTCTAATTATCAAACCCCTCCTCAAAATTTCAGGCGTGTCCGCGCCAAATGACAACAGAAACATTAATAAGCAATTGGTATGAATCTCTCCGAATTAAAAACCAAACCCATTGAAGAGTTGATTGAAATAGCCAAAGGCATGGGCCTGGAAAACCTGGCCCGTTCTCGCAAGCAGGATATTATTTTCAATATTCTCAAGCGACACGCCAAAAGCGGTGAAGATATTTATGGCGACGGCGTATTAGAAATCCTTCAAGACGGTTTTGGATTTTTGCGTTCTGCTGACTCCTCTTATCTCGCGGGACCGGATGATATATATGTATCTCCAAGTCAGATTCGCCGATTTAATTTACGTACGGGCGACTCAATTTCCGGAAAGATTCGCCCACCGAAAGAAGGCGAAAGATATTTTGCTTTATTAAAAGTTAACGAAATTAATTTTGACAAACCGGAAAACGCACGTAACAAAATTCTTTTCGAAAACCTCACTCCTCTCTTCCCCAACGATCGCCTCACCCTCGAGTGCGGAAACGGCTCCTCCGAAGACCTGATTGGTCGTATTATTGATCTTGTTGCTCCGATCGGAAAAGGCCAGCGCGGTTTGATTGTTGCGCCGCCGAAGGCGGGTAAAACGATTATGTTGCAAAATATGGCGCAAGCCATTACGCGCAATAATCCAGAATGCCATTTGATCGTATTGCTGATTGATGAGCGCCCTGAGGAAGTGACAGAAATGCAGCGCTCCGTGCGGGGTGAGGTTGTTGCCTCTACTTTTGATGAGCCACCGGCGCGTCACGTACAAGTAGCGGAAATGGTAATTGAAAAAGCCAAGCGCCTGGTAGAGCACAAGAAAGATGTGGTTATCTTGCTCGACTCTATCACCCGCTTGGCTCGCGCTTACAACACAACAGTTCCTAGCTCCGGTAAAGTATTAACCGGTGGTGTTGATGCCCACGCCTTAGAGCGTCCGAAGCGCTTCTTTGGTGCTGCGCGAAACATTGAAGAAGGCGGAAGTCTATCTATTATTGCTACTGCGCTTATCGATACCGGCTCGAAAATGGACGAAGTGATTTTCGAGGAGTTCAAAGGTACTGGTAATATGGAATTGCAGCTGGATCGCAAGATTGCTGAAAAACGCGTATATCCAGCCATTAATGTGCGCAGATCCGGCACTCGCCGGGAAGAGTTGTTAATGCCAGAGGGCGAGCTACAGCGCGTGTGGATTTTACGTAAGCTGTTACACGATATGGAAGATGTGGCATCGACTGAATTCCTAGTGGATAAATTGAAAGATTTCAAGACAAATGATGAATTCTTCCTATCCATGAAACGGAAATAATTGTTGTATATAAAGTTGCGTCTATAAAGGCGCTCTTTATTTACTTAAAGCAGAATAAGGCGGTTAATTGCGTCTATTACTGTTGAAAAGGCGAGCTATAAGGCATATAAAGTTCCACATTGTGGCGCTTGATATGGATTTTAGGCAACGCGCCTTACTGAATTGGCCCAGGAGTTTCTCCGAAAGGGCCAATCTCAAATGGTTAATCTGGTGGAGCTGGTTATCCATTTGTGACTGCACGACAGCCCACACACCTAGTGAGAACCTTTTGTGAATATCTATATTGGAAATCTGGCCTACGCGGTAACCTCTGACGACCTGCACGAAGCTTTCGGTGCATTCGGAGAGATCTCTCGGGCTACTGTTATCACCGACCGTGAGACTGGCCGCTCTAAAGGCTTCGGTTTCGTAGAAATGCCTAACGACGATGAAGCACGCAAAGCTATCGAAGAGATGAACGACCAGCCTATGTCTGGCCGTAACATCCGCGTTAACGAAGCTAAGCCTCGCGAAGATCGTCCGCGTCGCCCCCGCTTCTAAGCTGTTACAGGCTTATTATTTCCGCGGCTCGCAGCCCAGGCTTGCGAGCCGCGACTCCCTCCCTCCTCTCCCTGCATTCCAATTGGTGTGTTGTTACCTATCCTGCGCCTTCTGTTTTACACTGCGCTCTGGTTTATAGTCACGCCTTGTTAGCCCATGAAATATAAAGATCTACGCGACTTTATTAAGTTGCTGGAAAAGCGCGGCCTACTAAAACGAATCAAGCACCCTGTTGACCCCATTTTGGAAATGACAGAAATTTCCGATCGCGTATTGCGAGCTGAGGGGCCAGCGTTGCTGTTTGAGAGCCCGGTAGGCTTTGAGACCCCAGTTCTTGCCAACCTTTTCGGAACGCCAGAGCGAGTTGCTCTGGGGATGGGAAGAGAAAGTGTCGCCGAACTGCGTGAAGTGGGAGAACTTCTGGCTTTTCTCAAGGAGCCACAGCCACCGGAAAATCTACGTGATGCCTGGGAGAAGTTGCCGGTCTTTAAGCAGGTCCTGAATATGGGGCCAAAAGTCGTAAAAGGTGCCGCTTGCCAACAGGTAGTTATTGAGCGGGACCAGGTCGATCTGCAAAAACTGCCAATCCAAACCTGCTGGCCGGGAGATGCCGCCCCACTGGTCACTTGGCCCTTAGTGATTACCAGGGGACCCGAGAAGAAACGGCAAAACCTGGGCATATACCGGATGCAATTAATCGGAAAGAACCGCCTGATTATGCGCTGGCTCAGTCATCGCGGAGGAGCGCTGGATTATCGGGACTGGTGTAAGAGGCACCCCGGTGAACCCTATCCGGTAGCTGTTGCCCTGGGTGCCGATCCCGCTACAATTCTGGGGGCTGTTACCCCCGTGCCGGATACCTTGTCCGAATACGCTTTTGCCGGCCTGCTGCGCGGTGACAAGACTGAAGTCACCGAGGCCTTTCTCAGTGACCTTCAGGTACCCGCTAGTGCTGAATATGTGTTGGAAGGCTTTATCTATCCCGATGATATGGCGGACGAAGGCCCTTATGGAGATCACACGGGTTACTATAACGAAGTGGATAGCTTCCCGGTATTTACGGTGGAGAAGATCACCCATCGCAAAGATCCCATTTACCACAGCACCTACACAGGGCGCCCGCCAGATGAACCTGCAATTCTGGGAGAAGCTTTAAACGAGGTTTTTGTGCCAATACTGCAAAAGCAATTTCCCGAAATTGTGGATTTTTATCTGCCGCCGGAGGGGTGCTCTTACCGTCTCGCAGTCGTCACTATGAAGAAGCAATACGCCGGTCACGCCAAGCGCGTAATGATGGGGGTCTGGTCTTTCCTGCGTCAGTTTATGTATACCAAATTTGTTATTGTCGCCGATGAAGATGTTAATGCCAGGGACTGGAAAGATGTAATCTGGGCGATGACCACACGTATGGATCCGGCGCGGGACACAGTGATGGTAGAAAATACTCCGATTGATTATTTAGACTTTGCTTCACCGGTCTCCGGTTTAGGCTCAAAAATAGGTTTTGATGCGACTAATAAATGGGAAGGTGAAACTAGTCGTGAGTGGGGCGTACCTATTGAGCGCGACCAGAATGTGGTTAAAAAGGTAGATGAAATCTGGTCTAAATTAGGACTCGAATAAGCACAGCGTTATATTCTCAGTACCCCGCCCAAATAAGCGCCCCTGGCGGCGCTCAGCAGAGTGACCGCTTAGCGGTCACTCTTTATTTTTTTCTCTTTCTTTGCATCTATAGCTTTTATTGTTGGCGTCGCAGTCAGGTACGGGCTCGACCGTGGCCCTGAATTAACTATTAAGGAATGCATTAATGAGGAAAATTTATTTAGTGGGCCTGATAGCGACAGGTATTTTGACATTTTTGCTAGTCGTACCAGGTGAGCAGGAGCAAAGTGTCGGAATTGATAATATCGAAGAATTTATACCTGCAGTTATGCGTGAGGCTGCCATACCCGGAATAGCCGTTGCCAGAATAAAAGAGGGTGAACTCGCGCTTCAGCAAGTGTACGGGATGGCCGATATTGAGGCTGGCAAACCAGTTACTCAGGATACGTTATTTAATATTGCCTCGATAAGCAAGCCGATTATGGGCGTAACACTGTTGCAATTGGTGGACGATAATAAATTGTCGTTGGATGAGGATATCAATAGTTATTTACCATTTAAGGTGGACAATCCACATATAGAGGGGGAAAAAATTACACTGAGACATCTGGCGAGTCATTCTGCAGCAATTAAAGATTATTTTGACTACGGCACTTACGCTGAAAATCGTGATCCCTCTATCAGTTTGGAGCAACATCTACACTCCCTTCTGGTTAAAGGGGGAAGCCTGTACGGTAGTGGGGATTATTATCTGACAAACAATCCAGGAGAGCACAGGGAATACAGTAATCTTTCTGCGGGTTTAGCTGGGTTATTGGTTGAGTCAGTAACCGGCCAGTCTCTTGCTAACTACAGCCGGGATACTTTATTTTACAGCCTGGATATGGAGACTGCCAGTTGGAGACTCAATGAAATAGATCTGAGCTCTATCGCAGTCCCCTACAAAGTAGAGCAATGTGTACCATATGTCGGTCTTTGCGTAGATAGTGAAGCCGAGAAGATGAACTATTTAATTGGCCGATTTATTGATCCTCCTTTTGAGTACAAGCAATTTCACCCGTATGCACACAGTGGTAATCCGCAGTATCCTGATGGAGGTGTTCGTGTAAGCATTGCTGACCTCAGCGATTTCTTGCTAGCGCTGCTTAATAATCGGGATAAAGCTGGAGCTCAGATCTTATCAGATGTGATGTATCAGGAAATGTTTCGTCTGCAATTACCGGTGTCCGTATCAGAGTCGCAGCGCTTCTTTTGGCGCGATCGCAATGGCCGTATTGGGCACATGGGAACTGATCTGGGCGTATTTGTAGCTATGTATTTTGAGCCGGAAAGTAAGGATGGTTTTATTATCTTGATGAACAGAGATATGGATATTAAATCGGCCGATGCGATGAAGCGTATTGCGATTCGTCTCATGAAAATATAAAAACAATTGTGGGATGACCACTCCTGAAATCCTTATTTTAAGGAGGGCCTTTCTTGTTGTGTATTTTTCTAAGATTGGATGGGAATATGATAGGGAATTTATCAAAACTAGTAATTCTACTTTTTGGGGTCGCAATATTTCAGCCCGTGATTGCCAGCCAGGATAATGGCGCAGAGGCAACTTTTGAGAAGATCAAAGGGCTAGCTGGAGAGTGGAAAAAGGAAGGGACGGAAAATGACGATTTTATTATTAGTTTTGCCGATACAGCTGGGGGAAGCGTAATACTTGAAAGTTGGCTCTATAAAGGGCGCCAACATTCCCTGACTGTTTACCATTTGGATAACGATAATTTAATAGTGACGCACTATTGTCCCCAAGGTAATCAGCCCAGGTTAAGCTGGCAAAAAAACAGTGCTGAAGATACTTTGGCATTCTCTTTCAAAGATGTAACTAATTTTATTTTGGACAGTAAGAGTCGTCTGGATAGCCTCACTTTTACCTGGTTAGGTAACGGCAAGTTACAGCGGGAAGAGACTTACTTAAAGAACGGGGAGCAGTTACCCTCATCCTTGATCCTGGTACGTAAATAAGCTGCCAAATCGTTATTAACTGATAGTTTAGATGTATTATTTCTCAAAGCTGGAGCGAAATTCGCGCCAGCTTTTTTATTTGTGAACTTTATTGTGGTTTTGGTTTATATAAGTATGATTCACGACTGAATTTGCATACTGCTGCCAGTATATTGGCATAGGATGACAGTGCACGCTCTGCCTGGGTTGTGTTTTTGCGTATGACGACATCTTGCATTGAGAACAAGTTGATATCTAATTCCTGGGGTTGGGAAACGGTGGAAGTTGGAAGCGAGTAAATAACTAAAATTAAATGGAGAGGTAACAAATGGAATTAATTATTTTTGTGATTATTATGGTGGCAGTTCTTGTTCTGCCTCTGAAGTTGGCAGCTGCCATGTTGGGAGCGAAGAATACGGGTGTATTTTATTGTCTTTTCGCTTTGCTGTTGGCCCTGATTATTCAAAGAATTGTTGGCGGCATGTTGCCGGGTGTGACGGATAGCGCTGGGATTTTAATGACAATACCGCTGGCAGCTATTGCTTATATGCTTGTGCTTGGTACGGGCTTTTTAAAGGCTATCTTAATCGCTCTGTTGCAGGGAGTAATTACTTATTTTGCAATGTTGCTTTTTGTAGCTTTGCCTTGGGCTGCTTGAGGCCTGCTGTGAAATTTATGCAAGCGGAGACTTGGTGGGGGTTAAATCGCCATTTACACGATCACTTATTATTGATGAAGTCCCAGAGATCAAGCTATTTATTTTCTGATAAAAAATGTCCCACTTCACTATTCTGCTAATGCTTCGTTAGTTGGGCTTTCACTAAACCAGCTTAAATACTATCTATTTTCCACTGGTGCCTCAAGAAATTTACTTAGAGCACCAAAATAAGCAGGGAAAGCTTCGAATTGTGGCAGGTGTCCAACGCCCTCCATTTCAATTAATTTCGCGTGGGGGATTTTTTCAGCGGCACTTTTGCCCAATTGGTCGTAACGCCCCAATTTAGATCGGACTGCTTCAGACGCACGGACGCGACCAATGGCTGTGCGATCCCGAATACCGATAATCAGCAGGGTCGGCACCTTGATATCGGCAAATTCGTAGAATACCGGTTGGGTAAAAACCATTTCTGAGGTTAGGGCATCTACGGTTGCCATATGATCGGCATCGGGCCCTTGAGTCCAACCAGCCTGAATATCCAGAAGTGGGTTGTATTTATCTCGCCACTGACCAGAAAAGTAAGCTTTGCTCATATAGTCCTTGATAGCCTCTGGGTTTTGTTTTCTTTCACGCGCAATGGCCTTGTCCAGGGGTTCATACGGGACCCAGCGCTTCCAATCTTCAAGGCCAATTGGGTTCACAAGTGCCAGTTTTTCGACCCGCTCTGGATACATCAGGGTAAACCGGACAGCCAGCATTCCTCCCATTGAGTGCCCAACTACTAAAACCTTTTTAATTTTCAATTTATCCAGCAAAGACTTGGTATTGTTGCTGAGACCCTGAAAAGTGTATTGGGTCAGCGGTTTGCTGGATTTTCCAAATCCGATTTGGTCGGGTGCTACAACCCGGTATCCCAGCTGGTTGAGTTGGCTGATAGTGTCCTGCCAATAAGCTGCCGAAAAATTCTTACCGTGCAGCAGGAGTACCGTTCCCCTTGGCTTTTTACCCTGAGCAGGTGGTACATCCATATAGGCCATGGTCAGTGGCTGGCCCCGTTGTTTGAATTGGAAATGATTAACCGGATAGGGGTATTGGTAATCACTTAAAGATTTATCTTGGGGGGTTACTGAATATTCAGAAGATACGGTGACGGAAAAAAATACACTGATTATGAGGAAAAGGGCAGCTGTATAACGCGCTGGGAAGATCACAGCGAGGTCCTTATTTGGTAAGCGGGACATCACTATAGGCCTATTCGGGGAGTGACTGAAAGGCCTCCGGGCCCTTCAGTCGCGATGGCTCAAGCGTGCGCTCCTAGCAGGGGTGTACCCTGACTGGGCATAGGCAACTTGGGTAGATCTGTGACTGCTTGTAGCAAGCCCTCTTCGTAGAGTTTTGCGGCTTTGTCTTTTTCTCCCAGGGATTGAAATAAGCGGGCGAGTTCGGCGGAGGTAATGGGATCTCGGCGCAATAAAAGGCTTTTTTCGAAATATTGCTGGGCTTTACCCCAAAGTTCATTGCGCATTGACAGGCGCCCTAGGCAGGTCAGCAGACTGGCACTCTCACCATACTCTTTTAGCCAACCTTCAGCTGCAGATATTTGTGCTGCCGGGTCTGCCCCTACCAGGCAGCCATAGAGTTCGGCAAGATCGGAGTCCCAGGCCCGGTTGAGCAGCCAGCGTAGGTGCTTTTCGGCCTCAGTATCTTCTCCAATACGATGAAGCTGTTGTGCGTAGAGGCTGCGCAGGGCTTCGCTGCGTTGCCAGCGACCACTCAGGCTCTGCCAGGTAGCTTGTAATTTGTCGATGTCGTTGCGATTGGCCGCTTCTGTCAGTTGATGTTGATACACCTCAAGTTCAAGCTGGTGAAACTCTGCTTCGGGCATATTGGCGTGCTTCTCCAACTCGGGAAGCAGGGCGCGAAGCCGGCTCCAGTCGCCCAGAAGGTAATAAGCCTGTTTGAGAAGTTGCAACAGGGCGGGGTGTTTTGGTTCGAGCTGTTTGGCGCGTTCCAGGCTGGCAATACACTGCTCGTAGTGTTTATCCAGAAGTTGCATACGCGCTTGGCTCAGGGCTACTGCGAGACGGGTATCCTCACCGCAGGCTTCTGCTTTGGCGAGTAACTCGTTGGCCTCTTCACGGAAGCCCAGCTCAAAGGCGCTGCGCGCCGCCGCTAAATAATTGATGAGAGGGGCTTCAGATCGCGGGGCGCTCTTGAGTAGCTGCCGGCGTGCCCGGGACCAGTTGCCCTCCATAAATTCTACCAGTCCACTGGTCAAGCGTCGGCGCGCTACGCGCTGGCGACCAAATCGCAGCCGGTCGACACTGCCCCTGAATCCACGGAGCAGGCTACGAGCTAACCATATCAGGAAGAACAGAATAATCAGGGCTGCCACCAGAGAGAAAATGGCGAACCAGAGATTCATCTCGTAGCCTTTATTGAGCTCTCCGCCAATACCGATTACCAGATAGCCCGGATAGTTGTTGATGGCCTCCGGTAGAAAAGCACCGAGTAACAGTAGTACCAGGGCGGTGAAGAACAGTCTTTTCACTGGCTCTCCTCCTGTTGCGGGGCAGCTGGAGCGGTTCCAGATGTTTTGTGTAGGCGCTCAATATAATTGCGCAGGGCCACCTGGGAGGCGCTGAGATCCGGCATTTCGACCTGGATGCGTTGTTCGCTCAGGTCTGCCAGTTGTTGGGCCAGTGTATCCCGCTGAGGACTGGCAGTGCCGTAACTGAGTAGCAGCGCACGCGCACTATCCAGAGCATCCTTGTAAACGGTGGTGTCACCGCGAAGCAGCGCCAGTTGGGCTTGCTCCATATACAGGCGGAGGGTCTGACGAAAGCGAGCTTCACTCTGCGGGGATAGCATCACCGGATTGATATCTCCATCAATGGGGCGCACGGATTCGCGCATGAAGCGGGTGAAGTTGTCCCATTCCCGCTTCCATAGAGGGGCATTTTCCTCGATGCTGGGTTGTTCTTCACTGGGCTGCTCAACTGAAGCCATATCGAATTGCGGCTGGATGTTTGTGCGGATCAGTTGTTCTTCCAGGGCGCTGAGTCGTAGGTATAAGCCTTGGCGGTCCACATTTTGCACTAATTTCAGGGCTGTGATGTCGCGAGCAAGTTGCTGGCGTACGCCGTAGAGATCCGGTAAGTCCACATCACGCAATATCTCGTCTACCCGTTCGACCAGCCCCAGCGCGGTGCGGCTGTCGTCCTCAAGAAGCAGGCGTTGGTTGGCGAGGCGCAACAGGTAATCTGCCTCAGCCAGTTGCCAGTCGTCGCGGCTTACATTTCCCAGCTGACCCAACCGATTGCCCTGTGCGGTGACATTGCGCTGCATAGATGCCAGTTGCTGTTGCAGTTGGGCGATAGTGCGATCCTGACGTTCCAGTTGAGAGCGCAGACTGGCGTCGGCCTGCTCTAACTGGTTGAAGTCTATTGAATAATCGGGAGCCTGGGGTTCAGTAGAGCCGGGAGCGGGGGCTTCCGGGGCGATCGTAGTTGTTGGTGCTTGGGTGGTTACTTCGCTATTGGTTGTTTCTTGAGCTTCCCCTGTAGGACTGGCGGTGCTCTCGGGAGCGGTTGTCGCTCTGGGCAGGAAGTTCAAGTGAGTGCCTATACGCTCTCTCAGCTGTGGCGAGTTGAACCAGGTGAGGGAGGCCAGAGCGATCAAAACAACGATAAATAACAGCCACCACCAAAGCCCATTGGATTTAGTGGCTGCCGCGCCGCCGCTTGCATTACTTGTCGAGGTTTTTTTCTCTGCGGCTTTGGCGAAATTGCTTTTACCTTTTACAGACTTTATGTTTTCCGGGGGTTCACTAGTTGCGGCTACATTTTGATCTTTTTTGTCGGTCATGGGTATGGCGGCGCAGGTGGAAAATGTCGTCAGATTATAACGAGTGGCGCGAGCCTTAATAGCGGACGCAACGCCGTTTTAAGATTTTTAACGCAAAGCGATCGAAAATTTGCTAACAAATCAGCCGAGCGCCTTACGCAGTGTTTCCAGCATAGCGTTATCACCGGCATTTAGCGCACTATGGCAATGGGTAAAACCAAGCCCTTTAGCCTGTATGGCAACCCGCTTACTCGGGCAGATAAGAGTGGCCTGGAAAAGTGCGCTGCGGCCGATCTGGTGAATGCAGGCAACCAGGTTGTCGAGAGTCTCCCCACTGTGAACGCTAATAACATCGGGTTGGAATTTATAACCTGCCAGAGTAGAAGCAGCTTCTGGTGGAAGAACTCGCTGGTAGAGTTCGCAATAGGCTATCCTCGCGCCCCTCTCGCTCAAAGTCTCGCCAATCAGGGGGCGGCCACCGACACCGCGAAAAATAAGAACCCGCTGCCCATCCAGTTGCTGCAGCCAGGGCAGACGCAGCAACTCTTCGGAGTTCATCGTGTTGCCATTTTGTTCACAGGCTATGCCCCGGTTTTTCAGGGCGTTCGCCGTTGCCGCGCCAATAGCCAGAAAGCGTGGACCCTGAGGAAGCTGTGGCCAGTAATCCTCCAGCCAGTCCACACCGAAACGCACGGCATTCTGGGAAACAAAGATGGCCACATCTATCTGATCGAAATCGAGAATGGAGTTTTTTAACGCCTGTATAGCGGCCTGTTCTTCAATAGGTTCTATACCGAGCATGGGGATATTGTCTACCTGGGCCCCCAGGCTGCGCAGTAGCGCACACCAATTATCAGCCTGCTGAGTTGGCCGCGTACTGAGAATACGTTTGCCCTGCAGCAGGTCGGGGGTGAGATCGCTCATATCAGATAGCGGCGAGGATTTTATCAGCACCATCGGCCAGCAACTGTTCCGCGAGCTCAGTACCCAGGCGCTCTCCCTCAGCGGCAGGGCCACGACTGTCGGCATGTATCATGGTTTTGCCATCGGGACTGCCAACGAGTCCGCGCAACCACAGGGTGTCACCTTCCAATTCTGCGTAGCAGCCGATAGGCACCTGGCAGCCGCCGTTGAGGCGCCTAACCAGGGCGCGCTCCGCACTGAGTCGGGCCGCAGTCTCAGGGCAGTGGAGTGGTTGGATCAAGGCATCCAGTTCGCTGTCGCGGCGCGACTCGATACCTACCGCGCCCTGTCCGCCAGCGGGCAGCAGGATGTCTGTTGCCAGGAAGCTGCGGATGCGCTCCGGCATTTCCAGCCGCAGCAGACCGGCTGCAGCGAGGATGATTGCGTCGTAATCGCCGGCATCCAACTTGGCCAGCCGGGTATTCACATTGCCGCGCAGGAAGGTGACTTTGAGGTCCGGGCGACGGGCAAGTAATTGGCACTGGCGGCGCAAGCTGGAGGTTCCTACAACTGCGCCTTGGGGCAGGTCATCAAGGTTGTCAAAAAGGTTGCTGACAAAGGCATCGCGAGGGTCTTCACGCTCGCAAATAATCGGTAGGTGAAGTCCCTCGGGGAACTCCATGGGGACATCCTTCATCGAGTGAACAGCGATGTCCGCACGGCCTTCGAGCATCGCCACTTCCAGCTCTTTAACGAACAGGCCCTTGCCGCCAACTTTGGTTAGGGGGATATCCAGAACCTGGTCACCCCGGCTGGTGAGGGGCAGTAACTCGATAAGAAGTTCAGGATGTGCCTGCTGTAGGCGGTCTTTGACATAGTTGGCCTGCCACAGAGCCAGGGCGCTCTGACGGGTGGCAATGCGAATACGATCTATAGACATGCGGCTCAATCACTTATTGGTTGAAGGAGCCATTCTAACAGAGTCGCAATGCGCTGAGGCTTTCTGCCGCAGAGGAGTTATCCCTGTGCGCGCAACCAGTCCTCGAGGATAATTCGTGCGGCGATAGAGTCCACCGGGTCTCGTGCGTAGTTGCCTTTGTGTCCTCGTTCATTGGCCTCCTCCTTGGCTGCCCGAGTACTTAAGCGCTCATCGATCAGCTCTACAGGCAGGCCATAGCGACCGTGCAGACGCTGGCTGAATTTGCGCGCGCGCAGGCCAAATTCACTTTCACTACCATCCATGTTGAGGGGTAGACCAACCAGTAAAAGGTGGGGTTGCCACTCCTTTATCAGGCCTTCGACAGAGTCCCAGTTAGGTTTGCCATCTTTTGCGGGCAAGGGGGGCAGCTCCCTAGCGCTTCCGGTAAGACTTTGCCCGTAGGCAACGCCAATAGAGCGGGTGCCGAAGTCAAAGGCGAGGGCCGTGACAGGTTTGTTCATACAGGTCTGTGGTCTCGATGTTAGGCGTGGCCCGCTTGGGAGCCGAGTCCGGAAAGGTCAATGCCGTGGCGGGCGGCGGCGCTTTGCCAGCGCTTCTCGACCGGGGTGGCGAAAAGGGTTTCAGGTTCTGCGGGCAGTGTGAGCCAGGCATTTTCAGTCAGCTCCTGCTCCAACTGTCCGGGACCCCAGCCAGCGTATCCGAGGGCGAGTAGCACATCGTCGGGGCCGCGCCCGGCGGCGAGGGATTCAAGGATGTCTTTTGAGGCAGTCAGGCTGATATCAGTATTGATTTCGGTCGTCGAATCAAAGTGCATACCGGTGCCATGCAATACAAACCCCTGTTCTGGGGACATAGGGCCACCAAGGAGAACTGGCTCGTCACCGCGCATGCTCAGGTCTTCCAGAGAAAGTTGTTCGAAAACTTCATGCCAGTGCACTTTGCTGGGCATATTGATCACTATTCCCATGGCGCCTTCGCTGTTATGTTCAACAATCAGCGCGATAGCGTGCTTGAATCGGGGGTCTTCCATGCAGGGCATAGCCAGGAGGAACTGGCCGCGCAGGCTCCCATGGGTCAGGTCGCTATCGATATTCGAATTAGGCATAGATCAGTTATAAACCGCCAGTTGAAGGCCTATTTTAGCCTCGGTTAGGCAGATCCCCCGCAGAAGTAGAGAACCCGGTCAAGTCGAATCGCCAGGTTCGAATAATTTCCAGGCGGTCCACTTCGCGCCGAATCTCTGTTGGAAAAGGGGCGAAAGGTGCAGCCAGGCGCACGATTTGTTGGGCCGCATCGTCGAGAATGCGCTCACCGGAAGATTCAAGAATAACAACATCCTCCACGGCTCCGGTGGGCAGGAGCCTTACCATCATACGCAAGCTACCGGTAATTTGGTTTTCCAGAGCCTCCTCGGGAAAGTTGTCACTGCCGACAGCTTCTACTTTTTGGCGCCACTCGTGTAAATAAGCTGCATCTGCAGAAGCTTTGGTTGCCACTGAGGTGAGGCGACGAACGCGAGGGCGTTGGGCAATGGTTTGACGAATCTTATCCAGGCGCGCTTGCAGGCTGGCTATTTCTGGATTGCTCTGCGCCAGATCACTGGGTGCGTTGCCGCGTTTTTCCTCAGAAAATTTATCTTCTGCAGGAAGTTCTGGGGCCTGTACTGGGCTTTCACCAATAGTGGTAATTAACTGGCGGCGCTGCTCCGTCGGGCGCGCGGCTTGTTGTTGTGGCAGCGGATTTACATCGTGAATTTGTGTATCGGCAAACTCTGCATGACGGTTAGTGGATAACTCTTGTGGGGAATCAGCGGTGCCACTTGCTAATTGGTTATATTGTGCCAAGTAATCTGCATCTTCGGGAGCCTGGGCCGAGTGGTGCTGTGCCAGGGTAACTTCTAAAGTCGGCGGCGCTTGCGCGCCGTCTGGAGAGCCAAAAGTCAGCTTAAAGATAATCAGCACGTGCAGGGCGACGGCAAGAAATAATGAGAACACAAAGCGATCACGCTGCATTGCGTGAAATTGTGTCGCGTTGGCAGAGGAATTCATTATCTATTATCAACTACTACTTATTCGGGCATGCGTTTCACACAGCCTTTTACCCAGTGGTAAACCGCCCTGAGGGTTATCAAACGCCCAGTTTACCTTTTTTGTGCCAGCAGGTGTGTGATGCCGCTCATTAGTCGCGCGCCTATGTCTGTATTGTAAGCGGCATCGATTTCCCGCACACAAGTGGGACTGGTAACATTAATTTCTGTCAGGTAGTCCCCGATAACATCCAACCCGACAAATAGCAGTCCTTTTTCTTTCAGGGTGGGAGCAACCTGCTCAACGATCCAACGGTCCCTATCGGTTAGTGGGCGTGCTTCGCCGCGCCCGCCGGCCGCAAGGTTGCCACGGGTCTCACCCGCTTCCGGAATTCGCGCCAGGCAATAGGGGATCGCTTCACCATTAACGACCAGGATACGCTTGTCACCGTCTTTGATTTCGGGGATGTAGCGTTGCGCCATAATCTGTTGGCGGCCGTGGTTGGTAAGCATTTCCAGAATTGTTCCCAGGTTGGCGCCGTCTGGTTTGCAATGGAAAATTCCTGCACCACCCATACCATCCAGAGGTTTAAAAATGACATCTTGATGAGTTCGATGAAATTCCCGCAGCTTGTCCATATCACGACTGACTAGAACCGGTGGGCAACACTGGGGGAAACTTGTCGCAAAAATTTTCTCATTGCAGTCCCGCAGACTCTGGGGTTTGTTTGCCACCATCGCGCCTTCGCGCTCTGCCGCTTCGAGGATATAAGTGGAATAAATATATTCATTATCAAAGGGGGGGTCGACGCGCATAAGAATTACATCCAGGTCGCCTAGCGGCATCTCTCTCGATTCTTCCAGAGAAAACCATCGATTTTCATCATCGAAAACCTGCATCGGGCAGCCGCGTCCAGTTGCCCGGCCGTTCTCCAGGTAAAGATGCCTTTGCTCAAAATAAAACAGCTGGAAACCACAATCTTGTGCGGCTTGTAACAGTGCAAGCGTCGTATCTTTTTTAAAATTGATCTGGGCGATGGGGTCCATCACCACACCGAGGGAATAATTCATACGGGTTTCCAAATCGTGGGGTATTTCTGTCCCGGCTATCACTGGTTTTGCTCAGCAATTTGTAGCTGCTGCCAGCGTTCGTTGGATAGATAAGGTAAGAGCAGTATGGCGAAGGTGCAACCTTCTTAACGCAATACCTACAATGAATGCGCAAGTGGCGATAATTTGAACTGAGTCGCCTGCTGTGTGTCGACTCAGCTAGATTCGCCTGGGGTTCTGTGATAAAAGTTCGTCTCAGCGTGCGACCTTCGCCAGGCTAGGCGCCCGGACCCCGCAAGCGGTTTGAAAAAAAGGCGCAACTAAAGTTTTCGCGTGCCCGAAAATAAGTAAACAGGGGATTCAAAAAAGACTATGGAGCTTAACTGGGAAAGTCTGACTGTAATGGTGATCGACGACAGTAAGACAATTCGCCGCACAGCGGAGACGTTGCTGCAAAAGGCGGGCTGTACAGTGGTCACTGCGACAGACGGTTTTGATGCGTTAGCAAAAATCGCGGACTCCCGTCCGGATGTCATTTTTGTCGATATTATGATGCCTCGCCTGGATGGCTATCAGACCTGTGCACTGATAAAAAATAATAGCGAGTTCCGCTCCACTCCTGTTGTAATGCTGTCGAGTAAGGATGGATTGTTCGATAAGGCAAAAGGGCGTGTAGTTGGTTGCGATCAATATCTGACCAAGCCTTTTAGTAAGAGTGAGCTGTTGGGCGCTATTTCAGCCCACGCCAAACCACATCACGCTGCGTAAGTGGCTAACAGAAAAAGAAAATACAGATTCCATTGTGGGCTCTATGCCCACAAGCTCGGTACCAAAATTTAAAATAGAGTACAGATGTTCCGGTTGTCATTGGCCGGTTAATTCTTGTACCCAGACCGTCGGTAGTCATAGTGCATCCCGGCACGTGCTAGCGAGGATAATCACAACAAAACCGCCGAGCGCAGTAGTTGTTGCGTAGTAGCCGAATAGATGTCATGGGGGAAATGATGGCAAGAGTATTAATAGTTGATGACTCTCCTACAGAAACACACAAACTGACGACCATTCTTGAAAAAAATGGCCATGCAGTAATCACCGCACCCAATGGCGAAAGCGGAGTAGAAGTAGCCCGCGCCGAGCGCCCCGATTTGATCCTGATGGATATTGTGATGCCGGGCCTCAACGGTTTCCAGGCTACCCGCCAATTGAGCAAAGACAGCAATACCGGAGAGATTCCGATCATTATGGTAACTACCAAAGATCAGGATACAGACCGTGTCTGGGGTATGCGCCAGGGAGCCAGGGCTTACCTGACCAAACCTGTCGATGAGAGCAAATTGCTGGATGCGATCGGGGAGGTGTTGGCCTAATAGCCAGCTGCGAAAAGTGCAGTCACAAACACCTTATTTAGCTCTGGTTGATATTGCACGGCGCGCCAAAGCGCAGGCCACTGGTCTGCCTGGCCGCCGGGAAATCAAACCCTACTGGACCGGTATCGGTTTCTCTCTTCTGGATAACCACTTTGTCGCCTCCATGGATGACGTTGTGGAATTGCTCGAAGTGCCACAGCACACCTTTATTCCCGGCGTTCAGCCCTGGGTAAAAGGGGTGTCTAATGTTCGTGGCCGCCTGCTTCCCCTTATTGATCTCGCAGCTTTTTACGGCGGCTACCTCTCAGGTCCACGCCAGCAACGTCGTGTTTTGGTGCTCGAGAGGGATAAGACCTACGTGGGGCTTATTGTCGACAAATTGTATGGAATGCAGCACCTGGCGTTCGAGTATGCCCGTGAGGCGCCGACAGATTTGAGTGAGCCATTTGCGCCAATGGTGCACGGCCAGTTTGTTTTGCAGCAGCGTCGTTGGCTTGTTCTGGATATGCGAGCACTGATCAAGGATGCGCGATTTATGGATGCAGCTTTACGCTGAGCAGTCCGGCTCTTTCTCTCCGGTTGCCGTGGATGGTCAACCGGTTGGCCCACAATTAGTGCAGGGATGTACGGCACTGACTGAGGGGTCTTGTCATTAAAGCGTTAAAACTAAAGTGGTATTAAACCGGCCTAATGCAATGGCCCGCTAGGAGTAAATTATGAAACCAGGCTCCCAGAGTTCCTTTTCCGCGCTGCGCAGTAATCCTGCCGCGTTGGTATTAGGTCTACTGGTACTCGCCACGCTGGCGGGGCTTATTGTCAGTATTTATTTGGTACAGACCCGAGACGAGCAGGACAAAGAGTACCTGCAGCAAGTCGCCGAGTTGCGGGCTCTTTCCTATCAGGTAGTTTCCTACGCTCCGGCGGCAACCGCAGGTGACAGCGAGGCTTTCACTGAGCTGGAAAATGTAACCGAAGAAATGGCTAACGCCTGGAATCAGCTCCAGCGAATGGACGACAGCAGTCGCCGTGCCCTGGGCGCTCAGCTTTCTGCTTATGATCAGGTTTGGCGCAACTTGCGCGAACAGGTTGACACCATTATCGGTAACCAGGAAACCATCGTATTCCTTAATGATATCGCTTCAACGCTGAGTGACTCTCTGCCTGAACTGCAGGCCGAGCACAACAATATCGTAGAAATTCTGTTGGCTAACAACGCCCCGGCAAACCAGGTTGAGCAGGCCCAGTTGCAGGTATGGCGTGCGGAGCGTATTGGTCGAAATATCGATAAAATGCTCCAGGGTGGTCATGATGCCGAAGCCGCTGCAGACCAGTTTAATACCGACGCCAGCCTTTTCGGTAAGGTGGTTGACGGCATGAAGAGCGGCGATGTGGTGATGGGGATTTCCCGTATCACCGATGAAGAGGCTCGCCACTCATTGGATGAAATTACTGAGCTGTTCGGGTTCGTAAGCACCTCCGTACGAGATATCTTCGAAGCGACTCCGGCCCTGTTTGCTACCCGCCAGGCTTCCGATGGCATTATCGCGTCATCTCCCCAGCTTATCGAAGCATTGAGTACGCTGAATGATCGAATCGTAAACCTGTCCGACGATCGCCAGCCCAATAACTTGACCATTGCCGCATTGGCTCTGGTATTCGTGTTGTTGATCTTCGGTATGATGGCGATGGCCTTCTCCGGTACCCGCCGAAACCTGAAAAAAGAGGAAGATACCAACGAGCGTAACCAGCACGCGATTATGCAGCTGCTGGACGAACTGGCCGACCTCGCCGACGGTGACTTGACCACCTCTGCAACGGTAACCGAAGCCTTTACCGGTGCGATTGCCGACTCCATTAACTTTACTATTGACCAGCTGCGTGTGCTGGTATCGCGGATTAACGGTGCTGCGCAGGAAGTATCTGGCCTGTCCCAGGAAACCCAGCAGACTGCACTGCACCTCGCCGAGGCCTCTGAGCACCAGGCACAGGAAATTGCCGGAGCTTCCGCCGCGGTTAACGAAATGGCGGTCACCATTGACCAGGTATCTGCCAACGCCTCCGAATCTGCCCAGGTAGCCGAGCGCTCGGTACATATCGCAAGTAATGGCGCCAAGGTGGTACAGAACACCATTAAAGGCATGGATAACATCCGCGAGCAGATTCAGGATACCTCCAAGCGAATTAAGCGCCTGGGTGAATCCTCCCAGGAAATTGGCGATATCGTAAGTTTGATTAACGACATTGCCGACCAGACCAACATTCTTGCATTGAATGCCGCGATCCAGGCGAGCATGGCCGGTGATGCCGGTCGAGGCTTCGCGGTGGTTGCGGATGAAGTACAGCGACTTGCGGAGCGCTCCGCCGCTGCTACGAAGCAGATTGAAGGCCTGGTAAAAGCGATTCAGTCCGATACCAATGAGGCGGTAATCTCCATGGAACAGACCACCAGTGAGGTGGTTCGTGGAGCTCGCCTGGCCCAGGATGCGGGTGTTGCCCTGGAAGAAATTGAAAATGTATCTAACAACCTGGCATCGTTGATTCAGAACATTTCTAACGCTGCACGTCAGCAGGCTTCGTCCGCGGGCCACATTTCCAACACGATGAACGTGATTCAGGAAATTACCTCGCAGACTTCTGCAGGTACCCAGGCTACCGCCCAGTCCATTGGTAACCTGGCACAGACTGCCAGTGCACTGCGCGAATCCGTTGCCGGCTTTAAGCTGCCGCAAGAGGAAAGTGTTGAGAGCAACAGCGAGCTGTATGACGTGGAATTACCTGAAATGGATACAGATACCTTCACCATTGAAGGTGAAGACGCTCATTCACTGGAGTCCCGCGAAGATCGGGCCCTGGCCTAACCCACACAATAATGCCCGGCCATTGCAAAAGTTGGCCGGGCGCAAAGGAGCGCACGGAATTGCTTCCGACAAATCCGCGGGTTTTGCCCGCAGAAAACTGTAGCGCTTGAGTACTGAATAAATTATTGGGGACTTGGCGTGAGTCACGACAATCCGAACTTCATGGCCTTGGATTGGCTGATCGGTGAAATTAACGAGACCTTGGCGCAAGCGCGCCAATTTCTTGAGACATTCGCTGTAGAACCCGATGCGGGTGCCTCTCTTCTGCAAAACAGCTTGTCACTGGTGCATCAGGTGCACGGTAGCTTGCATATGGCACAGCTCAGTGGTGCCGCGATGTTAGCTGAAGAGATGGAGCAACTTATCCAGGCCCTCGCCACTGGTGCGGTTGAAAATACCGATGAGACGCGCGAATTTTTGATGCGCGCATTGCTGGAGTTGCCCCTTTATCTCGAAAAGGTTTCTTTTCAGCGTCGTGACAATGCTGTTCTCTTACTTCCGCTGATGAATGACTTGCGCGCAGTGCGCCGCGAGCGATTGATCAGTGAAGGAGCGCTTTTCTCGCCGGAATTGTCTTCGCTGGCAACGGTGATTGGAAAGCGCCAGCCCCTCGTTGCCGATAGCGCCCGCTTAAATGACCTGGTTACCAAGCTGCGCAAGATGTATCACGTTGCGGCTGCTGGTCTGATCCGGGATGTAAACAGCGGCGAAAGCCTGGCTTACCTCACCAAGATTATTGAGAAAATGCAGCTGCTTTACAGTGGCAGCTGTCGCCAATCCCTGTGGGAAGTACTGTTCGGTATTTTGGAGGCGCTCGGCGAACACCGTATTAATGTGCAGCCTGCACTGCGCCATTTACTGCGCAAGGTGGATATTGAATTCAGGTTGTTGCAGGGGCGTGGCGCAAAGGTATTGGATGCGCGCCTGGATCAGGACTTTCTGCGCAACCTGCTTTTTTATGTCTACCTCGCCGGTCCGAATGGGCCGCACTGCGAGAAACTCTACCAGCGCTTCGCACTGGATAAGGCAGTTCCCGGTACGCCTCGCCCGGATACTGAAGACGTATTGGCGATGGGGCCAGAAGCCCTGGGCAGTGCAATTGCTGCAGTGCGCGATGAACTGCAGTTGGTGCGTGAAGCACTGGAGCCCAGTACAACCGACACAGAACAACCCTCGCTGTCTGACACTGCCGCTGTGGCCAAGCGTCTCGCGGATACACTCGGTATTTTGGGATTGGAAGCGCAGCGGGTTCGCGCTCGCAGTGTCTACGAAGACCTTCGCGATGCTTCCCGTGGTACTGACGTTGAAGAGTACCTGATGCGTGCCGCTGGGGAATTGGTTCAGCTCGATTCAGCGCTTGCCGCCACCGTCGATCGCAATAAAAAAGTTGACGATGAGCAGCCCCTTATGGGCGACGCCACTGACTCTGTATTACGCGAGGCCAGACTCGGTCTGGAGGCGGTAAAAGAAGCGGTCATGGAGTATGTGGCCAGCCATTGGGATATCAGTTACCTGAGCCGTGTACCGCAGCGTTTACAGGAAGTCTGTGGTGGTCTCGAAATGGTGGGTTACCAGCGAGCGGGTGAAATTATTTCCGCTTGCAACCGCTATATTAGCAGCTCCCTGATTGAGGCTGGAGAACAGCCCGAATGGACAATGCTGGATACTCTGGCAGATGCCATTACCAGTGTTGAATACTACCTGGAGCGCCGTGCGGAAGGTCTGGCTGATGCAGAAATGCTTTTGGCACTGGCTGAAGATAGCGTAGAGGCTTTAGGCGTTCCGCTGAAGGTTACTGAAGAAAGTGAGACCGATGTCAGTCTTGAAGCCTCTGCGGTGTCAGAATCCGAGCTGCCAGATCTTATCGATTACGATTTAATCCCCGATGACGAAGCCACTGCGGTTTCTGAGGAATCTCTGGACTCTCAAGCTGAAATAAGTGCGGAAGAGTCATCTGCCGTGACTCTGCAGCTGCCTGTCGATGACGCAGGTTCTGTTGTGGAGTCCGAGCTGGAAATCGACGGGGAGTCAGGGCTGGAGGAGTCATGGTTCTCTACCGAGGCTCCGCAGGTTGAAGCAACCCCAACACTTGAAATTGAAACTGGGATAGAGGCTCCTGAGGCTGAGGAAGCGCCTGTTGAGGTTGCTGACTTTATTGAAGCTGCACCGGTAGTAGAGCCTGCTGAGGTTGAGCCGGTTGCTGCAGTTGCAGAGGTCGTGGACACGGCGGAGGAACTCGGTGATGACACTGAGAGCCTGATTGACGATGAAATTATCGAGATCTTCCTGGAAGAAGCCGGAGAAGTTCTTGCGCATATCAGTTGCTACTTCCCGGAGTGGGTTGCCAATTTTGCCAATCAGGATGCCCTGGTAGAGTTTCGCCGGGGCTTCCATACCCTGAAGGGGTCGGGCCGTATGGTCGAGGCCCTGGATATCGGTGAGCTGGCCTGGTCCGTGGAGAATATGCTCAACCGGGTTATCGATGGCAGTGTGAAGCCCGGGCCTGCCCATGTATACCTGATTGAGCAGGTGTATCAGAAGTTACCCTCAATGATTGAGGCGTTTAAACTCGGCCAGAGCGACCCCGATCAGCAGCTTACCCTGCAGTTACAAGCTTGGGCTGAGCAGCTGAGTGCGGGAGAGATGCCCACTGATCTGGAAGCCCAAAGTGCAGGTGGTGTCGCGGCAGTTGACGCTGTTGAGGACACCGGAGAAGACCTGGCTCAACTCTGGGAAATTTTTGCTCAGGAAGCAGAGACGCACCTCAATGTCGTAGATGAGTATCTGCAGGATATGCAGGCTGCCGCGCCTTTGTATGGTGTTCCCAGCGATCCAATGCACCGGGCACTCCACACACTTAAAGGCTCCGCACATATGGCGGAAGTCAAAGTGGTTGCCGAAATTATGGCACCACTGGAGCGCTTCGCTAAAGAGCTGCGTATTTATCAGGTGCCTATCGATGCAGATATTTTTGATCTGATCAATGATAGCGCCACCTATGTGCGTGAGGTGCTGGAACAGATTCGCTCTTCAGAGCCTCTCGCAATAGAGAAATCGGAACAGTTCCTTGCTCGCGTTGCTGAATTGCAGGAGCGCTCCGTAGGTCACTTGATTCGCGAGCGCGAGGCGAATGAACCTCGCGCGGTCGATCCCCAGCTGCTCGAAGTCTTGATGGCTGATGGTATGCGGGTGCTGCTTGATGCGGACCAAATGCTGATGGAGTGGCGCGCCGACCCGGCAGATAAAAGTCGCGTTGTATTGGTCGCTGACGAGCTCAATGTTCTGCAGGAGGCGGCAAGCCGGGCTCAGTTGCCGATCCTGGCTGAGCTCGCTGAGCTGTTGCTGAATGTTTATCGCAAAGTCCTTGCCGGTGATCTTGAGCAAGAGCCCGCGCTATGGGCCTCTCTTGAGCAGGGACACAACGAGCTGCTCGATTTAATCGATGCAGTAGCAGCAGCACAAGACCTCCCTGAAGTCAGTGAAGCTGTGGAAGAGGCGCTTCGCTACCTGGCTCAAGGTGAGGAAACCAGCTCTTCAGCTGAAGATGACTACGACCTCAATGAACTGGGAATCGACAGCGAAGCACTGGCTATTGCCGAGCCTGAAGAGCAGGCGCCGGAGCCTGCGGAAGCAACCGAGCTAGAAGCATCCCCTGATGAGTGGATTGAGCCACCTGTATTACAAGTGTCACACGATAGGGAATCTCTTGGTGGTGAGGCTAAGGATTCGGAAATTCCTCAATTGCAGGCCATAGAAGTTGAGGCCGCCGTTGAGGACGTTTCTCAGTTTGAGGAACCCCTATCTGCACCGGAAGCCGAACCTGCTGGTGACCTGGTTATCGAGCAACCGGGTAGCGAGGTGCCATCACAGGGTTCCGCTCAGTCTGTCGATTTGCAGAAGTTGCTGGCAGACATTGATCCGGATGTTGTCGACGTCTTTATGGAGGAGGCTGGAGATCTTACCGATGAGCTGGAGGAACTGATCCAGAGTTGGGAAGAGGAGCCAGAAAGCCGTGAGCAAAGTGAAGCCCTGAAGCGTGTATTGCACACCTTTAAAGGTGGTGCACGCATGGCTGGCCTAATGGGGTTGGGTGAAGTAGCTCACCGTTTTGAAACGGTGATCGAAGGCATGCGTGACAACGATCGTCCCTCTGCAGATTTCTTCGCCAATGCTCATGGTATCCACGATCGTCTCGCCGATGGAGTAGAGACAGTTCGCGCCTGGATGGCTGGTGAACAGCTTGATGCTTTTGTACAGCTGGTCAGCACTGATTGGGCGGATCAGAAGCCGGCTAACTCGGCAGCTGCAGAAGCAGTGATTGAATCTGAAGTTTCAGACGAACAACCTCAAGAAACTGTGCTTGTAGCGGATGCGGAACAAGGTGATGAAGTCATTGCGGCCGAGAGTACTCAGCCGGATGCTGATGTAGTTGCTACGCAGCTGCCAGAGATTGCTGTAGGTCAGGAAAGCGATAACGTTTTGCCGTTTATTCGCAAGGCCGGTAATGCAGAGCAGGAGGTAGCGGCACCGACCCGGAACCAGCCCCAGGAGATGGTGCGTGTCGCTGCTGAACTTCTGGAGGAGTTGGTAAACCTGGCCGGTGAGACTGCAATTTCCCGTGGTCGTCTTGAAGAGCAGATGAGTGAGTTCGGTCTCGCCCTAGACGAGATGGATGTGACGCTGGTGCGTCTCAACGAACAGCTGCGCCGTCTGGACCGCGAGACCGAGGCCCAGATCCTGTTCCGTCAGGAGCAGTTGGCAGAACAGGACGGCGACTTCGACCCGCTGGAAATGGACCGTTACTCCTCTATTCAGCAATTATCCCGTTCCCTGCTGGAGTCCACATCTGACTTGATGGAGCTGCGCTCCACCCTTAATAACAAGGCGCGTGATACCGAGACCCTGTTGCTTCAGCAGTCTCGGGTAAATACCGAATTGCAGGAAGGTCTGATGCGCAGCCGCATGGTACCTTTCTCCCGCCTGGTACCGCGCCTGCGTCGTATCGTGCGCCAGGTAAGCGCTGAGCTGGGCAAGCAGGTCGAGCTGGGATTCTCCAACGTTGAAGGCGAGCTGGACCGGTCCATGTTGGAGCGTATGGTTGCGCCACTGGAGCATATGCTGCGCAACGCTGTGGACCACGGCATTGAAATGCCAGAGGAGCGTTTGGCTGCCGGCAAGTCTGAGCGTGGGCGTATCGATGTGGCGCTGAAAAGGGAGGGCAGTGAAGTTGTCCTCACCATCCGCGATGATGGTGCCGGTGTCAATTTGATCCGGGTGCGTGAAAAGGCGGTGGAAAATGGCCTAATGAGGCCGGATGCTGAGCTCTCGAATAATGAGATTCTTCAGTTCATTCTGCAGGCTGGTTTTACCACTGCGGAAAAAGTTACCCAGATCTCTGGCCGGGGTGTGGGAATGGACGTTGTATCCGCCGAGCTGAAGCAGATCGGTGGCAGCGTCCATATCAACTCAGAGGCAGGCGCAGGAACAGAATTTGTCGTTCGCCTGCCGTTCACAGTTTCGGTTAACCGCGCTTTGATGGTGCGAATTGGCGATGACCTGTTTGCACTGCCGCTGAATACTATCGAAGGTATTGTGCGCCTCAGCCCATTTGAGCTGGAGCACTACTATCGCTCAGATGATGCGCGTTTCGAATACGCCGGAGAACTCTATCAGGTTAGCTATTTCGGTACTCTGCTGAAGTCTGGTGCTCAACCCAAGCTCAGTGTCGATGATATGCAACTGCCCGTTTTGTTGGTGCGCTCTGAAGGGCACGCTATGGCGTTACAGGTAGATGCCATCAGAGGCAGTCGAGAAATTGTAGTAAAAAGCCTTGGCCCACAGTTTTCGGGGGTTCAAGGGGTATCAGGTGCAACGGTAACAGGTGATGGTAGCGTCGTGGTGATTCTCGATGCACACGCCCTGCTGCGCCGTCAGGCCACTCAGTTGGCCAGACCGGAAGTGCCGTTACTTCAAGTTCAGGAAGAGCCAGAAATACAGCCCGAGCAGGAAGCGCGCCAGCAGACCGTTATGGTTGTGGATGACTCGGTTACAGTACGCAAAGTAACAACGCGCTTCCTGGAGCGAGAGGGCTACCTGGTTAGCACCGCAAAAGATGGTCAGGATGCTGTTATCCAGCTGCAGGATAAGATCCCGGATCTGATCCTGCTGGATATTGAGATGCCGCGTATGGATGGCTTCGAAGTTGCGCGCCATATTCGCTCCAGCAGCCGCCTCCGAGATATTCCAATCGTAATGATCACCTCGCGTACAGGTAATAAGCACCGCGATCACGCTATGTCTTTGGGAGTTAACCACTACCTGGGTAAGCCCTACCAGGAAGATGTACTACTGGCGGCTATCCGTGAATATGCGGATGCCGAGGCTGTTGGAAGCTGAGACGGGCAGATATCAGGACAAAAAGAGATAGGCAATGAGTGAAGTTGAAGCGCTGCCCGTAGACGTTCCCCAGGAAGTGAGCAGCCTGTTGTTGCCCCTGGACCGGGGGCAACTGCTGGTACCGGTGGACAGCCTCTCTGAGGTTGTTGCAATGCAGACGCCAATGGCAGTTCAAGATGTACCTGAGTGGTATTTAGGCGATTTGATCTGGAGGGAACAGCGCCTGCCAGTAATATCCTTCGAGGTGATGCGTGGCGGTACCCTTGGAGTGGTTGCAGAGGAAGGGCGCATTGCAGTACTTAGTACCGGAAACCCCGATGGTGATTTGCCATATTTTGCACTGTTCCTGCATGGTACACCACGCCTGGTGCGAGTGACCCCGGAGGAACTGGCACTGCGCGAGCAACCACTGAGCCCGGGAGAGCTGATGCATGTGGCGCTGTCCGGTGAGGAAGCGGTTATTCCAGACCTGCAGGGCTTGGAACGTGCCTGCCTGCGCTATCGCAGCAGCTAAGTTGCCCTGCTGATTTATCATTAAAAAAGGGGCCACAGGCCCCTTTTTTAATGAGCTGTTCGCTTAGAACAGCTCTTCCGGTAAAGAATTTTCTCGGCCATCCTGGCTGGGCATATCCCTGTCTTCATCGGTGTAGCGATTGCGGTATGGGTTATACACCTCGCGGCCGGGGACCCGGTTGGTTCTGAAAATCTCAAACATACCTCCGTAGGAGGTGCGCAAGCCATTTTGAGGGTTGATACGCACCGTGACTATGTCATCCGGCTGTGCCAGATGGCGCTCCGGGAGCCCCTCCAGTGCACTGGTCATAAAATCAATCCAGATAGGCAGGGCGGCTGAGCCACCGTATTCATTTTTGCCCAGCTCACCGTAGGAGTCGAAGCCAACCCAGGCACTGGTAGCCAGGTAGGGGCTATATCCCGAGAACCAGGCATCCCGGGGACCATTGGTTGTTCCTGTCTTACCGGCAATATCACCGCGTTTCATCGCCAGAGCGCGGCGTCCAGTGCCCTTCTTGATAACATCCTTGAGCATTGAGTCCATTATATATGCTGTTTCTGCCGACATGGCTCGTGGTGCGCGAGGGCGAGCCTGGCTTTTATTCGGGTCGAGGGGGCCTACAGGGAGTACGTGCAGCTCTGCTGGTTCCTCACCCTGATCGACACTTTGCCCTTCCAGTTGTAACTCTGCGAGATCGACTGGCTCGCTGGACAGGGATTCAGAGCCGGTGCCCGGCTCAGGACAGTTATCACATACCGTTAGAGGCAGTGCCTGATATAGGACTTCACCATTAACATCCAATACTCGATCAACCAGGTAGGGCTCCACGCGGTAGCCACCATTGGCGAAGGCAGCGTAGCCTCGCACCATCTCCAAGGGCGTGAGAGCGGAGCTACCCAGAGCGATAGTCAGGTTGCGGGCGAGCTTGCTGCGCTCAAAACCAAACCCCTCGACAAAGCCCAGGGCGTAGTCCAGTCCTAGGGATTGCAGCAACCGAATTGAAACCATATTACGTGACTTGTACAAAGCCATACGCAGGCGGGTTGGGCCTAAGAAGGTACCCCCGTCATTTTCAGGCCGCCATACATCTTGCAGGTTGGTTTCTTCAAAGATTATCGGGGCGTCATTGATGATGCTTGCCGCTGTATATCCGCGCTCGATTGCCGAGGCATAAATAAAGGGTTTAAAACTGGAGCCCGGCTGCCGCGCTGCTTGCGTGGCGCGGTTGAAGTGGCTCTGGCGGAAGTCGTAACCGCCGACAAGGGCACGGATAGCACCATCTTCGGGCTCAATAGACACGAGGGCGCCCTGTGCTTCCGGGACCTGGGCGAGAACCCACTCCTCGGTCACCTGGGGTTCAGCAGACTCGATGTCACCGCCTTCGGGGTCAGCAAATGGATCGGCCTGAAGGGGCTCATCTACAGCGGTGGCGATCATTTCGCTACTGGAGTTGCTCTCTTTCTTTTCCTTAACTACCTTGCGCAGTCGAATAACATCTCCGGGAGCAAACATTTTCTCAGCGGACTGAAGGCGTGCGCCCCGGGCACTCTCAGAAATATAGGGCCTGATAGAGCTGAGCCCATTGCTCCAAGGCAGTTCAATTACGCGTCGATCCCTCAGTTGAACCTGAAGCTTCTTGGGCTCTACTGCGGTTACAACGCCGGGTTCCAGGCCGCCAAGAATCGGAATCTCGTTGAGTAAATCGATAAGTTGGTCGCTATCTTGCAGTAACTCCGGGGCCAGGCGCTGCTCTGGGCCGCGATAGCCGTGGCGGGCGTCGTAGGTTTCCAGGCCGTGCTGTAGAGCGTTGCGTGCAGACTCCTGCAGGCGACTGTCTACTGTTGTTATGACCTGATAGCCATCGGTATAGGCGTTATCGCCGAAGAGATCGACAGCTTCTTTGCGCGCCATCTCGGCAATATAAGGTGCATCCAGGTCGAGGTCGCGGCTGTGATAGCTGGCTGTTACCGGCGCGGTGATTGACTGGTTGTATTGATCCTGGTTGATATAGCCAAGATCGAGCATCCGCATCAGAATCCAGTTTCGTCGAACCAGGGCCCGGGAAGGATTAGCCAGTGGATTGAACGTCGATGGCGCTTTGGGTAGTCCCGCCATCATGGCCCACTGGGCCAGGTTCAGGTCCTTGATATCTTTGCCGTAATAGACCTGTGCGGCAGCCTGGAAGCCATATGCGCGGTTTCCGAGGAAGATCTTATTGATGTATAGGGCGAGGATCTCGTCCTTGGTCAGCTCCTGCTCGATTTGCAGGGATAGCAAAATTTCATTGAACTTGCGCACAAAACGCTGTTCCCGGCTGAGAAAGAAGTTGCGCGCCACCTGCATTGTCAGTGTACTACCACCTGACTGGATAGAGCCGGTTTTAATCAGCTGCGAGGCCGCCCGCATCAAGCCTTTGATGGAGACACCATTGTGTGAGTAAAAACTTGCATCCTCAGCGGCGAGAATCGCTTTGATAAAGGGTTCTGGCGTTTGCTCGATCGTGATAGGGTTGCGCCGCTTTTCACCGAACTCACCGATCAGTTTCATATCCCGTGAGTAGACCCTCAAGGGGGTCTGTAAGCGGATATCGCGTAGGCTTTCCACCGAGGGCAGCCCCGGTTTGAGGTAGAGATAGATGCTGGCCAGGGCCATTGCTGTAGCGGCCACACCGGCAAGGCCGAGCCAAAGCAGTGCGAGCAGACGATTGCGGGCTTTTACGGTCATGAAACTGCTTCTGTGTACTTCATCAAAGAGATTAGGTGAATAATTATACGAATATTGTGCGCTATTACCTATGCAAATGCAGGTTGAAGCGTTAATTTAAAGTGCTATAACATCAAACCCTCATAACCCACGGAAAAGATAAGAAAAAATGGGAATTTTCCCTTTTCTGAGCAAAGGCCCCAAGGCCATGTTGGGACTCGATATTAGCTCTACTGCAGTCAAGTTGCTGGAGCTAAGTCGCAACGGCGATAAATATCGTGTCGAAAGTTACGCCGTGGAACCTCTCCCCCCCAATGCCGTAGTTGATAAGAATATCAACGATGTGGGGGCGACGGCTGAGGCTATCCGCAAAGTTGTACGACGCTCCAAGACCCGTCTGCGGGAAGTCGCAGTTGCAGTGTCTGGTTCGGCTGTGATCACCAAGACTCTCGAAATGCCGGCGGATCTCAGTGATGATGCTTTAGAAGCCCAGATTGCAATCGAAGCCGATCAGTATATTCCCTATCCGTTGGAAGAGGTCAGCCTGGATTTTGAAGTGCAGGGACCTTCTGAAAAGGGGGAGGGCCAGATGGAAGTGTTGCTCGCAGCTTGCCGCACCGAAAATATTGAGCAGCGCATCTCTGCGCTGGGTGAGGCTGAGCTGGAGCCCGGTGTTGTGGATGTTGAAGCGTACGCCATTGAGCGAGCTTACACTCTGCTGGAAGACCAGCTTCCCCCGCAGGAACAATTAGTCGTTGCCGTTATTGATGTCGGGGCAACAATGAGTGCCCTGTCTGTCCTTGTGGATGGCAAAACGGTTTATACCCGTGAACAGCTTTTTGGCGGACGTCAGCTTACCGATGAAATACAGCGTCGCTATGGACTTTCAGCGGAAGAGGCTGCGTTGGCAAAACGCCAGGGGGGCAGCGGTCTGCCGGATGACTATTTTGCTGAAGTGCTGGAACCCTTCCGTGATGCTGTTGTGCAACAGGTAACCCGCTCCTTGCAGTTTTTTTACTCCTCTACATCATATAGTGACGTAGATCATATTCTTCTTGGCGGTGGAGTCGCGGCTATGGAAGGAATTGGGGAGCTGATTAGCGAGAAGCTGGGTCGCCCGACATTAGTTGCTAATCCATTCCAGAAAATGAGCGTCTCTTCACGGGTGAATCGTCAGGCGCTATCAAGTGAAGCCCCTTCACTAATGATTGCCGCTGGCTTGGCGATGAGGGAGAAGGACTACTGATATGGCAAAGATTAACCTTCTGCCTTGGCGCCAAGAGTACCGTGCGCAGAAACAAAAAGAATTTCAACAGATTATTGTTATCGTTATTCTTGTTGTTGTGGGTGCCGTTTTTGGCTGGGTAAAAACTGTTGATAAGCAAATCCTTGATCAGAAGAGTAGGAATCAAGTTCTAACAACCAGGATCAAAAAGTTAGATATTCAGGTAAGAGAAATTAAGGAGCTGAAGAAGCGCCGGCAGGAATTAATCGATCGTATGAGGGTAATTCAGGAATTGCAAGGCAACAGGCCTCTCGCTGTACGTTACTTTGATGAGCTTGTACAGGCTACTCCAGAAGGCCTGTGGCTTAATTCAATTGAACGTAAAGGAAATAAGTTGTCCCTTTCCGGTGTGGCAGAGTCAAACAATCGAGTTTCCTCTTTTATGAGAAACCTGGATCAGTCTGACTGGTATGAGTATCCCGCTTTAGCTGGCGTTACTGCCAGCCCAAGGTTTGGTGAACAGGCTAGTGCTTTCCAGCTCACTGTGAATGTCACAGGCAGAAAGCAGGATGACGACCAGGATGCTGTAAAGAAATAAGGGGCAGGGATCATGGCACTGGCAGATACGCTAAAGCAGATAAATGAACTCGATATCAGTGATATCGAGTTTTCCCGAATGGGAATTTGGCCCCTACCTGGGCGTATAGCATTGTTAGCTATTCTTTCAGCGATCATTATTGGGGGCGGCTATTACTTTTTTATCAGTGATCGTTATAGGCAGTTGGAACTTGCCGAAGGTAAGGAGCAGCAACTTTTTAAGCAATTTGAAGCAAAACAGGAACAGGCTCGAAATCTAGATGCCTACAAGGCTCAATTAGAGGAGATGAACGAGACCTTTGGTGCATTGCTTAAACAGCTCCCTAAAGATACGGAAGTGCCAGGCTTACTTGAAGATATTGATGAGTACGGCAGAGGTAGCGGTTTGACGATAAATGATATTGACTTGCAGAAAGAACGAGTTGGTGAATTTTATGTCGAGCTGCCGATAAGAATATTTGTTAAGGGCGGCTACCATGAGTTTGGTGCATTTATTAGTGGTATTGCAGGTATGCCCCGAATAGTCACTTTACACGATTTTAAAATAGCCAATGACGGGGACGGTGGCTTACTGAAAATGACCATCAATGCCAAGACTTATCGCTATAAAGATCAGGGTGAAGAGGGATGATAAAATACCTCTCTGTTATTGTTGTCTTGCTATCCATTGCAGGGTGTGGTGCAAGTTCAGATCACAATGACTTACTCAAGCGCATGGCTGAAGTAGAACGTCGGCCCAAGGGGCAAATTGAGCCTATTCCAACATTTATGCCTTATAGTCCATACGTATACAGTGCAGCAGCACAGCGAAGCCCATTTACACGCCCTGTGCTTGAGTCAGAGCAGCGGATTGTTGGGCGTAGACTTGATGTTGCTCCAGATTTAACTCGACAGCGGGAGCTGTTAGAGGGGGTTAGCATCGATGCATTATCCATGGTTGGTAGTTTGTCACGAGATGGCCAGATTTGGGCTTTGATTAACGATGGTTCTGGTGGGATTCATCGTATAACTATTGGTAATTACCTCGGAAAAAATCATGGCAGAGTGGTAAACGCCACTAATGCGCAACTCGATATTTTAGAAATTGTACCGGATGGCACTGGAGGCTGGATTGAGCGGCCACGGTCACTGGCGTTGGAAGAGAGGGACAACAGATAATGAACAATAAACAGTTCGCCTTTTATATGGCTCGATTCCAACTATTAATTCTTGGTTTGTTGTTATTTCCATTATCTTCCAGTGCTCAGCTAAATCAGCTGGATGATATCCAGTTTGCTGAGCTCCCAGGTAGCAGAGTCCAGCTGCGATTAACGTTCAGTGATACTCCCCCCGAGCCAACGGGTTACACGATAGAGCAGCCGGCCCGAATTGTGCTGGATTTTGCTGGCGTAGAGAGCAGGCTTCCGCAAAAGAAGTACTCTCTGGGTATAGGTGTTGCACGAAGTGCAGTTATTGTTTCTAGTGAAGATAGAACTCGCCTTATCGTTAACCTGGACCAACTCCCGGTTTATTCCAGCGAGCGGCAAGGTAATCAGCTGTTGATAGAAATTGGCGCTGAGTCTTCTGAGAATGAAGTTGTGGCTGTTAGTCCAGCTCCCCACGACAGTGGGTTAAATCTTGGAGGCGATAAGCAGTTTCATGCGTCAGGGAAAGCAGCAGTCAATAACGTTGATTTTCGTCGAGGTGAGGAGGGCGAAGGTAAAGTTATTGTTAGCCTGACAGATCCTGCGGTGAATATTGATGTTGAGCGCACAAGCGGGAAAATCTACTTAACTTTCCTCGGAGTTGAACTTCCTGAGACTTTACGGCAGAGATTGGATGTAACAGATTTTGCCACCCCCGTAAGTTCAATTACTGTCGATTATGACGGGCGCAATACTGTTATTTCAGTTGATCCCACTGGCACTGATTATGACTATTTGGCCTATCAGGCTGATACAGAATATGTTTTGAGTGTTAAACCTCTCTCTGCTCAGGAAATTCGGGAAAAAGAAAAAGAGTTTCAGTTCGATGGAAAGAAACTGTCATTAAATTTCCAGGATATCGAAGTTCGTTCAGTTTTACAGGTAATAGCAGACTTTACCGACCTGAACTTAGTGGCGAGTGATACTGTTCAAGGTCGTATTACGTTACGATTGGACGGAGTTCCTTGGGATCAGGCGCTGGCACTTATCTTAAAGGCAAAAGGTCTAGATAAGCGTCAGGAGGGCAGTGTTATTATGGTCGCTCCAGCGGCTGAAATTGCCGAACGTGAACGTCAGGAGTTGGAAACCCGTAAACAACTAGAAGAGCTTGCACCTCTCAGAACAGAGTACATCAGTGTGCGTTACGCTGATGCTGGAGAATTATTTGAACTTTTCTCTGGTAAGCAGAATAGCGGTTCCAGCCAAGGAGGTTTTGCCGGGGGTAACAACAGTGGATCTTCAAACAATCCAACTATGCTGTCTTCCCGTGGAAGTGCGATTGTTGATGAGCGAACCAATACCATTATCCTTACAGATACTGAAGAGAAAATTGCCCAGTTTAGAGAACTAATAGAAGTCATTGATATCCCTATTCGCCAAGTTATGATTGAGGCGCGAATCGTTACTGCCACTAGTGACTTTCAGCGTGAGCTTGGTGTGCAGTGGGACTTTGTTGATGGCTCTGAAATCAATGACAATACTTTTGGAATTGGCTCTGGCTCCAACAACCTGGAAGACGGAACCAGTCTTAGCGACCTGAATACTGAGTTTGACCCAATGCTGGTAGATCTTGGAGTAAGTAACCCAGCGGGTAGTCTTGCTTATGCCATTTTGAAAGAAAACTTCTTCCTCGGTTTGGAGCTATCTGCTTTGGAAGATAGTGGGTTGGCTGAGGTTGTTTCTCAGCCCAAGGTGGTTACTGGGGATAAACAGGAAGCTAATATCCAGTCTGGTGTCGAAGTCCCATACCAAGAGACAACTTCATCTGGTGCAGCATCGATTACTTTCCGTGAAGCAGTATTACAGTTAAATGTGACCCCACAAATTACACCAGACAACAATATTATTATGTCTCTGAATATTGAGCAGAATAGTATTGGGGAGTACGTCAGTGTAGGTGAAGGTGAAGTTCCCTCCATCAATATCAACACATTGGCGACCAAGGTATTGGTTCGCAACGGTGAAACTATTGTCCTTGGTGGAATTTTTGAAGGCACGGTTGTGGAAAGTGAAACAAAGGTGCCTTTACTGGGTGATATCCCCTATGTGGGCAACTTGTTTAAAAAGACTATACGCACGGACGATAAACGTGAGATCCTGATGTTTATCACGCCGCGTATTCTTGAAGATGAGGCTTTTTACTCTAAGTGATCACCCGCTCTATTTTCCTGGTCGGCCCCATGGGGGCCGGCAAGTCTACTATCGGCAGGTTGTTGGCAGCTCAATTGCAGCTGCCTTTTGCCGATACCGACAAAGTGCTGGAAGAGCGCACTGGTGCGGATATTCCCTGGATTTTTGATGTGGAAGGCGAAGCCGGATTTCGCCGCCGAGAGAGTGAAATATTGGAAGAGCTCTGCCAGGGTGAGTGCCAGGTTATCGGTACTGGTGGCGGAATAGTTTTGCTCGAGGAGAATCGACGCCAGCTACAAAAATATGGCCATGTAGTTTATTTGCAGGCCAATATCGATCAGCTTCTGGAGCGCACTTCAAAGAATACCAATCGCCCGTTGCTTCGTGTACCCAACCCCCGTCAGCGTATTGCGGAAATTTTGCAGGAACGCGAGCCTCTGTATCGTGAGGTTGCAGATATTATTTGCGACACCAATGACCTCTCCCCCAAACAAGCATCCTTCCTGGTCGCAGAACACTTAGGCAGCCTGCTGTCCGATTAGTCCCAAGCGTCTGTGCTAAAGTGCGTCTCACTTCTGTTGAGATAAGCACTAGGGGATAGAGAGCAGTATGCAAAGCCTAAACGTAGAACTCGGCGAGCGTAGTTATCCGATAATTATTGGTTCAGGTTTGCTCGGTGACCCGCAATATATTCTCCCTTACATCAAAGGCCGGCAAGTTTGCATTGTAACCAATGAAACTATTGCTCCTCTCTATTTGGCAACATTATTGGAAGGGCTAAAAGGGCTCGATAAAGTGGATGTTGTCGAGCTTCCCGATGGTGAAGCTTTCAAATCACTCGACACAGTGAATCGAATTTTTGATGTGCTGCTGGAAAAGCGTCACAACCGCACTACGACACTAATCGCGTTGGGCGGTGGTGTCGTTGGAGATATGTGCGGTTTTGCCGCAGCCTCTTACCAGCGTGGGGTTAACTTTATTCAGGTACCGACTACCCTGCTGTCTTTGGTTGACTCCTCTGTTGGGGGAAAGACCGGCGTTAACCACCCTCTTGGTAAAAATATGATTGGCGCCTTCCACCAGCCCCGGCTTGTCCTTGCGGATACCGATACCCTTGCCACATTGCCCGCACGTGAATTTTCCGCAGGCCTCGCTGAGGTCATTAAATACGGATTGATCTGTGACAGTTTATTCTTCGAATGGATCGAGGAGAATTTACAAAAGTTATTGGCGCGGGAGCCCGATGCACTGGCTTACGCCATTCAGCGCTGCTGTGCCGACAAGGCGGATGTTGTTGCCAGTGATGAGCGCGAGAGTGGTCGTAGGGCGATACTGAATCTTGGCCATACCTTCGGCCACGCTATTGAGGCAGTGCAGGGGTATGGCAGTTGGTTACATGGTGAGGCCGTTGCCGCCGGCATGGTTATGGCGCTGGAGTTATCCAGATTGCGCGGGGATATCGATGCGGAGCTGGTGGAACGGTTACGAGAGATGCTAGAGGCGGCTGATTTGCCGCAGCAGGCACCAAAAGATATGACAACAGATGAATTCCTCCAAGTAATGCAGGTGGATAAGAAGGTGCTGGATGGAAAATTGCGTTTGGTACTCCTAAAGGCGCTGGGAGAAGCAATTATTGTCGATGATACCCCCAGAAAAATGATTATAAATGCACTGAAAAACTGTGGTGCTGAGTGATAACCCTGCTCTTATTGTCTTAAAAATAGGATTGGGTACCAGAAAGATCATTTACTAGAAGATAAGTTTGGTTTTATTTAATTTGACAGACTAATACACTGCTAAAAGTTGAAAATGTAGTGTTGGGCAAGTAATATTGCGCCCCCCCGAAAGGAAAGGCGGGGCAAAAAACCGCCAATAACAACAAAAAAAGCCCCACAAGAGGGCTTTTTTTATCTCGGGATATTTTTCCAAGGGACCGCAGGAGAGCGTAGCGCGAAGCTTAAAGTGACATTCGCCCATAACAGGCACTTCTTTTTTAAGCGCCAGTGGTCCCCCAATCGATAGCGACGAGGAATTCTATGGGTAGCAGTCTGTATCAGTTGGATGAGTTTAAGGACAACTGCGGTTTTGGTCTGATCGCTCATTTGCACGGTGTGGCAAGTCACAAGTTGGTGCAGACGGCCATTGAATCCCTCACTTGCATGACCCACCGGGGCGGTATTGCCGCCGATGGTAAAACCGGTGATGGTTGCGGTCTTTTGCTGCAAAAGCCGGATACTTTCCTCCGCGCAGAAGCCAAGACCCTGTTTGCTGCTGAGCTGACAGCAATCTACGCAGTGGGATCAATCATGCTCCCACTGGATCAAGCCGAAGCCGATAAAGCCCGCAAAATTCTCGAAACTGAGTTGGAAGCTCAGGGCCTAAAGACAGTCGGCTGGCGCACCGTACCGACCAACCCGGAATGCCTGGGCCCCATTGCCAGGGATTGCCTGCCGCACTTTGAGCAGTTGCTGATCAACAATGCGGACGAGCCCCTCGGCGAGGCGAAATTCAATGCCCGCCTCTATGTAGCCCGTCGCAAAGCCGAGTTGCGCTTAAGTAGCGAAGTTTACATCGCCAGCCTTTCAACCAGTGTCCTCTCCTACAAAGGCTTGATGATTCCGGCTGATCTGCCCAAGTTTTTCCCAGAACTGGCCGACCCGCGCCTGGAAACCGCAATCTGTGTTTTCCACCAGCGCTTCTCTACCAACACCATGCCCCGCTGGCCCCTGGCTCAGCCATTCCGCTTGCTGGCGCACAATGGTGAGATCAACACTATTACCGGCAACCGCAACTGGTCTGTTGCCCGCACCAGTAAATTTGCCACTGACCTGATTCCAGAGCTGAATGAGCTGGTGCCCCTGGTTAACCGTGAGGGTTCCGACTCCTCCAGCCTGGACAACATGCTGGAGATGCTATTGGCGGGCGGAATGGAGCTGCACCGGGCCGTGCGCATGCTAGTGCCGCCGGCCTGGCAAAATGTAGAAGGAATGGATGCGGATCTGCGCGCCTTTTACGAATATATCTCCATGCATATGGAGCCCTGGGATGGGCCGGCTGGGCTGGTGATGACGGACGGCCGCTATGCGGTATGTACCCTGGACCGCAACGGCCTGCGCCCCTCCCGCTGGGTGATTACCAAGGATGACCTGATCACTGTGGCATCCGAAGTTGGCGTGTACGACTATGCCCCTGAAGATGTTGTGGCTAAGGGCCGCCTTGGACCGGGGCAGATGCTGTCGGTGGATACCCAGGAGGGCAAGCTCTACCACACCGCTGACATCGATAATATGCTCAAGCGGGCACAGCCCTATAAGCGTTGGCTCAAGGATAAAGCACGCCGTATCCGCTCTACTCTGGTCACTGCGCCGGTGGACAACAACTTCTCCCACCAGCAATTCAAAGTCTACCAAAAGCTGTTCAGCTCCTCCCTGGAAGAGCGCGATAAAGTCGTCCGGCCCATGGCTGAGGCGGGCCAGGAAGCGGTCGGTTCAATGGGCGATGATACGCCGATGGCGGTTTTGTCCCGCTACAATCGCTCGCTCTACGACTACTTTCGCCAGCAGTTTGCCCAGGTAACCAACCCGCCAATTGACCCCCTGCGGGAAACTGTGGTGATGTCTCTGGAAACCTGCCTGGGTCGAGAGAAATCAGTATTTGAGGAAACTCCGGAGCACGCGGACCGGGTAATCCTGTCTTCGCCAGTACTTTCCCATATGAAGTACACGGCACTGTTATCCCTTGATCGCCCGGGCTTCGAAGCGGAGATCTTCGACCTGAACTACGACCCCACTGAATTGGATCTCAAGTCGGCGATTGAACAGCTCTGCGCCAAAGTTGAGGCCTCGGTGCGGGCGGGGGCTGTGATTGTAGTGCTATCCGATCGCGATATTCGCGAGGAGCACTTGCCAATCGATGCACTCCTGGCGACGGGTGCGGTGCACCACCACCTGGTACATGCGGGCTTGCGCTGTGATTCCAATGTTGTGGTGGATACCGCCAGCGCCCGCGATGCGCATCAGTTGGCCTGTTTGGTCGGTGTCGGTGCCACCGCAGTACACCCGTATTTCTCCTACAGCATTATCAATCACCTGATCGATACCGGTGAATTGCTGCTGGACGCCGCTGAGGCGCAGAAAAATTACCGTAACGGCATTATCAAGGGCCTGTTAAAGATCCTATCCAAGATGGGTATTTCCACCGTTGCCTCTTATCGCGGCGCACTGCTGTTCGAGCTGGTGGGTATTTCCAGGGATGTTGTGGACCTGTGTTTCCCCGGAGCACCCACTCGCATTGAAGGTGCCGGCTTCCCCGAGCTGCAAGCCGATATGGCGGCCCGTGCCGATATCGCCTGGAAAGCCCGCAAACCGGTTTCCCCCGGCGGTCTGCATAAGTTTGTTTACGGCCAGGAGTATCACGCTTTTAACCCGGATGTGGTGACTACCCTGCGGCGCGCTGCCAGCACCGGTGACTATGCTGCGTGGCGGGACTATGCGGAGCTGGTTAACCAGCGCCCGGTGGCGACATTGCGGGATATGCTGGACTTCAAGGAGAACATCGAACCGGTAGCTCTGGAAGACGTGGAGCCGGCAGAGCAGATTTTGCGTCGCTTTGATACAGCGGCCATGTCTCTGGGGGCCCTGTCCCCCGAAGCCCATGAGTCTCTGGCCCAAGCGATGAATCGCCTGGGTGGGCGTTCAAACAGTGGCGAGGGCGGTGAAGATCCAGCCCGTTTTGGTACTGATAAAGTCTCCAAGATTAAGCAAATTGCCTCCGGTCGTTTTGGCGTAACACCGCACTACCTGGTAAATGCGGAGGTATTACAGATCAAGGTAGCCCAGGGCGCCAAGCCCGGTGAAGGCGGCCAGTTGCCCGGTGGCAAGGTTAACGAACTGATCGCGCGGCTGCGCTATTCGGTGCCCGGCGTGACCCTGATTTCCCCGCCGCCTCATCACGATATCTATTCCATCGAGGATTTGGCGCAGCTGATCTATGACCTCAAACAGGTCAATCCCGATGCCTTGGTCTCGGTAAAACTGGTATCGCGGCCCGGGGTTGGCACCATTGCTGCGGGTGTTGCCAAAGCCTATGCGGATTTGATCACCATCTCCGGCTACGACGGCGGCACAGCGGCGAGCCCAATCACCTCGATTCGCTATGCCGGGTCGCCTTGGGAGCTGGGATTGGCTGAAACCCACCAGACCCTGCGTGCCAATGATCTGCGCGGTAAGGTTCGGGTACAAACCGATGGCGGTCTGAAAACCGGCCTCGATGTGATCAAGGCGGCAATTCTCGGTGCTGAAAGCTTTGGCTTTGGTACGGCACCCATGGTGGCGATCGGCTGTAAGTATCTGCGCATCTGTCACCTGAATAACTGTGCCACCGGTATCGCCACCCAGAAGAAAGACCTGCGTGACGAGCACTATATCGGCACCGCAGAAATGGCGATGAATTTCTTCCGTTTTGTCGCCGAGGAGACCCGCGAGTGGATGGCGCGTCTGGGAGTGCGGACCCTGGAGGATCTGGTGGGGCGTGTGGACTTGCTGCGCGTGCTGGATGGCGAAACTGACAAGCAGAGGAAGCTGGATCTCGCGCCTCTGTTGCATACGGATGAGCTGTTGGACAGCAAGCCGCAAACCTGTCAGTCCGCGACGAATGATCCCTGGGATAAGGGCGAACTGGCGGAGCGGATGGTGGCGGATATCCTGCCAACTATCGAAGGCTTTAAAGGTGGCGAGTTCAGCTACGACGTGACCAACTGTGACCGATCCTTAGGTGCGCGCCTGTCTGGTGAGATCGCCAAGCGCTACGGTAACCAGGGTATGGTTGAAGCTCCGGTGAAACTGCGCCTCAAAGGGGTCGCCGGCCAGTCATTCGGTGTGTGGAATGCCGGTGGTTTGGATATGTATCTGGATGGCGATGCCAACGACTATGTGGGCAAAGGTATGGCTGGCGGCAAGCTGGTTATACGACCGCCGCAAGGCAGCTCATTCGCCTCCCAGGAAACCAGTATTGTCGGCAATACCTGTCTCTACGGTGCCACGGGCGGCAAGTTATTTGCGGCGGGCTGTGCCGGTGAGCGCTTCGCCGTGCGCAACTCCGGTGCCTTTGCGGTCGTGGAAGGGGCGGGAGATCACTGCTGTGAATATATGACCGGGGGTATGGTCGCGGTTCTCGGGCGCACCGGATTTAACTTCGGCGCCGGTATGACCGGTGGCTTTGCCTATGTCCTGGATATGGAGCGGGATTTCTTTGATCGCTGCAACCATGAGTTGATCGAGCTGCGCCGAATCAGCAGCGAAATTCTCGAGCCACACCAGAGTCACCTGCGCGAAGTTATCGAGGAGTATGCGGCGGAGACCCAGAGCGCCTGGGGCGCCGAGTTGTTGGATAACTTCGATGATTACTTGAGCCGTTTCTGGCTGGTTAAACCAAAGGCGGCGAGCCTTGCAGATCTTCTTTCCGACGTGCGCAAGCGCGGCGAATAAAGGCGGGGTGGAGAAACAGTATGAAAGACAGACTGAACAACGACTTCCAGTTTATCGACGTAAGTCGCATCGATCCGCCGAAGAAGGACATCATCACCCGCACCGGCGAGTTTGTTGAAATTTATGAGCCTTTCAGTGAGCGACAGGTGGCCAGCCAGGCACACCGCTGTCTGGATTGTGGCAACCCCTATTGCGAATGGAAGTGCCCGGTACACAACTACATTCCCAACTGGTTGAAGCTGATCAGCGAAGGCAATGTTATTGAGGCAGCCGAACTCTGCCACGAAACCAATACTCTGCCGGAAGTCTGTGGCCGGGTGTGCCCCCAGGACCGCCTCTGTGAGGGCGCCTGTACCCTCAATGATGGCTTTGGTGCGGTCACCATCGGCAATGCGGAAAAGTACATTACTGATACAGCCTTCGCCCTGGGTTGGCGCCCGGACTTAAGCCATGTTGAGAAAACGGGTAAACGAGTAGCGGTGATTGGTGCCGGCCCGGCGGGGCTGGGCTGCGCTGATATTTTGGTACGCAACGGCGTGCAACCGGTGGTGTTCGACAAGCACCCGGAAATTGGCGGCCTGATTACTTTTGGTATTCCCGAGTTCAAGCTGGAAAAGTCGGTAATGCAGCAGCGCCGGGAAGTGTTTACTGAGATGGGCGTTGAGTTCTGTCTCAATACTGAGGTGGGTAAGGACATCAGTTTTGAGCAGCTGCTCAATGACTACGATGCTGTCTTTATGGGGATGGGTACTTACAACTACATGAGAGGTGGCTTCCCCGGTGAAGATCTGCCCGGTGTTCACGATGCTTTGCCATTCCTGATTGCCAACGTAAATCGCAATATGGGCTGGGAGCGGGATGCTTCCGAATTTGTTTCGGTTGAGGGCAAGCGCGTGGTGGTTCTCGGTGGTGGTGATACCGCCATGGACTGTAACCGCAGCTCGATTCGACTGGGCGCTAAAAGCGTCACCTGCGCCTACCGCCGCGATGAGGAAAATATGCCCGGCTCACGTCGGGAAGTGGCTAATGCCAAGGAAGAGGGCGTACAGTTCCTGTTCAATCGCCAGCCCGTTGAGATCGTTGGAGATGGCAAGGTGGCCGGGGTTAAAGTGGTCACTACGGAGCTCGGTGAGCCCGATGAAAATGGTCGCCGCCGCCCTCAGGTGGTACCCGGTTCTGAAGAAATTATCCCAGCGGATATTGTTCTGGTGGCCTTTGGATTCCGTCCCAGCCCGGCGGAGTGGTTTCCGCAGCACAATATTGAAGTTGCCGACTGGGGTGGTGTTATCGCTCCAGAAAAACAAAAATACAAATTTCAGACCTCCAATGAGAAGGTATTTGCCGGCGGCGATATGGTGCGCGGCTCGGACCTGGTAGTGACCGCTATCTGGGAAGGGCGCCAGGCAGGTGAGGGTATTCTCGATTACCTGGATATTTAATCGTTTCCGATTTGCAGTGGGGGCACTGTCCCTCACTGCCCAATTATCCCGTGCACATTTGTGCCAGTCCCAATAGGCACCTCGCAATATCTTTGCCACCCTGTGTATAGCGGCCAAGCCCCTGTACAATGCCCGTTTTTTTAGCCCGCTCGGTGTGCCTATGTCTGATACCAAACCGTCCGAATTGAAAAACGACCGCTTTCTTCGCGCCCTGCTGCGCCAGCCAGTGGATCGAACGCCTGTGTGGATGATGCGACAGGCGGGGCGCTACCTGCCAGAATATCGAGCCAGCCGCGCCGAAGCCGGCAGCTTTATGGATCTGTGCCGCAATACCGAGCTGGCCTGTGAGGTAACGCTGCAACCCTTGGAGCGCTACCCGCTGGATGCCGCCATTCTGTTTTCCGACATCCTGACTATTCCCGATGCCATGGGCCTGGGCCTCTACTTCTCTGAGGGAGAGGGCCCCAAGTTCCACAAGCCCCTGCGCACAGCGGCCGATATCGAAGCCCTGGAAGTGGTGAACAGCGAAAAGGATTTGGACTATGTGATGAATGCCGTGTCCACCATCCGCCGCGAGTTGAATGGTCGCGTGCCGCTTATCGGCTTCTCCGGCAGCCCATGGACGTTGGCGACTTATATGGTTGAAGGCGGCTCCAGCAAGGATTTTGCCCGCTGTAAGGAAATGCTCTACAACCGCCCTGAGCTGATGCACCAGTTACTCACGGTGCTGGCCGACTCTGTTACCGATTACCTGAACGCCCAGATTCGCGCTGGTGCCCAGGCCGTACAGATCTTTGATACCTGGGGCGGGGCACTCAGCCACAGTGCTTACCGTGAATTCTCCCTGAAATATATGCAGAGAATTCTCCAGGGGCTGATTAAAGAAGTCGACGGTCGTCGAGTGCCGGCCATCCTGTTCACTAAGGGAGGCGGTCAGTGGTTGGAAGCAATGGCTGATACTGGCGCTGACGCCCTGGGCTTGGATTGGACGACAGACATTGGCAGCGCCCGCGCCCGAGTGGGAGACAAGGTGGCCCTGCAAGGCAACTTGGATCCAGCTGTTCTCTACGCGAGTCCCGAACGAATTCGCACAGAAGTGGCGGCTGTTTTGAAGTCTTTTGGTCAGGGTAGTGGCCACGTTTTCAATTTAGGTCACGGAATTACCCCGAAGGTAGACCCCAAACATGCCGGAGCCATGATTGAAGCTGTGGTAGAACTGTCAGCCCAATATCACGCCTAAACTGGCCACTGATCTCTGAGTCTGTGAATACAGTCTCACTTTGGGCGGGTGAACCTTAATATCTCTCCATGATATAAAGGTGAGCTTGCCCAGAGGACCGAGGATCTTACGCCACGGGGTCTTTCAGGGCAGCGTTTTAGCGTTAACTACAGTTGTCGGCACCTTCCCCAGTGGCAATCGAACAAGCAAAAATTTCTGTCGGTGATTTACAGCGCGGCATGTTCGTCTCCAAGCTTGACCGGCCTTGGACACGAACCCCATTTGCGCTGCAGGGTTTTTATATCCGCGATTTGGAAGAAATCCGCCAGCTACAGAAATACTGCCGGTTTGTTTATGTCGATGTCCACAAAACTGTCGGTAGTGCCGGTGTTACCCTGCGCCGATTGCTCGGAGGCAGCGACACTTCCGCAAGGGGTCGTTCTTCTGGCCGCACAGCGGTCACTATCCCTTGTAAGCCTGTCACTGTTTCCCATAAAAAATACCCCCCTCCGCAGCCGGCGCAGCGAGAAGCCAGTAATGCGCGTAAGCTTCACGGCCAGATCCTCTATGGTATGAGTGAAGTGATGGGGTTTGTCGCTAACAACAGGCCCATACCGGTACAGCAGGTCAACCAAGTCGTTGAGGATTTAGTAGAAAGTGTGCTGCGCAGTCCCGATGCGTTTGCCTGGCTGGCTCGTGTACGAGATAAGGATGAGCACACCTACAGTCACTCGGTACGTGCCAGTATTTGGGCGGTGCTATTCGGCCGCCATATCGGTCTTTCACGCAGTGATTTACTAAAGCTCGGGGTGGCTACTCTGCTGAAGGATGTAGGCAAGCTGGCTATCGACGGGGAAGTGCTGCAGATGAAGCAGCGCGATCCGCGCAGTGAATTGGAGTATCGAAAGTTTGTGCAGCACAGCGTCAAGATGCTGTCGGCAGACCCACAAATAGATCCGAAGGTTATCGAAGTCATTAGTGCCCACTGCGAGCGCCACGATGGTAGTGGCTACCCTGAGGGCTTGCGCGGTGACAGGATTTCAGTGTTGGCGCGCATGTGCGGAATAGTGACTTTCTATGATGAAGCCACTAACCCAAGAGGTTCCAGTGAGCCGGTAGCGCCATCCCGGGCAGTTGCCAAGTTGTATGACCTGCGGGGTATCGCCTACCAGGAACAGTTGGTAGTGGAGTTCATTCAGGCTATTGGTCTCTATCCCACGGGTACTCAGGTAGAGTTGTCCACCGGAGAAGTCGGCGTGGTCGTGGAACAGACCTACGACCGGCGCTTGCGACCAAAGGTAATGATCGTTCTCGATGGGCAAAAACAAACGCTCAGCAAGCCTCGCCTGTGTGACTTAGCTGAAGTTGAGGATCGAGAGCAGAAGCTTATCGAGCGTGGCAAGATGAGTGTCGAGGAAAAGATCAGTATCCTCAGGGATATAGAACCCGGAGCTTACCCCCAGGTGGATGCGGCGAATATTCGCGACAATTATTTATTCCGCGGTGGCCGATTGGGGCAGCTGCTGACGCGCCTGACAAAGTAAACGCTCTCTTTTTCAGAGGCGGCAGTGAAAACTGCCGCTGTCCCTTACTAATATCAGTCCTTGCCGGATAATAAATTACCGAAATGCTCACCCATGCGCACGGGCGACTCGGCTTCAAGCTGGTCGAGCCAGCTCACCTGGTCTGCGCCAAATAGCATAATGACGGTAGAGCCCAGCTTAAAGCGTCCCATCTCCTCACCTTTCTCCAAGTGGATGGGTGCCTTATCCATATAATCCGTGCTGATAACCTTGCGCTGGATAGGAGCGACTTGTCCGGCCCAAACGGTTTCGATACCGGCAACAATCATCGCACCCACCAGGATCATTGCCATAGGGCCCGCTTCCGTATCGAATACGCAGACCAGACGCTCATTGCGCGCGAACAGGCGCGGCACATTTTCTGCCGTTACTGTATTTACAGAGAAAAGCTGCCCGGGCACATAGGTCATGCTGCGCAGGGTGCCGGCCATGGGCATATGCACACGGTGATAGTCCTTCGGTGACAGATACACAGTGGCAAAATGTCCGTCATTAAATTGTGCTGCTACCTTGGGATCACCGCCCACCAGTTCCACCAAGCTGTAGTCGTGACCTTTAGCCTGGAAAATACGGCCGTTATGGATCTGGCCCAGCTGGCTGATGGCGCCGTCGGCAGGGCTGGCGAGGGTGTGTTGCCCTTCGATAATGGGGCGGGCTCCGTCTACCAGCTCGCGGGTGAAGAATTCATTGAAGGTGCGGTAGGCAGTGCAGTCGCTCTCTTTGGCCTCCTGCATATCCACGCCGTACTTCTCAACAAACCAGCGGGTGAAAGGATCTTTGATCCACTTGAGTTCTGTATTCGCCAACCAGCCGGCAGCGCGGGAGAGCGCGTGTTGCGGCGTTAGGTATTGCAGGGCGGCAAAAAGTTTAGGGTTCATAAATCTACGTCTTTTCTCAATGTATCTACTGCTGTACCGGAGTATTGGGCAAATTGCCCCACTCACTCCAGGAGCCTGGATAAGCGCGAATATCAAATCCCAGGGACTTGCCCACTAACCAGGTAAAAGCGGAGCGGTGATGGCTTTGGCAGTGGGTGACAATCTTGTGTGAGCTATCAATTCCCTGTGCAGCGAGGAATTCGCGGGCATCCGATCTAATGCGCAGATCTTTTTGCGGATCCATCAATTGAGTCCACTCGCAATTGATTGCTCCCGGGATATGACCGCCCTTCATGGCCAGGACCCGCTCACCGCGATATTCCTGGGGTGAACGAGCATCCCAAACAAGGAATTCATCATTGCCCAGTTGATCCTGGATTTGTTGGGCGTCCATCGCAGCTGTGCTGTTGACGGTGATTTGAATATCACTCGGCTCGATATCCGGTGCCTCGGTAGTGAGAGGAAGGCCGGCGCCTCGCCAGGCCAACATGCCACCATTCAAGTAGCTGTAATTGCGGTGGCCTATCATTTCCAAGGTCCACAAAAAGCGCCCAGCCCAACCGCCGCCTTCGTCGTCACAGGCGACCACATGTTGTTCCGGCTTCAAGCCAATAGCTTGAAAAATCTGGGTCAGCTGTTCGATACCGGGAAGTTTGCCCGGTGCGGGCGCGGTGCCAGCCATCAGCGCCTGGAACGGCAGATGAATAGCCCCTGGAATATGGCCGTTGAGGTAATTGTGGGGTGAGCTGAGGTCTACAATCAGCAGTTCTTCGCGCTCAAGCTGAGTCGCGAGTTCTTCCGCTTCGATGATCAGTTTCAAAACTTGTTCTCCGATTCCAGGCTGTTGCGCAAATGCAGAAAACTATTCATGCGGCGCTCGCTAATTTTTCCATCGGTCAGAGCCTCCTGGATAGCGCAACCGGGTTCGCCCTGGTGGCGGCAGTCGCGAAAGCGGCAGTGTCCTATAAATGGTCGGAATTCGACAAAACCTTCCAATAGGGCGGCCTCCTCCATATGCCAGAGTCCAAATTCGCGAATCCCGGGGGAGTCTATCAGATCACCCCCACTGGGCAGGTGAAACAGTTCCGCCGCTGTAGTGGTGTGAGTCCCCTTCTGTGTGGCCTCTGACAAGGCACCGGTGCGGGCGCCGGCACTGGGAAGCAGTGCGTTGACCAGGGATGACTTGCCCACCCCGGACTGCCCTACAAAAACGCTACATCCTTGCGCAAGGGTTTCCAGCAGCTCCGGCAGGCCCTCGCCAGTTTTGGTGGATAACCGTAAGACCGGATAGCCGAGCTCCGGGTAGGGGGCGAGTAGCTCCTCTAGTGAATCGCGATTGCGCTCATTAATCAGGTCGGTTTTGTTGAGCAGCAGCATGGGTGCTATGCCGGTGGTCTCTGCGGCTACCAGGTAGCGGTCGATGGCATTGGCAAAGGGTTCGGGGTAAGGGGCGATAACGATCAATATGCGATCGATATTGGCTGCGACAGTTTTCAGGTCGCCGTAGCGATCGGGTCTTTGCAGCTCGGAATTGCGCGGCAGGCGCGCGCCGATAACACCAATGCCTCCGTCGCTATCTTCACTGGCAGGGTGCCAGGCAACGCGATCGCCGGTCACCAGGGTTTCGATATTGGCGCGCAAATGGCAGCGCTGGCGCAGGCTCGGATCACTCTCGCTCTCCACTAAAACCTGTGTGCCATAGTTGGCGATAACCAGGCCAATCTGTTCCTGCCCCAGTTGCCCCTCTTCCAGGGCCTCTTCGGCAGATTGCTCGCGCTTGCGGGCGCGGGCTTCGCGTTCCTGCTGGATTTTGTTGATACGCCACTGTTGGCGGCGATTTAATTTGCGTTTACTCATGCACTAGCACCTGGAGACTAGCGGCGGATTATAGCTATTGCAGGGTAGTTGCGGTAACTTGCGCGGAAAGTTTGAGGAGACCCGTTGTGGATCAGAATAACCTGATCTGGATTGACCTGGAGATGACAGGCCTGAATCCGGACAAAGAGCGCATTATTGAAATTGCCACAATCGTGACGGATTCACGCCTGGAGATTCTCGCCGAGGGTCCCTCAATGGTCATCCACCAGAGCGATGCATTGCTAGATGCAATGGATGAATGGAATACCGAACAGCACGGTGGTTCCGGGCTGGTAACGCGGGTTAAAGAGTCCAGTATTTCCGAAAGGGACGCGGAAAGGGAGACCCTGGAGTTCTTGCGACAGTGGGTCCCTGAGGGAGCATCTCCCATGTGTGGCAACTCTATCGGCCAGGACCGCCGCTTCCTGGTGAAATATATGCCGGAGTTGGAATCCTATTTCCACTACCGCAATCTGGATGTCAGCTCGGTGAAGGAATTGGCTCGTCGCTGGCGCCCAGAGGTTTTGGATGGAGTTAAAAAACACAGCAGCCATTTGGCGCTCGACGATATCCGTGATTCTATTGAGGAATTGCGCCACTACCGCGAGACTTTTTTCCGCCTCTGACCCCCACTCCCGATTAGCCAGCGGGCTTGCGTTTGATTTTACGCTTGCGCCTGCGCCCGCTGCGCAACCGCTCCAGCGCCCAATCGATATGCTCCAGAACCAGGGGCGTGGCGTTGGCGCGCGCACTCTCCAGGGTATTGATGACTTCGGGCGTGGTCTCCCCATTGCCTATGGCAACAGCCAGGTTGCGCAGCCAGCGCTCGTGGCCGATTCGGCGAATCGCCGAACCCTCAGTCTTGCGCAGGAACTCCTCTTCGCTCCAGGTAAACAATTTCAGCAGCTCACCATTGTCCAGTTCGTGTCGGGGATGAAAATCTTTTTCCTTGGTGGGCTTGGCGAATTTATTCCAAGGGCACACTATTTGGCAGTCGTCGCAGCCGTATATTCGGTTGCCGATGGGCTCGCGAAATTCCTCAGGGATTGGGCCTTTGTTTTCAATAGTGAGGTAGGAGATACAGCGCCGCGCATCCAGGGTGCGGTCATCGATAAAGGCATCAGTGGGGCAAACCCTGAGGCAGGCGACACAGTCGCCACACTGATCATGTTCCTCGCTGATATCTATGGGGAGCGGCAAGTTGGTGTAGATTTCGCCGAGGAAAAAGTAAGAGCCGGCAGTCGAATTCAGTACCAGCGTATTTTTACCAATCCAGCCCAGGCCGGCCTTGGCTGCCAGGGCCTTCTCCATCACCGGGGCGCTGTCGGTAAAAGCCCGACCTTTCGATTCAATGCCCCGCTCGGCGCAATAGGTATCAATTTGCTTTGACAGGTTGGCCAGGCGTTTTCGGATCAGCTTGTGGTAATCGCGGCCATTCGCGTAGCGGGATACATAGGCCTTACTCGAATCCTTCAACACTTTAATCGGCTGGGTGTCCGGCGGCAGGTAGTCCAGACGCACGCTGATTACCCGCAGTGTTCCCGGCTCCAGTAATTCGGGGCGCCAGCGTTTCTCACCGTGAGCGCCCATCCAGTCCATGTCAGCGTGATAGCCCGCATCAATCCAGGCGCGCAGGCGTTCCCCTTCCTCCTCCAGCTGGCAATCGGTAATACCCACTTGTTGGAAGCCCAGTTCTCTGCCCCAAATTTTGATCTGTTGGGCTAAGTCGGCGAGCAGTGATTCGGTCATAGATAAAGCGGCTCGATATTCCCTGCAAGCACAATGCCTGGCCGGGGCGGTATACTTTACGGTTGGCGCAAACGATGGCGATGTAATTGCCTATTTTGCCACAGATGAATTCTTGACCACATCGCGGGAGCTGCATGGACACGCCTCAACCTCTATACAGTGCCGAGTCGGTACGTGAGCTGGATCGACAGACGATTGCTGCACTGGAAATCCCCTCCATTCAACTGATGAAGCGCGCCGGTCGCGCGGCTTTTTCACATCTACGCAGGCACTGGCCGGAGATCGGCCGCCTCCAGGTTTTCTGCGGTGGTGGGAACAACGGTGGGGATGGCTATGTGATTGCCGCCCTCGCCGCGCAAAAGAAAATCCCGGTCACCGTCTATGCGTGTACCGATCCTCAGCACCTGAGTGGCGATGCCCGGGAGGCCTATGAGTACGCCTGCCGGGAAGGTGTCCAGGTGGTGAACTCTCTCGCAGAACTGGATACGGCGGATGCCAATACACTGATTGTGGATGCATTGCTGGGAACAGGCTTTAGCGGTGAGCTGCGCTCCGGCGTGGCGCATGCGGTTGAGCGAATCCGCAAAAGCCCCGGCCCGGTGTTGGCTGTGGATATCCCCTCCGGTCTGAGTGCCGATACCGGCAGTGCCGGCGAGGCGGTCAGTGCCGATATGACGGTGACTTTTATCGGCCGCAAAATGGGGCTCTACTGCGGTCGCGGCCCGGCGCTCTGCGGAGAGGTAATTTTCGAAGACTTGGGGGCACCTGAGGCTGCCTACCGGGCAGTTGAGCCTTTGGCTATGCGTTACGAGGCTGATGCCATCCGTCGCCTGCCAGCGCGTGCCGCCGATAGCTTTAAAAACCAGTTTGGCCATATTTTGGTTGTCGGCGGTGATACCGGATTTGGCGGTGCTGCATTGATGGCTGCGCAATCCACAGCGCGCTGTGGAGCCGGGCTGATTTCCCTGGCGACCCGCCCTGAGCATTTGTCCGCAGCGTTAACTCGCAGTCCAGAAGTGATGGCCCATCCGGTGATTTCCGGGCAGGAGCTGGAACCGCTGCTCGAAGGCCCCAGCGTAATTGCAGTGGGCCCCGGTTTGGGACGCTCCCCCTGGAGTGAGCAGCTGCTGGCGCGAGCCGGCCGAGCTGAGGCGCCCTTGGTCGTAGATGCCGATGCATTGAATATTCTCGCCGAGGGCCGGGTTCTGGCCGGGGTCCGGCGGGATGACTGGGTGTTGACCCCACATGTGGGGGAGGCCGCCCGCCTCCTGGGTTGTGATACCGCCGAGGTGCTCGCCGATCCTCGCGCCGCTGCTATTGCAGTTCAGCAAAAATTCAGTGGAGTAGTGATATTAAAAGGCGCCGGTACCCTGATTGCACATGATGGTGGTGTTGACCTTATCAACAGCGGTAACCCGGGTATGGCTTCCGGTGGTATGGGAGACCTCCTCACCGGTATTGTTGCAGCATTGATTGGCCAGCACTTGCCGCTGGTGGAGGCTGCCCGACTGGCGGTGTGGTTACACGGAGAGGCGGGTAATCGCGCTGCCGAAGAGGGTATGCGGGGATTACTCGCTACGGATTTATTGCCCTGGATTAGACGTTTGGTAGATTGATGGCGAGTGAATTGAAATTACATTTGGCCGATGAAGCAGCCACCGTATCCGGCGGCAGCTCGCTCGGGCAGGCCTGTCTCGCGGCGGGCCTGCAACAGGGACTGACGCTGTATTTAAATGGTCAGCTGGGCGCGGGAAAGACAACTTTTTGTCGGGGGGTACTGAGGGCCTTTGGGCACGAGGGTGCGGTAAAGAGCCCCACCTACACCCTGGTGGAACCTTACGAACTTGAGGCTCACCGGGTTTACCACTTCGATCTTTATCGTCTGGGTGACCCGGAAGAGTTGGAGTTTATGGGGGTGCGGGATTATTTCTCTGCGCAGAGCTTGAGCCTTGTAGAGTGGCCCGAGCGGGGTGAGGGCATATTGCCGGCTCCAGACTTGGAAGTTGAGTTGGAAGTACCGGAAAGTGGCCGCCAGCTCAGGTTAATTGCGCACTCGCCCCAGGGTGAGCGCGTAATAGACCTGCTGCAAAAGCTGCTGCGAGCATCCTGAAAACGCCTGAACACAGGGAAATACTGATACCAATAAGCAAAGGGGCTGGGAAGTAATGAGTTTTATGTGGCGGTCTCTGTTAGTTGTCGCGCTGTGGCTGGCAGTTTTCCTGCCAGCTTCTGCGACGCAAGTGGAAGGTGTGCGCGTCTGGCGAGCACCCGACCATACGCGTCTGGTTTTTGATTTGAGCGGCCCGGCAGAGCACAAGTTATTCACCCTCAAGAGTCCCCACCGGGTGGTTGTCGACCTCTCTGATACCGAGTTGAAGGCCGAGCTGGACAAGTTGGACCTGGATAAGACGCCGATCGCGCGGGTGCGCCACGCCCGTCAGAATAAAAAAGATCTACGGGTTGTATTGGACCTAAAGCAGCAGGCCAATCCGCGCAGCTTTGCTTTGCGGCGCCATGAAAACCTGCCGGATCGATTGGTGATCGACCTTTACGACGAGGTTAAAGGCAGCGAAAAGACGCTGGAGCAGGTCAGTAGTGAACGCAATATCATTGTCGCTATTGATGCAGGGCACGGCGGGGAAGACCCTGGGGCTTCCGGTCCCGGCCGCTTGCGGGAAAAGGATGTGGTGCTGGCGATTGCCAAACAGCTGCACAAAAAGATAAACGGTGAGAAGGGCTTTACCGCCAAACTGGTGCGCACAGGGGATTACTATATTCCTTTGCGGGAACGGGTAAAAATTGGGCGAAATATGCGTGCGGACCTTTTTGTGTCGATCCACGCCGATGCCTTTACCCGTAAAGATGCCCGTGGCGCTGGGGTCTACGCGGTCTCCTCCCGGGGTGCAACCAGTGAAACCGCCCGCTTTTTGGCCGCGCGGGAAAACGAGTCCGATCTTATCGGTGGCGCCGGCAGTTTGAGCTTGGGTGATAAGGATGACACCCTTGCCGGCGTATTGCTCGACCTCTCCATGACTGCCACCATGAATGCCAGCCTGGATATCGGCGCCAGTGTGCTGTCACAGATTGGCACCGTCACTCACCTGCATAAAAAACAGGTGGAGCAGGCCAATTTCTCGGTGCTGCGTTCGCCGGATGTGCCTTCAATTTTGGTGGAGACGGGTTTTATTACCAATCCCCAGGAAGCGAAACGCCTGCGCGATCCCAGTTTCCAGCGCAAGCTGGCGCAAAAGCTCAGTGACGGTATAGTGGCGCACTTTAAGAGTCGCCCCCCGGCGGATACCTGGCTCGCCGCCAACCAGAGCGATAAGTCTCGCAACCACGTTATTGCCCGCGGGGAGACCCTTTCGGGTATCGCGGCGCGATATAATATCTCCGTCGCCGCTTTGATGAGAGCGAATGGCATCAAGAACTCCGTGATTCGAGTGGGGCAGACCCTGAGCATTCCTTCCGGCTGAGACCTCAGTGTCGAGCGGTCCTTGCAGCATTAACAGGCCAGATTCATGCACGATAAAATCCAGCAACTCTCCCCCCGCCTCGCCAACCAGATTGCCGCCGGTGAGGTAGTTGAGCGCCCGGCATCAGTAATCAAGGAGTTGCTGGAAAACAGCCTGGATGCGGGCGCTACACGGCTAGAGGTCGATGTGGAAGGCGGTGGTAGCAAGCGCATGAAAGTGCGCGATAACGGCAAGGGTATAGAGCGGGAAGACCTGCCAATGGCCCTGGCCCGCCATGCGACTTCCAAGATTCACGCTTTGGAAGATCTGGAGGCGGTGGCCACCCTGGGCTTTCGCGGCGAGGCCCTCGCCAGTATTTCCTCGGTGGCGCGTCTGGCATTGACCAGCAGCCGCGATGAAAGTGGCAAGGGGTGGCAGGTAAGTGCGGAGGGCCGCGACATGCAGGCGCAGCTCGCGCCCTCGGCTCACCCCCGTGGCACCACGGTGGATGTGCGCGACCTGTTCTTCAATACGCCCGCTCGGCGGAAATTCCTGCGCACAGAAAAAACAGAATTCAATCGCATTGATGAGACGATTAAGCGCTTGGCGCTGTCCCGATTTGATGTCTCTATCAGCCTGCGCCACAACGGCAAGGGTGTGCATAATCTGCGCGCGGGCACCGGGCGGGTGGAAATGGAGCGCCGTGTCGCCCAGGTGTGTGGGCCGGCGTTTATGCAGAATGCGCTGCATATCGATGTAGAGCGCAGCGGCCTGCGCTTGTGGGGGTGGGTTGCGGAACCTGCATTCTCGCGCTCCCAGGCCGACTTACAATTCTTTTACGTCAATGGTCGTGCTATTCGCGACAAGGTGGTCAGCCACGCGGTGCGCCGGGCGTTCGCCGATGTTTTGTACCACGGTCGCCATCCGGCATTTGTACTTTACCTGGAGCTGGACCCGGCTTCCGTCGATGTGAATGTGCACCCGACCAAACACGAAGTGCGTTTTCGCGATAGTCGCCTGGTGCATGACTTCCTGTTTGGCAGTTTGCACCGGGCCCTGGCGGATGTGCGTCCGGGGCAGAAAGAGGAAACAGAAAGCGAGCCGGAGCAGGAGCGCCAGGAACAGGTCACGGGTTTACAGGCCGGTGAATTTGCCGGGCAGCATAAAATGCCACTCAGCAATCGCCCCTCGCCCTCAAATCTGCGCGAGCAGATGAACGCTTACGGCGCTCTGCACCAACCGTATCAGGACTCATCTCCGGCGACACAACAGCCGCAGGATGCCCCTACCAGCAGGCCAGTGCCTGTGCCCCAAGCATCTTCCGGGACGACCATAGGGGCCGGTGCGGGCACTGAAAGCGAATCAGAAGTGCCGCCGCTGGGCTTTGCCCTGGCGCAGCTGCACGGGATCTATATTCTCGCGCAAAACGAGCACGGGATGGTTGTTGTTGATATGCACGCTGCCCATGAACGCATTGTCTATGAGCAGATGAAAGTGGCTTATGCGGCCGGTGGAATCCAGGCTCAGCCCCTTCTGGTTCCTGTAAGCCTGGCCGTCAGCCAGCGGGAAGCGGACTGCTTCGAGGAGCGCAGCGAGGTGTTTACCGCGCTTGGTTTCGTATTGCAGCGGGCCGGTCCGGAGACCTTACTGGTGCGCCAGGTACCCACAATGCTGCACGGCGCGGAAGTGGAACAGCTGGTGCGCGATGTACTCTCGGACCTGCTCGGCGAAGGCGACAGCGCCCGTATTGGTGAGCGTATCAACGAAGTGCTGGGGACAATGGCTTGCCATGGCTCTGTTCGCGCCAACCGACGTCTGACCATTCCGGAAATGAATGCTCTGTTGCGGGATATGGAGCGCACGGAGCGCAGTGGTCAGTGCAACCACGGTCGTCCGACCTGGACTCAGGTTAAACTGGCAGATATGGATAAGTGGTTTATGCGCGGCCAATAGTTACGCGGCAGAAGTGGGTGGTAAGTTGAATAACAGTTCGCCGGGTGATAAGCCCCGTGTAATCTTCCTGATGGGTCCAACGGCCTCCGGCAAAACGGATCTGGCCATGGCGCTCGCCGATCGTTTGCCCGTGGAGTTAATCAGTGTTGATTCCGCGCTCGTATATCGAGGCCTTGATATCGGCTCGGCCAAACCCTCAGTAGAAGAGCTAATTGCATACCCTCACCGCTTGATCGATATCTGTGACCCTTCTGAGTCTTATTCGGCAGGTCGTTTCCGCAAAGATGCGCTGAAAGCTATGGCAGAAATTACCGCTGCTGGTAAAGTGCCATTACTGGTTGGCGGAACTATGTTGTATTTCCGCGCTCTGTTGGAAGGCATGGCAAAATTGCCTGAGGCAGACGCAGCGGTGAGAGCAGAAATTGAAGCTCGCGCAGAGCGTGAAGGGTGGCCTGCATTGCATGCGGAGCTGGCCCAGGTGGATCCGCAGTTGGCAGCAGAGCTACATCCCAACCATTCGGTGCGTATCGAAAGGGGGCTGGAAGTTTACCGCCTCACAGGTGTTCCGCTTTCGCAGTTGCGTCGCGAGCAGGAAGCTGGGGGAATACAGGAGCAGTACCAGGTGTGTCAGATGGCCATTATGCCCCGCGATCGATCCCTGCTTCACCAGCGTATAGAACTGCGTTTTCGCAAGATGCTCGCAGCGGGCTTTATTGATGAAGTCCAGGGCCTGCTGGACCGGGGAGACCTGCACGAGGACTTACCGGCAATTCGCGCGGTGGGATATCGGCAAGTTTGGCAACACTTGCAAGGCCAAACCGATTACGATGATATGGTAGCCGCTGGAATTGCGGCGACGAGGCAGCTTGCCAAGCGCCAGTTAACCTGGCTGCGGCGCTGGCCAGACCTGCTAACTTTGTACACTCAGGATGAGCAAGGTGGGGTGCGTGAGAATGACGAAATATTGGCAGAAGCCTTGAAATTTCTCGCTTAAGCATCCATAACGTGGTTGGGCTATTAAACGACAAGCCCGTTCAGTCAGTTTTCACAGAGTCCGGCCTTTTCCGGCTCGCTACTACACTACTTATACGCGTATTCAACCTCAGTCGTTTTTTGATCCGCGCTCTTCGCGGGTGCGATTGCGGCCTGCATACCGCATTCAGCTTTTTGACAAGGAGAAAAAAGATGTCAAAAGGGCACAGCTTACAAGACCCTTACCTCAACGTATTGCGCAAAGAGCGTATTCCGG